>DATFSP010000200.1:0-23935 GCA_035262545.1 Rhizomicrobium sp. | reverse complement strand
CGAACACGTATGGCGATCTCGGCTTCTGGTTCTTCGCCCGCTCGCGCTTCCTCTTGGGCGCCGGACTGCCATTGATCTTCATCCCAATCATGGCCGCGTCCTATGACGGCCTGCCGCCGGGCAAAACCGACCAGGCCTCATCCCTGATGACCGCGGCGCGCAACACCGGCGGCTCGATCGGCATCTCGATCGTCTCCAACGTCCTGGCGCATCGCGAGCAGTTCCATCAGAGCCGGCTGATCGAGCACGCCATCCCGTCGAGCATGCCGTTCCAGAACGCGCTGAGCCAAGTCACGAAATTCTTCGTGGCGCAGGGCAGTTCGCTCACCCAGGCCAAACAGCAGGCGATCGGCTGGATGGGACAGCAGGTGCAGCAGCAGGCGACGTACCTGGGCTATGTCGACGCCTTCTGGGTGCTGACCTTGATCTCGCTCGCCGCCGTGCCGCTGGCCTTGAGCTTGCGGAAGGTCAAGCTCGGTGGACCGGTTCAGATGGGACACTGACTTAAATGGCGCAACTGGTCACTCATTCAGCGTTGAGGAGGACGTCATGACTATCGCCGGCATTGAAGATTTTGTCGCATACGGCCTTGCCGTGCTGTTCGCAGTAGCCGGGTTAATCAATCTCACGGGTATTAGTCGCGTCCGGGCTGCTTACCGTTTTTGGCAGTACCCAAAACAGTTTTATCGCAGCGTCGGAACGTTGGAACTGTTGGTCTCGCTCTTTCTGGCCGTACCCCAATTGCGCATTTGGGGCGTGCTCTTGGGCGGGTTTATCAGCTTTTTCGCGGTTGTGACCCTGCTCAATCATCGCCAATACGCTCTATCGATCCCCGGGATGCTCTTATTGGTCACTCTCGTGCCTGCGGCGCTAGCCCACGGGTGATCGGGTGGGCGATCTGGGTCTCAAATGAATTCCAGCAGCCGTTTTGCAGGGTCGGCGCACTATGTGTGCCTCCAAATGAATGCATGCCGAGGCCCGTTTTGCAGACGCGCGGCATGTTTGGCGGGAAGGAGTGGGTCCTCGATTGTTTCCGGCCAATCGATTTTGCCAGCCCTATTAAGCGTCAAATTGAGATGCGCGGCGCCAAGCTTTGCCAGCATATCCTTTGTTGGCTGAATGCCGCCACGGCTCACGTTCAGGCAGTTCGCGCACACCGTGACCTTCCAGGCGCGAATGTAGCTTCCCTCGCAACTCTCAGGATTGATCCGGAAGCCGCATAGAAAGCAGCGAAAGGTTGGCACTTCGGTGACCATGGCTGTTAATGCTTACTCCGAAATTGAACTGCTTTGATGACGGATGCCGCAATGACCACCAAATCACGGTGAAACGAATTTCGGCCTTGACCCGGGATTATCTCTGATTTTCCGTTTCTCCCGGTCTCCACCCGTAACACATTGTAAGCATGACCATCATTACCGCTGAGAGCAGGCCGGCAATGGCGCCGGTCATGCCCGGCCTAAGGGCCAGGTCGCGCGTCATTTCGGTTGCCGAAGAGCTTCCGATCAATGAAGCAATGATAGAAAACACTACAACGAGCATTGGCACGCCCCGGCGAATCGCTCCCACCTTGCTCACCCTATTCACGAACGCTTTATGTGCCATCCAGGCGGCGGCGAGGCTCAATAGACTTGCCGCCACGGCGAGCGGTAAGCCGCCCAAAACGCCGCCCAGCACAAGGCCGGACACTGCGCCGACCACGACGCTGACGATGAGAATGATCAGCAGGGCTGCCTGAAGCATGGACGTTCTTCCTCGGTTTCACCGATGCTGAGCGGCTGCTGCCGAGGCGAGATAGCCACCAAAGGCGCAGCCACGGACGCCCCGAGCATTCTTGCGGTGCTCGGCCACAAGGGTCTTGCTCATGGCGACGAATTGAACTCTGCCGCCCGCAGCGCCTCAATTGGACCTTGGTCCCACGCGGCCAGTGGGCCGAACGATCACGCGCACGAGCAGGTGAGCCATAGATGAAAGTGATATCTAGCGCGCAGCGTCGCGAGGGGGCTGAGCAGCCTCTCCCTAGATCGTAGCGTGCCAAAGCGCACCGCACCACAAGCCCGAGACCAAAAGGCCCAGGCCTATTGTCAGGCGCACACCAAACGCGGTTCCCCCAAACGCAAAAGACGTAGGCGTCTTAGCAAGCATATTGGATGAAAAGCCAACCAGTATGGCAAACGACCCGGCTTCCGCGCCGAGCTTTCCAGCCGCCACAAGCGTTGCCACAGATACCGCGGCGGCATGCGCATCGACGAGAGCCGTACCAATTACGCTGACATACACTAGGGCGCTTCCGAACCACGCGATGAGCGCCCAAGACAGCAGCGAGAATGCGAAAACAAGCGCAATGAAGATAAGTGCCGTGCGAAAGTCAAATGTCTCGAACAGTGCCTTGGACGTAAAATCGGCCCTATTCCCGCGCCACGCCAGAAATGCGGAATAGCCCAGGGTCAGGGCTGACGCGACAGCAAAGGGTATCATCAACGGCCGCAAAATATCCGGATCAGCAGCCCCGACTAGAATAGCCAGATACACCAGACTTCCCAATATCGAGGCCATCGAACCGGCGGCGCATGACTCGATGAGGCGGCTATCACCCTTCGCCCGGCGGCCCAAATCTGCAATGGTTGCTGTGCTGGAAACGAAACCGCCGGCAAAACCAGAAATGAACAGGCCATATTTGGGTCCCAGGATTCGCGTTGCGAAATGACTGAACGAGCTTACACCCATCAGAACCACCGCTAGGCGCCAGAGGGCAAAGGGGTTTACCAATCCCAGTGGATCAATCGCATGGTTTGGAAGAAGCGGGAGAATCACTAAGGCGGCCGTAGCGAACAGCAGGCCGTCGCGCAATTCCCGTTCCGTAAGCCAGTCCCTGGCAAAACGGTGGAGAGGCACGCGGCTGGAAATCACAACTACGACGACGACAGCAGCGGCAATCGCGTCGCCGGGACGCGTTTGAGCCAATATCCCAAGGATAGAGGCAATCACCAGCGCGACTTCTGTGGTCATGCCCCGTGGTTCGAAGCCTGGTCGAACCCTGGTCATAAGCGCAATAGCGACAGCAAACAGAACCGCGGCGGCCGAGACGAGGGGAATGCCCGTCTGAGCCGCAAGTCCTCCCATAAGCGACACCAACACGAATGTGCGCAGGCCCGCGTCACGGTCCTTCTTGGGTCGCTTTTGACGCTCCCTCTCGATGCCTATCAGCAGCCCTATGGCGACAGCGGCAGTAAGGCGCCACGCCACACTGCCTTCGACGAGATGCATCAGGTCAGCCATAATGCCCGCGTGCCCGCCATTCCCGCGTTTTTAGCACCATTTCCCCTTCGCCTAACTTGATTTTCCGATGGTTCGGCCGCTTACATTCATGACGGGCGGCCTAGGTTATTGATTGGTATCAAAGGGCAATTTGCACCCGGCATTTATCAAAGTCGGGCAACACTGAATTCGGAGAAGTTGAAGCCATGTTGAAAGCAATATTGGCGTCTCTTGCTGGCTTTGGCTCTGACAGAACGGTCATGGACGCCGCTTTTGCCGTGGCCCAAATCGATCAGGGACATATCGAGGCATTGCACACAAGAATAGATGCGGCGGAGCTAGCCGCGTCAGCCATGGCGACGACATCGCATCACCAAGTCGATGTTCGCGAAATGGCCCAGAACATCGCGCGCGAGGAACAAAAACGATCGGGGTCTGCCGCGAAGGCATATTCTGACGCATGCGAGCGTCATTCCTTATCGCAAGGTGCCGATGCCGGCGGACGGCGCGCGTAACTGCTTCGTACCGCGAAGTTACAACCCTGATGAACGAAACACTCCATCAGGCACGCCTCCATGATCTGACAATTGTGGCGCGCGTTCCAGAGCTGACAACCGACCGGTTGGACAGCTTGGTGATGGCGGCCGGCAAACCCGTACTCGTTCCACCCGCCAAGCCCGCGCAGACAGTCGGCGAAACGGTCGTTGTCGCCTGGAAGGATAAGCCGGAAGCAGCCAGAGCGATTACTGCAAGTTTGCCGATACTCACTCATGCCAAACATGTCATCGTAGTCTCGGTATCCGAAAGCAAATTTGACCAAGACCCGGAGCGTTCCTCGGGGTAGGGGTTAGTGGCGCAGTTGAAATGGCACGGCATCGAGGCGCAGCTACAATTCTCAGCAACGGAATCGGCGTCTGCGGCCGAGAAGATCAAGGAAATTGCCTATAGCGTTGATGCCGACCTAATTGTCATGGGGGCTTATGGTCATAACCGGATGCGTGAATTGTTTTTCGGCGGGGCCACGCGGGATTTGTTGATCGGCTGTGAGACGGCGGTCCTGATGATGCATTAGGGGTCAATTCTGCCATGCGCCGCACGCATCGAGAGAGGCATCGCGTCGAAAGGATCGGCTGGCTCAGAGCGGCGGTTCTAGGCGCGAATGACGGGATCATCTCGACCGCAAGTCTCATACTGGGCGTGACGGCCGCCTCCGCTACCAAGGGCGCTATTCTGCTGGCGGGTGGGGCCGGCCTAGTCGCAGGCGCCATGTCGATGGCGGCAGGCGAATTTGTCTCGGTAAGTTCGCAGGCTGACGCAGAACGGTCGGATCTCGCGCGCGAGACGCGCGAATTGAAGGCCGACCCTCGGGCGGAACGCGAGGAGCTGGCAAATATCTATGTTCAAAGAGGGTTGGATCATGAACTTGCCCAGCGGGTAGCAAGTGAATTGATGTCAAAGGATGCGTTGGCGGCACATGCGCGTGACGAACTCGGGATTTCCGACATCACCACGGCCCGGCCGGTTCAAGCCGCCATCACATCGGCAATTACTTTTTCGACCGGCGCGGCATTGCCTTTGATCGCTGTTTGGATCGCGCCCATGGGAAACGTCGCTCCTGTCGTCGCAATCTGCTCTCTGGCATTTCTGGCCGCCCTTGGTGTCGTGGGCGCAAAAGCCGGCGGCGCGGAAATTCTCAAGCCTACGATCCGGGTTACCTTCTGGGGAGCAATCGCCATGGGTGTGACAGCCGGCGTGGGGCTGCTCATTGGCAAGGCGGTTTGATCTTGTCCCGCTTTAGGCGCTTTGCGCCTTGTGGTTCTCGAACCTGCATGACGCCGGGAATTCGATGGTGACCGTCGTTCCGACATGGAGCGTGCTTTCGATGGAAAGCGATCCGCCATGCATCTCAACAAGGGATTTGACGAGCGGAAGCCCAAGGCCTGTCCCTTCGTGATGCCGCGCGCGCGAAAGACCAACCTGACGGTAAGCTTCCAGTGCAATCGGGATTGTTTCCGGTGCCATGCCTATGCCCGTGTCGGCAACCGCCAGCCGGACCGTTCCCTCCGGTTGCACACCACCTTTGAGAGTGATCGTACCTCCAGATGGCGTAAATTTCACCGCGTTTGACAAAAGGTTCAGCAGGATTTGCTTGAACCTCAGTTGGTCCAGCGACAGAAGCGGCAGCACGGGAAGATCGACTTTCATCTGCACGCCTGCGGCCAGCGCGCGTTCCCGCACAAGACGGACACTTTCCTGCACGATGGCTTCCAAATGCGCCGGCTCCCGGTGCAACTCGAATTTGCCGGATTCCGCTTTCGACAAATCGAGAATATCGTTGATAACCGAGAGAAGATGCGCGCCTGCGCGATGGATGTCCCCGGCATAATCCTGATAGCGGGGAATATCGCTTCCGAAGCTCAGCGAATGAATGATTTCGGAGAAGCCCAATATGGCGTTCAGTGGTGTGCGCAATTCATGACTCATGACGGCCAGGAATTCGCTCTTGGCGCGGTTGGCCTCCTTGGCTTCACGCAGGGCGAGTTCCAGCTCTTCTTCACGCGCCGTCAGCAAGTCGACTTTTGCACGCATCAAGGATTCCCCGGTCCCAACACCGAGATAGCGGCCATTGCGGGTGACGATGAAGCAATCGATGATCGCGTCGGGTCGTTCACGAAGCAATCGCCGGGACAGGTCGGCGAGCATCGTGTCTTCTTCGACGATCAGCGGGTCGACATTGGCCAGCCTCAGCACCGATTTATTGCCAAACAGCTCCGGCGCATATTGCTGGGCATAGCGCATGAAGAAGGAGAGCCGGTTTACGAGACCGAAGACCTTGCCCTCATCGCTGACGATCGGCACTGCCAAGAAATCCGGATGCTGTTGGAGCCATCTGCAAGCGTCGGCATTGGTCGTCCGCGGGGACATGTGCGGAATCGCTACCGCCAGCGATCCAGCGATAATCGAGCTGGCCGCGCGATGATCCAAACTGACGCTCGTCGACATTTTTACATTCCGCAACGCTGCAAGAGCGTAAGGCACGGCGGGTTTTATTGACGTTAACCGGCGGATGGTACGGAACAGTGCCTGGATGATTGAATCAGTTTTGCGACCAGCGGCCCGGCTTTATTGGAATCGGCCGAAATCAAGGTAAATTTTGTCTAAATGGGCATGCCGGCAAAAGCGCACTGTCTATCGGGGGCGAAGGCGCGTCGTCTTTTTGGAAGTGTTGCGAGTTGGAAGTCTTGCAGGCCAGTCGCATTATCGCTGCACCCGGTAACACGGGCGCTTGCGCTGCCGCTCACACCGCGACTGGATTTGCCTGTGCAAAGATCATGGCGATCTTCAGACCCGGGCGATTGTCGGCGGCAGCGAGACGCGCAGCATGCAATTCGGCGACCGCTGCGACGATAGACAAGCCCAGCCCGTTGCCCGGTGTACTGCGGCTGGCCTCCAGGCGATAGAAGCGATGAAAGATTCGCGCGCGTTCGCCTTCCGGCACGCCGGGGCCGTTGTCGGCGACTTCGAGTTCGACATCGCCGCCCGCGCGGCGAAGGCTGACGGCGATGCAAGCGCCGGTTGGCGTGTGGATGGCGGCATTCTCCAGAAGATTGGCCAACGACAGAGTAAGAAGCTCCTGGTCGCCATGGATCCACAAATCGGGATCAATAGCAGCGGTCAACGTGCGCCCGTCTTCTTCCAAGGGCGGTGCGAAAGTCTCGCAGATTTCGCGCACCAGCCGGCTGAGGCAGAAGCACTGAAAACCGCTCCTGCGGTTGCCGCTCTCGATCTGGGCGATGCGCAGAATGGCGCCGAACATTTCCTGGATTGAGTCCACTTCGGCTACGCCCTGCTCGATTACCTCGCGATATTCGTCCGCGCTCAGCCGCTGGCCGCGCGCGTGATCGAGCTGGCGGCGCAAGCGGCCCAATGGCGTGCGCAAATCATGTGCGATATCGTTCGAGAGATGTTTGATGTTCTCCATCAGGTTTGCAGTGCGATCGAGCATCCGGTTGAGCGTCGCCGCCAGCCGGTCAAGATCGTCCGGGGCGCCGCGCCGGGGTACGCGCCGGGTCATGTCACCCTCGATGATCGCCTCGGCGGTCCGCGTGATGGCTTCAATGCGTTTAAGGGTCTCAGAACTTAGAAAGAGCCCGCCCGCCACCGCGAGCGTCAGCAGCAGCAGCGACACCCAGCCGAAAGTTCTGAGGATCACGCCGCCAAAATCCTCAACCTTGCCCCAATCGTCGCCCACCAGAAGGCAGAGGCCATTCGGCAATGGCGTGACATAGGCACTGAGCCTTTCCAGCTCGCCGGGCGCCTCGTCTCCGTCGGGCGGCCCCGTCATCGTGGTCCAGCCGCGATGGCAATCCACGCGCGGCAAATTTCCGAACAGGACCCGTCCCGCCGGATCGAAGAGCGCGTAATCCAACCCGCCCGTAAGTCCGCCACGCTGGCGTTCGCCAATGACGCGCAGCAACTGGGCCATGCCGCGCGAATTATAATCCGCTTCAAGCGCGCGGGATTCCGACAGGATCCGGCCCCGGAATTCGCGGGTCAATTCGGCGTTGACCGACAGATAGGTGACGACAGCAAGCACAGCCACCGACAGTGCGAAAAGGCCCGCATAGGCGGCGGCAAGCTTGAAGCTGGCCGATTTAAGCGTCTGGCTTAACCGCACGAGCGATATATCCCGAGCCGCGCACGGTTTGAATCAGGTCCGCGCCGACCTTGGAGCGCAGGCGGCTCATATGGGTTTCCACGATGTGAGTCTTGGGATCGAAATGATAATTCCAGACGCCGGCCAATAGCATGGTGCGCGTGACGATCTGGCCCTGATGGAGCATCAGATACTCAAGCAGCGAAAATTCACGCGGCTGGAGGGGGATGACCGAACCCGCTCGGTTCACTTTGCGACGGAAGCGATCCATCTCCAGGTCGCCGAGCTTGAGGATTTGTGGTTCCGCCGCAACGCCTTGCCTCCGCGCCAGCGCGTTAACGCGCGCCAGAAGCTCGGAAAAGGCGAACGGCTTGGCGAGATAATCGTCGGCGCCCGCGTTGAGGCCTTCGATCCGGTCGTCCAGCCCGCCGAGATTGCTCAGGATCAGGACCGGAAGCCGGCATTCGCGTTCGCGCAAATTCCTCACGAGCGACAGGCCGTCCAACACGGGAAGCATGCGATCGACGATCAACAGATCGAAGCGCCCCTTGCTTGCCGCTTCCAGCCCGCTGTCGCCGCGGCCGACAGAATCAACCTCATGGCCATTTTCGCTGAGGCCGCGTCTCAGATATGCGACCAGCGCATCTTCGTCTTCAACCACAAGAATGTTCATCGTGCCTGCCTTTTCGTGGCAGCCCACCGGTGGACGCGGCAGAACGCGCCCGCCGGATATGTCAGGCCTTGATGTTGACCGCCGCGCCCATCCCAGGCGGTGGCGGCGAAACGCCGATCTCGGACTATGCACTGACGGTTTCGTCGTCAGCGTCTCCATCATGGTCCGGACCTGGGCCTTACATTGCCTCGGGCACCCGCACATAATGCAAAGGCGTCGTCGGCGACAGTGCTGCGGTACTCGTGGGATATCCCTTTTTATATAGCGCGGGGGACGCCAAAACCGAGCACTAAAGTGCGCGTAAAGTACGAAGTTGTCATTTTGTATACATAAGGTCGCGCACCGGCTCACCCTGAAATTTGCACGACTGCGACGCAGTCCTAACTTCTTTTGCAAACAACACGCAGTCTAAAGGAAAGTGGAATCAAGCGCGGAGTCGAGCGTGTATAGGCGCCATATTCGGCAAAGGTCGCCGCAAGAACCACTTCCTCGTAATGCATGCGCGGAAATTGCAAGCCAAACGAAACCACAAAAACGAGAAGGCCCCAGGGCTGGCGGTATTGCAGCGCCACACCCAGCATCGCCAATTGCTCCGACAGATAAAGCGGGTGACGTACATAGGCGTATGGGCCCCTTGTCACAAATGTTCGCGCCTGAGGAAAAATGGCGAAGGCTCTGCCTAGCCAAATGAGCGTGATAAGCGATGCCAGTGTACCCGCGATGATGATCAACGTGGAGAGCACTGCCAGATTTGGGCCTAATGCCGTTCTCGGAAAGAGCAAAAGTGCATAGCCGGCATTTGAGCCGACGAACGCCCACGCTTTTGGCCAGAAACCCGTGATCTTGTTGATCGGCAGACGGCGAATGCAAACGAGAACCAGTTGAACACTGAGAAACAGCGCGGTCGCCACCTCCGACAAGATGAGCGGATAATCGGTGTGCGGCGCACGCCACTGTTGCGGAATCAGGATTACAAATCCGGAAAGTGCAAAACCGGAAAGTAGAATCAGCGGGGATCCCATCAACAGGTCGTAAAACCGTGAATCGTCGGAGGCGCGGATCTGGCTCAACGGGGCTTGTTCATTGGACTGTCGCAGGCACCCTAAGCATGTGGCAACGCGCCGCTCATACAAGATTTCCCAATATTGTGACCGGTTTGGGTTTTCGATGGATGATAGTGCAGCTTGAATATACGAAGGCCCTAGTTGAGAATTCCGCGGCGGCAACGTTCATTTCGGGTCAAGGTTGCCATTTCCTCGCAAGAGAGGTCATTTGCGGCCAATAGTATCAACCTTATTCATTCTCGCTGCGGTTGTCCTGACGGGCTGCGCCAGGCACCAGCCCGTTTGGGGGGATAGCCAGCGCGTCATCATCGTTTCAGGCAAGGATATCGCCGGCGCGAGTCAAGATGTTGCGGTTCAGCGAATGCTTGCGAGGAGTGCCCGCGTAACCGTCGATCATGGCTTTCGATATTTCGCCATCATCCGTCCCGTACTTGCGCCGGGTGGATCTCTGACTTTGCAGCCCGGCGCCGATGTAACGATCAGGCTATTTCGGCAGGGTGAAACCGGATATCCGGCTCCCGGTCTATGGGATGCTTATTACCTTCTTAACGATCAGCGCGCGCAACGCGTCCGACCCTAACGAATCCTACGACGCTTTCTTGGAATAGAATCTGCACCAACCGTCGGCACTGATCGAACCATCAACAAGGGTGCAAGAATCGGGCGCCTTGAACAAAGCGCATCCGGAACATTTTTGATCGTCCTTCGGCTTGTCCTGATAGCCGGCGGCCTTTTGTGCCATTTTCGCAATCGCCGTGCCCGCCGTGGCGATGACGGCAAAGAGACTGCACGCCGCGACAGCCGCCACATGAAACAGGCCCCTGCGTGAAAACTTGTCCTGGTTTGCTAGTTGGTTGCTCATGGTCTTCTCCATTTCGACATAAGGCCATCCGCCTGCTTCTAATTCCTTGATCGCGATCAATTACCGCACGGCATGTCATCATTACGCTATCGGGAGAGCGGAATAGGGGAATTCCATGCGAGCTTCCAAACGACTGATATTCGGGCTGATGGCCTTCGTGTTGTCGGGGTTGACATTCGCTCGTGACGCCGAGGCCGTTCCCAGCTTTGCACGGCAGACTGGTCTTGCTTGCGAAGCCTGCCATACGGTGTTTCCTCAGCTCACGCCTTTCGGCCGGACCTTCAAGGCAAGCGGCTACACCATCTCCAACACGAACAGGGTCCAGGATATCGACCAGACGCGACGCTATCTAATGTCCCTCAGCAACACGCCCCCTATCTCGATCATGGCGATCGTTTCAACCGGCTCTGGCGCAAAGGCGGCGGATGCGGAATCGAGCAAAACTTCTACCGATTTTCCACAGCAGCTGAGCCTGTTCTATGCGGGTGAAATCGCCGACAACGTCGGCGCCTTCGCCCAGATCACCTACAGCGATCAAAGCGGCACGGTGGGAATTGATAATACCGACATCCGCTTCGCCGACGTGGCCACGCTTTACGGTCAGTCGGTGGTCTATGGCATCACTGTCAACAACAACCCCACGGTGCAGGATCTCTGGAACGGCACGCCGGCCTGGGGCCAGCCGTTTGTCACTTCGCCCGCCATGTTGACGCCAAACGCAGCCACGCGGATTGAGGGCGCCATGGCGCAGCAGGTGGCCGGCATTGCCGCCTATGCCTTCGTCAACCAATCCATCTATGGCGAATTGGGCGTCTATCGTTCGGCGTTGCAGGGCGCTTCGGTCGCGCAGAATGGCAGCACCACCAACGACATCATCACCGGGGTCGCACCCTATTGGCGCTTCGCCTACGAACATGACTGGGGCCAGAATTCCTGGGAGGTGGGTACATTCGGGCTGGATGCGTCGTTGCACAATCCGACCGGTCCAGCGGGATCAGCCGTCAACCAGTCGCTGCAGATGGGTCCGACAGACCGTTTCCTCGACATCGGGCTGGACACGCAATACCAGTACATAAACGACGAAAACCAGGTCACTGTGACGGGACGCGTCATCCGTGAGGACGAGCAGCTCGACGCCAGCAACTTCTTCGGTTTTTCGGCCAATCCGTCAAACCACCTGTTCAGCGAGAATCTGGTAGCCAGCTATTTCTGGCACCGCGAAATCGGCGGCAGCGTCGGCCTGTTCAATTTATCCGGCTCCAGCGACGGTACGTATTTCGGCACGCCCAACGGCAGGCCGAATTCGAGCTGGGGCAATTTCGAGGTGGATTATGTGCCATGGCTCAATGTCAAGCTGGGTTTGCAATATACCGCTTACTCGAGGTTTAACGGCGCCAGCTCGAACTACAATGGCAGCGGCCGTAACGCATCGGACAACAATTTCATCTTTGGCTATCTCTGGATCGCATATTGAGGGGGAACGCTAATGACGAAGACGATGGCCTGGAAGGTCGGATTGGTCCTGTTGCTGGCGGGAATTGGAGCGACACAAGGCTCCGCGGTCTACGCGCAGGGAAATGATAGTGCGGCCGGCCAGAAGATCGTCACGACGGTCTGTCAGAACTGCCATGGTCCGGACGGCAATAGCGTGTCGGCGACATTCCCCCGGCTCAATGGGCAGCAGGCGGATTATATCGTCGCGCAGCTGAAAGCCTTCCGCGATCACACCCGCGGCGATCCGCATGCCATGGCTTATATGTGGGGCATGGCAGCCCAACTCGATGATCCCACGATCGGCTCCATTGCCAAATATTTGGCGGGTCAGTCTGCGACCAAGGCGGAAACCGGGGGAGCCCTCGCCACGGCAGGCCGGCAGCTTTATCTGAATGGAGATCCTGCCCATAATGTTCCCGCCTGCGCCGCGTGCCATGGGCAAGCTGGCGAAGGCAACGGGCCGATACCGCGATTGACCGGCCAGCATGGAGATTACTTGCGAAAGCAGCTCGAGGCTTTTCGCTCGCTGCTTCGCAACAATGATGTGATGCATGCGAATACCCAGGACATGACCGATAGCCAAATCGAAGCGGTAATATCGTATCTGGCGAACGACTAGCGCGCTTCTGGTCCTGAATGCGCTCCGGCATCATTGGTGCCACTTCGTAGTTTGCACATGATACGCAAAACCAAGTCTACGGTTTGCCAACTTTGGCAATTCTGGGGTTGCGGCCCGCGCCGCCATCGTTAGGCTCCCTCGCGATTCGATTGGAAGGGGCAATGGCTGTCACGCGATTGATTCTACTGGCGCTGCTTCTTTGCGCCGCCGGCGAGGCCCAGGCCGGTTCCGTCAACACCACGCCGCTGACCTCCCAGGAAAAGAATATCGAGACATTGGGCACTGCGGTGGCGATCGCGTTGCCGGTCACTGCGGCGGGGATAACGCTCTACAAGCACGACACGATGGGGCTCGCCCAATTGGCGGTCGAAGGCTTTTTTACGCTGGGCACGGCCTACGCACTCAAGAACATTGTCCATGAAGAGCGCCCGAACGGCAGTGACGACCATTCATTCCCTTCGGGCACCAGCGCGCTCGCCTCTTCGGGCTCGACCTACCTGTGGGGCCGCTATGGCTGGGAGTATGGGCTTCCGGCATCCGTGCTCAGCCAGTTCGTATCCTACAGCCGCGTGCAGGCCAGACAGCATCATTGGTACGATACACTAGCCAGCAACGGGATCGCGGCGGGATACTCCTATATCCTGACCACGCCCTTCAAAAAGCGCCTCGGTGTGGACACAAGTCTGTCGGCCTCACCGGACGGGGCCTATCTGCACTTCGCTTACTCCTGGTGAGTCCGCACATCGCTTCAAGACGATAGCATCGGCGTAGCACCACCCCTGGCCCGCAGACCATATGCGCTGCTTGGGGCCTAGAGCGCCGCCGAGCGCTGGGTCTATGATCATCAGGCCATCTCGCCCCGCGAGGACTCATGTCGACCACGTCTTCACCGTCCGGTCCCGACTTTGCCAGTGGCGTTTCGTCCGGCGAGCTTGCCGACGGAACAATGTTGGCGGGCCATGTGGGCGATGAGCCCGTACTCTTGGTCCGCCAAGGCGACGAGTATTTCGCCATTGGAGCGAACTGCACCCACTATGGTGGTCCTTTGAGCGAAGGGCTGATGGACGGGGAAACCGTGCGCTGCCCGTGGCATCATGCCTGTTTCAGTCTTCGCACGGGTGAGGCTTTGCATGCGCCGGCGCTAAGTCCGGTCGCTTGCTGGGCCGTCGAGCGCCATGGCAACAAGATCGTAGTGCAGAACCGAAAAGAGCTGCCAGCGCGGGCGGGACGCGGCGCTCAGCGGGGACAAGCTGAGAAAATCGTGATCATTGGTGGCGGCGCGGCCGGATTTGCGGCCGCCGAAATGTTGCGCCGGGAGAATTGGCAGGGACGACTGGTGATGCTGAGCAGCGACGATGCGCCACCCGTCGACCGTCCAAACCTGTCCAAGGACTATCTCGCGGGATCAGCCCCCGACGATTGGATTCCGCTCAGGCCGCAAAGTTTCTATGGTGAGCACCATATCGAGCTCAGGCTTAATACGGATGCCGCAAGCATCGCCGTACGCGAGCGACAGGTGGTGCTGGCTGATGGCGAGCGGATTGGCTTCGACCGATTGTTGCTGGCGACCGGGGCGGAGCCGGTTCGCATTCCATTGCCCGGCGCCACGGATGATAATTTTTTCGTTCTTCGCAGTTTCCAAGATTGCCGCGCGATTATCGCGCGCGCCGCGACCGCCAAGCGCGCGGTCGTGCTCGGGGCGAGTTTCATCGGCCTTGAAGTTGCAGCGTCGCTAAGGACGCGGGGAATCGAAGTCCATGTCGTCGCTCCGGAACGGCGCCCCATGGAACGCGTTCTCGGCTCCGCGATGGGAGATTTTGTGCGCGCGCTGCACGAGGAACATGGCGTGACGTTTCATTTGGAGGATGTCGCCATCGCCATCGACGGTGGCCAAGTCCATCTCAAAAGTGGTGGCGCGCTCAGCGCCGATTTTATTGTCGCTGGAGTCGGGGTTCGCCCGCGGACGCAGCTGGCTGAGCAGGCCGGTATCAGCGTCGATCATGGCGTGCTCGTGGATGAATATCTCGAAACGGATGCCCCCGGCATTTTCGCTGCGGGCGATATCGCGCGCTGGCCCGATCTCCATAGCGGTGAAAGAATCCGCGTCGAGCATTGGGTTGTGGCCGAACGCCAGGGTCAAGTGGCGGCGCTTAATATGCTTGGAAGCCGGAAAAAATTTGACGCCGTGCCGTTCTTCTGGAGCCAGCATTACGATGTGCCAATCAACTATGTCGGCCACGCCGAGCAATGGGACAGGATTGACTTGGATGGCGATATCGCGTCGCGCGATTGTATCCTGCGCTACAGGCGAAACGGCAAGCTGCTGGCGGCCGCCTCGATCTTCCGCGATCGCGAAAGTCTAAGCGAAGAATTGGCGATGGAACATTTCCGGTCGCGCTGAAATTCTAGCCGGCCGGCTTGTTGTTCGATCCTTGGATCGGCAGGCCTGTGCTGACATAGATCTTGCCATCCGGCGTGACCGTCACCGAATAAAGGTCGTTGCCTTTGGTGGCTGTGAAGAAAAAGGTTCCGCTCTGCGACGCTTCCAGCGCCTCTGGCCGATAGCCGGCTTGAATTATGGCGCTTCTGGCCTTGGCTTCCTCCGATTGTGTGTAGGAATTGACCGTCGTTTGCGCCGCGAAGGAGGGAACTACACTGGCGGCAAACATCGTCGCGGTAATAAGGATCACATTGCGCATCTTAGCCTCCTGGGGAGAGAACCTGGATTAGCTGGTGCGCGTTCCGGGCGGGAAGGTTTCAAAGCGGCTTAAATATCGTTTCTGATCCGGAAAGGCTTTTTCGCGACCGCCCTCATGCGGGCGTATATGCGACCCGTACGTAAGGTATCTCACCTGAAACTACATTCACGAAGGGACGGCCATCACGAACGCCCACCGTCCCATAGCCGGTCGCGGTGGAAATGAAACTGCGGAAATCGCCTTTGACTGCGGGCTTGAGATAGAGAATTTTCTCCACCGCATCGAAGCGCGCTCCGCTGAGCGCTTCAAGCAAGGCATAGGACGCCATCGCCCGCGCGTACCAGTGGCCATATTCATATTCGTCGAAGGGATTGCGCACGCGCCCGTCATAGCGGGCCCGGCAACGCCGCACGACCTCCAATCCTTCCTCCACCAGACCCATGCGGATCATGTGGGACGCGCATTGGTACTCGATCCCCGTCCAGACCTCGTTGGAATAAACGAAAGGCAGTGAAAGGGCCCCACCCTTGGGCCAGGTGCAGAGCAGAAGGCCACCTTCATGTCCCAGTGCATAGCCCGGCCGTTGGGGATTGGCGTATAGGGCAAGATCCGATTTCAAATTGTGGCGATGCACGGCGCTGAGATGCGCGGTGACTTTCGCGCGATCGAGCGGCTCACCCACGCCGCACGCGAATGCCATCCATTGACCCAGCACGCCGTCGGACAGGCAGCCATCGCCGTACTGGTATTTAGGCCCTTCCTTGGCGAACAGCGCCACGGAATCGGGCGAATAATCATTGAAGAAGCCCGTCTTAAGCGGATAGGGACCGCGCGCGCCCTTGAGCTGGACGCGCTGGTGAAAATATTCGCCGTTGAACAATTCGCTTTCCATCCGTTTCTTGCCCTTGGCGAACAGCGTCTCGTAAAGGGGTTGGGGATCGCCCAACGCGCGGCCCATCAGGATCGCGGCCTGAAGGGCGCCAAGATAGAAGCTGGAGCACATGCCGTCGGGACCCCAGAATTCGATGTCATAGGTGTTGTGATGGGGATCCTCGACCAGCCCGCCATGTCCGGGGTCCCAGGTGGCGATGCAGTAATCGAGACTCTGCTTCACCCGCGGCCAAATCCGTTTCAGCCAATCGCCGTCGCCCGAGATGCGCCACTCCCGGTAGACTTTCATGATGCCGCCCAACTGTCCGTCGGCGGCGGCGTAGAATTTATGCTCACAGGGTCTGATCGGCAGCGCGTGGCGGAATGCCTGATGGCCTTGGTCATTCTGCGAAGGGCCAAACTCGCTTTCACGCAATGTCCGTTCCAGCGCGGGAAACAAATGCGGCATGGATTGGGCGTAATTCCAAACATGGGTGCAGGAGCCCGTGCCGCCGGGCGACCCGGAATTGTCGTCGCAACCTTCCCAGCCCCAGATTTTTCCATCCGTCTGGCGCAGAATGGTGGGCGATTTGAGGATGCCTAGATTGGCGGACACCGCCTCGATCACTTCGGGCGGAAGATCGCTGTCGTGGAAGCAATCGCTAAAGCGCCGCGCCGCAGCGCGCAGCGGCTCGTAATGGTCCCGCCAGTAAGCGCTAACGCTTTCGAGGCTGTCGAAGCGGCCGGCATACCAGGGGCGATAAGTGTCGGCCTGTCCTTCCGGCCAAGGCCACGCAAAAGGATCGTCCGCCGAACGCAGATCGCTCAGTCCCGAGTACCAGGAAAGCCTGAGTGTAATGGTGCGCGACGCACCCGCCGCCAGCGTGAAGGGCACGAAGATCGTGGCACCGGGACTGGGAATACCGGTCGCCGGCGGCGGCGCATCATAGGCCGCGCCTTGCGTCACATCCTTCCAGGCGAACGTCACCGCGTCCCACCAATCGCCGCGAAACCAGGCGTTATTGACCTTGGTTTCAGGCTCGCTGGTCCGGGCGCTGAAAAAACTTTCGTGCCACGGCTTGCCGGATGGTGCGCCGTTCCAGAATACGAACCCGCCCGGAGCCGCGCGCACGGCTTTCAATTGCGGCGGGGTGCTGTCGTCAGCCAGAAAATTCTTAGCGTTGAAGGAGAAGACCGCATCTATCGTCGCCGATGCGCGATTGGTGAAGCGATATTCAAGCGCGCAGACGGGAAGGCTGGAGTCATCGTCTTTGCCGGGCTCGAAGGGACTCCAGCCGGTGATTTCGGCCTCGAACGGCAGGCCAGAATCCGTGAGTCTCACCTTGCCGAAAGGAAAGCGCGCCTCGAATGAGGCGTCGGCAAAACGCGGCAAACCATAAGTCGTCCCGGGAAAGCCCAGGCCGGAACCGGCGGCGAAAATCTTCCGCTTCGGCACTGGACCTTCCAGGACGCGCGCCGGACCGGATTTGATCGCCAGGGCCGCAAATATGCAGGGCTCGTTGAAAACCTCGGGCCGGTTGCGGATGGAGACGTGGGAAAGCGCGCCCGCGCCTTCCAGGCAGATCGTGCCGGCGCCAATTCCCCCCATGGGAAAGGCCGTCTGTTCCAGAAATTCACCCCGATAGATGCTATCGAATGCCCGGGCAGGGGCGGCCTTGGCCGCATCGGCCGCGAATGCGCTGACGATCTCGGCGGCCGCGACAATCCCGCCGGCACCTGCGAGGAAATCCCTGCGCTTGATGGTCATGGCCAGCCCCCTAAGAAAAAGGCGGCGCGCACGCGCCGCCTTTCATCACGAATGGTTTATCCGTACACGCCCTATTTGGCGGCCGGCTGCGCTGACATGGCGGCGGCGCGCGCCTTCATCTGCACGTCAAGCTTGGCCAGCGCGTCGGATTGCTCTACCGGCGTAAGTTTTGCCCATTCGGCGTCATAGCGTTGCTTGCGCGCCATGCGCTGATCCGCCGTTTCCGCCCTGTCTTTGGCCATTTCTTCCTGACGCGCGGCTGTTTTCTGCTCATCCGTCATGCCTTTGGTGGCCTTGTCACGGTCGACGATCATCATTGCCATGTCTTCGCGCGAAAAAATGCCGATCCCGCCCTGGGCATTGGGCTTCATGGACATGGCATTGCTGCCGCTCATGCTGTTGCTGCCACTCATGCTGCCGCCCATGGATTGGGCGAATGCGGCGGTGGCGAGCAATGACGCGGCCGCGCTTGCAAGAAGAATTCCTCTCATACGCATGAACACTCTCCCTGATTGATGGTTCTCTTCCTGACTCGAAGGATCTCACGCCGACTATAGCATGCCCGCAAAGAAAAGGCCCCGCGGGATACGCGGGGCCTGGATTTCGCGGCTCTAGTTTTGCAATCCGCCCAGGAAATCCTGCTTGCCCAGGGGAACGCCCTTATTGCGCAGGATGTCGTAGCCGGTGGTGATGTGGAAATAGACGTTCGGCAGGACCCAATTGTTCAAATATTCCTTGCCCGTGAAATGGAACTCCCGTTGAGGGAATTTCAGATGAATCTCACGGTCCTCGGCGCCGGCGAATTTGGCGGCCTCGACGCTTTTCAGGAACGCGATGGTTTTGGTGAGGCGCGCCTTCAATTGCTCGACGGTAGTTTCGTTGTCCTCATAGGTGGGGATTTCCACTCCTGCGAGGCGGGCGGCGCCGCCCTTCGCCATGTCGGTCGCGATATGGATCTGCTTGGTGAGGGGCAGCATGTCGGGCGCCAGCTTGAGCTCGAGATAGGAATTCACATCCTCGCCTTTTTCCTTGGCATGGGCCTCGGCCTTGCTAAGGACACTAAAAAAGCTGCCCAGCATGTGGGCGACGGGGGGCACGCATGCGTCGTAAATCGAAAAAGCCAACTTTGTCTCCCTGGGGGATTTTCGCGGGCGCGACTTCAGCGCGAAACCCGATTGCAATCAAGCGTGAGTTGGGCCTATCAAAGCCATGTTACTGTCAAGGTCTTGAGTCTCATGAGTGTCGCGCTGCCCGACCGGCTTTCAACCAACCCGCAAAGCCCTTACCACGATGCCCAATTGCTGGAGCAGGGCGTAGGCGTGCGCTTCAACGGCGTAGACCGCAATAATGTCGAGGAATATTGCGTCAGCGAGGGCTGGGTGCGACTGGCAGTCGGCAAGACCGTGGACCGTCACGGCAACCCCATGACAGTCAAGTATAAAGGCAAAGTCGAGCCCTATCTGCGCAATGCTGAATAGCGCCCGGATTGCGGCTGACCCGATTGCGGGGAGCGCCCAGGGATATTATCACGCGCTCCCGTGACGCAACCTTCGCCTTCGCCCGCCGTTCCACCCCTGTCCAAACATGATGGGCTGCCTCTTCCGGAGCGCAATTGGGCAATCCTGACTATTGGGCTGGGGATCATCATGGCCGTCCTGGACGGAGCCATCGCCAATGTGGCGCTTCCCACGATCGCCCAGGATCTTCACGCTACGCCGTCCTTTTCGGTGTGGATCGTCAATGGCTATCAACTCGCCATCACCATCTCGCTTCTCCCGCTGGCTTCATTGGGTGAAATCGCCGGTTATCGGCGCGTCTACCTGGCGGGACTGCTGTTGTTCACGGTGGCATCGCTCTGCTGCGCGCTGTCGCACACGCTGCTGCTTTTGACCGCGGCCCGGGTGCTGCAAGGTTTCGGCGCTGCCGGCATTATGAGCGTGAACACGGCCCTGGTCCGCTTCATCTATCCCCGCGCCCAGCTGGGGCACGGCATCGGGATCAATGCACTGGTCGTGGCGGTGTCGGCGGCGGTTGGACCGACCTTGGCGGCAGGCATTCTGTCAGTGGGAACGTGGCCTTGGTTGTTCGCCGTCAATATTCCTTTTGGCATCGTGGCCTGGCTGACCGGACGGCGTTATTTACCGCACACCCTGAAGGCGCCTCATTCGTTCGATTGGCGCGGCGCGCTGCTTTCCGCCGTCACGTTTGGCCTGGGCATCGCCGCTGTCGACAGTGTGGGGCATGGCGAGCGGGCGGTGCTTTACATCACCGAATTTGCAGTCGCCATTGTCGCCGGTGTCATCCTGGTCCGGCGTGAGCGTCACGCCAAGTCGCCGCTGTTGCCGGTGGACCTCATGCGAATTCCCATTTTCTCGCTCTCGATCCTCACCTCGATCGCGTCCTTCTGCGCTCAAATGTTGGCCTATGTTGCGCTGCCTTTTTATCTGGAAGAGCGTTTCGGCTATTCGGCGGTCCAAATCGGGCTTTTGATCACGCCTTGGCCTCTGGGCGTGGCGCTTACCGCCCCCTTAGCCGGGCGCATGGCCGAGCGTCATCCGGCAGGACTGCTGGGCGGCGTGGGCCTCTTGGTGTTCGCGGGCGGTCTCGGCGCGTTGGCGATGCTGCCGCCGCATCCCAGCCCCATCGATATCGTCTGGCGCATGGCGCTAGCGGGCGCAGGCTTTGGGATGTTCCAGTCACCCAACAACCGCACAATGATTGCAGCCGCGCCGCGCGAGCGGAGCGGTGGCGCATCCGGTATGCTGGGCACGGCAAGACTTCTTGGCCAAACCACGGGCGCGGCGCTGGTGGCGTTGCTACTTGCGCGGTACCACATTGAAGGCACGCGGATTTCATTGGCTGTGGGCGTGGGTTTTGCACTGGCGGGTGCCGCCCTCAGCACTCTTCGGCTTTCCGAAGCGGGAGCCAGGGGCGGCGGCGCCGTGCGCGTCTTGGAAGCGCCGCGCGCCACCGAGCAGCAATGAGGAACGGCACGTGCAAACACCGCGCACTTAGTGTGAGCGGCCCGGACAACCGCCGCGGCGATCATTGCTGCTCAAAGTGCAATCCTGCGCGGTGTTTCGCGCGCAGGATCGCGCTCTTTCGATTATTATTTCTCGTTGATGGCGAAGGAGCCGGGGCCCGCGGCCGCCAGATACAGGAAGACAAAGCAGAAGGCGATCGCTTCGCCGCCGCCATTGAGCAGCGGGAAGGGGCTTCTGGGAAAATGCGCCAAGAAATAGGCGAAGGCCATCTCGCCCGAAGCGATGAATGCGGCATAGCGGCTGAACAGGCCCAGCAAGATCAAAATGCCGGCAACCACTTCGATCAAACCCGCAGGTCCAACCGGAAACGACATCAAATGGAATGCATGAGCCGCGCCGCCACCGGCCATTGGAAAGCTGAACATCTTGTGGGTGCCATGTTCAAGGAACAACAGCCCGAAGACGATGCGCATTATGCCCTTAATTTGCGGGGCAAACTTGTTCAAGAAATCCATAAACTGCCCTCCACCCATATGGTTGTGGCGCGACTATAGCGGGGGCGGGGTAGATGGTATAGCGGGGATCAACTACTACGTTTGGGCCGACGGACGGTCCTAACTTTCCCCGAACTGCTGCCGCCGCAAAAAAACAGATCGTCTCCGTCGGACTCGAGACCTGAGACGAAGATTCCCTCGGGCATCTGAAGGCTCTCCAAGACTTCTCCCGTTTGGGCATCGATGCGGCGAAGTTCGCTTACATCGCCTTCCCAAGTGCCGTGCCAGAGTTCGCCTTCGACCCAGGTGACGCCCGTGACAAAACGGTTCGATTCTATGGTCCGAAGAATTTTGCCGGTCTCGGGATCGATCTGATGGATTTTGCGCTCGCGATATTGTCCCACCCAAAGTGTTCCTTCGGCCCAGGCCAGACCGGAATCGCGACCGCCGCCAGGCGCCGGAATGGTGGAAAGCACGCGGCCGCTCTCGGGATCGATCTTCTGGATACGGTCCTCCGCAATCTGGAACAGATGCCGTCCATCGAATGCCGTGCCGGCATGGGCAGCGACATCCAGCGAACGAGACGGCTTACCGCTTTCAGGATCGAATGCTTTCAGCGTGTCACCGGCGCCGAACCAGACCTGCTTTCCGTCATAGGAAACCCCGTGCACATGATCGCAACCCGGAAAGGGCCCATATTCGCGGACGATTTTGGCGGCTGATTTTTTCATCCACCCATCCTAGTCCCCTGGCAGCGGGGCGGGGAGTAACAAAGCGGTCGTGAATCCGGGGAGCGGCGGGGTCATCCAGCGCCGCGCGCGGCCCTGGCCGAAGGATTGAATTCTTCCTGTCGCCGCCAGCGCATCCAAAGAGCGCTGCACAGTGCGCTGGCTAGCCCCCAGGGCCAGGGCCAAGGCCGAGCTGGACCAGGATTCGCCATCGGCCAAGAAGGCCAGCACCGCCGCATGAGCGTCCTCGACAAGCCGGGCCAGCACGACCACATCGCGCGCGTCACACGGCGTAAGCGTAAAACCGTCCTTGGTCGCCTCCACCTCGGCCAATCCGCGGAGCATCCGCCGCAGCCTCCCGATCTCGACGCGCAATCGTGCGCGATGGGACTCGTCGGCATGCTTTCCTCTAAATGCGCGCGCGATCAGCGCGGCCCTGGGCGCATCTCCCGGCCATGCCTCGGCCAGTGCGCGCGCCAGCGCGAACAGCACCGGACGCTTGGCGAACGAGACGATGGCGTGTGCGTCCCGTACTGCGTGGCGCGTGGCATCGACCACCAGCGCCTTGGACGCCAGCAACAACTCAACATCCTCAAGCAAGAGCGGGCGCTCATCGCCGCGTGCGACCAGACGCGCGGCTTGTGTGTTCAAGACGCGCGATGCGCTTTCGACTTCCGCGTTTAGGGCGGGGATTCCTGCACGGCGTGCGGCGTGATCGGCTTCGCCGAGCGCGGCGCGCGCGGTCTTTGCCTTAAGGCGCCGCATCGCTATCCCGGCGACCACCAGAGCATGCGCCGCGCGCAGGGCCGGGGGAAACGGCGCGGGATCGAGTCTTCCGAGCGCACGTTCGGCTTCGTCAAGGCGGCCGATCAAAAGCAGGCGCCGCACTTCAAGATAGCGTGCATGTGCGGCGTTCAACTTGTCGCCATGTGCTTCCAGCGTCACCCGCGCCGCGTCGAGCGATTTCGCTGGCCACCCAAGGTCGCGCGAGGCCAGCGCGATTTCGGCCTCGGCGACGGTGCAGCGGGCGCGGGCAACGGCCTCTTTGGGGCCGAAAGCGCGAGCCGCGCTTTTGAGCAGCGTCTTGGCGCGGGAAAGATCGCCCAGCTGCGCCATGGCGATGCCGCGCAGCGCCAGCGCGGGCGCATCGTCGCGGAGCGCAACCCGCTTCAGGGCGCCCAGCGGATCACCCACCGCCAGGGCCCGTCCTGCGGCCGTGATCAACGAATCCATTCAAAGCCCGTCACACTTGTTACGCTCATCACCCGATCCCGCCACACTTGTCACTCTCATCGCCGCGTCGGCTGGCGCTAAATGTCGTTCGAAGCAGAAAGCGGCGACGATCATCCGGCTTGAAGGAACGCCCCGCCAATCTGCTTCGAAGACCAACCAGACAGGAGATGGACATGCGTTTTTTTGAAAGTGAACTGCTCAGCAATATCCTGCACGCCATTGCCGCCATCCCGTTCGGCTTCATCGTGATCGGCTTCGCCACGCAGGTGTTACAGTATGCGGTTTGAGGCGAAAAAGCCCGTGCGAATTGGCAACTTCGCGCGGGCTCCAGGCGCGGCCGCAGGGCAGGATGCCACCGCAGAAATCTCGCCACACTTGTCACTCCCGCTCCGTTGGCGCCCCAGAGTTTAATAACTCTGCAATAGCTACTGATGGGAAACGAACATGACGACGCAACACCGCAAAGGATATCCAAGTATGAGCACGCCCCAAATCGTCTCGCATGAGGCCTGGGAAACCCGGCGCCAGGAAT
>DATFSP010000199.1:0-7906 GCA_035262545.1 Rhizomicrobium sp. | reverse complement strand
GCTGCCGGCGACGCGTGCAGTGCGTTTCCGATGCAACTCGCGGTGCGACCAAAAACGGGATTCAAACGTTGCCAGATTAGGCGGGAAGGCCATTCATGGACCGGATCGTGACGATTGGAACTTCGCAGGGCGGGGTCGAGGCCCTTCACAAACTTGTTGGTGGGCTTCCCACCGATTTCCCGGTTCCGATTCTGGTCGTTTTGCATATCGGTGCTGCAGACAGCGTTCTTCCCTCCATTCTGAACGATATCGATGGCCTGAAAGCTGCATTCGCACGCAACGGCGAACGGGTCGAAGCGGGCCACATTTATATCGCGCCCCCCGACCGTCACATGCTGCTGCGCGATGACCACATAGAATTGTCACGCGGACCTCGGGAGAATTGGGCGCGGCCGGCGGTTGACCCGCTATTTCGCAGCGCAGCGGCCGCCTACGGTTCCGATGCGATCGGGGTCGTGTTGAGCGGGCGGTTGAATGATGGAACTGCCGGTCTTTACGAAATCAAGCGGCGGGGTGGGGTCGCGATCGTACAAACGCCATCCGACGCCATGTCCCCAGAGATGCCCAGGAGCGCGCTGGAGAATGTCTCAGTGGACTATTGTTTACCGCTTTCCGAGATTGCGCGCCTGCTTGTGCGGTTAGCGCACGAGCCCGGTGGGGAGAAAGGCGGTGTCTATGGAGGGCATCCCATGGAACAGGGATTTGCGCTTACCGAACCGATCGCGCAAACCTGTCCGGAATGCGGCGGCGCCATGCGGCGAGAGAATGTCGGAAGCCTGATCTCTCTTCGCTGCCATATCGGGCATGTGATGACCGCTGAGGTCCTGGCGGCCACCCAGTTGGACTTGCTGGGAAACTGTATTTCGAAGGTGCAGCGGTTGCTGAATGAGCGGGTGCGTTTATGCCGCGATCTCGCCAAGAAACAGTACGCTTCCGGGAACGAGAACGAGTGGTCGGCCCGGCTTTGGGACGACGCTGCCAGACAAGCCGCCGAGCGCGAAGAAGCTGTCCAACTTTTGCTTAAGGCGGATTGGGTCCATCCCGAGGGCGGCGAAAGCAAGATCGCCGTCGAAAAGGCGGCCGAATAGCTGCCTTTTATTTCTCCTAATTCTCCGAGATCTCGCGGCTGCTCTCGAGGACTGAGCGGCGTCCGCCCGTCTGGATCAACTCCAAATGACTTTCTACGGCTATTTTCTTGCCGTTTTTGGCTGTCCGGTTGAGTTTCCCTTTCCAACTGCCCTCGCGCAGCAGCGCCTCCTTGACCTTGTCGAATGAGGAACCCGGCACATTGGTCTCAAGCAGGCTTTCCTTGCTTTTGCCCAGGGCCTCTTCGCGGCTGTAGCCGTAAAGCTCCTCGCTCCCTCGGTTCCATTGCAGGATGCCGCCATCCAGTTCCCACACGACGATTGGGGCGCGGGACAATTCCACCAGCCGCATTTCCTGCCGCAATCTTTCCTCGCTGGTCCTGAGCGCGTCCTCCATCTCCCGCCTTTCGGTCACGTCGATGAAGGTGGCGACGACTCCGTCGATCTTGTCGTCAACCGTGCGATAGGGCCGGATCCGCGCCAGATACCAGCCGCCCTTGCGACTTCTGATTTCACGCTCGATCGGCGCAAGGTCATCCAGCACAGTGCGCGCGTCCGTCACCAGTCCCTCGTAATCCAGTTGGTGTGTGAAATCGGTGATTGGCCGGCCCACGTCGCCGGGCGTGATGCTGAAAAGGTCAGCGAGCCTTGGCGTGAAGCGCTTGATACGCAGGCCGGGATCCAGGAACAGGGTGCCGAAATCCATTGCCGCCATCAGATTTTGAAGGTCGGAATTCGCGCGCGATACCGTCTCCAATTTCAGCTTCAATTCGCTGTTGACCGTCTGCAATTCCTCATTGATGGACTGGAGTTCTTCCTTGCTGGTTTCCAGTTCCTCGGCGGTAGAGCGATACTCCTCGTTGATGGATTGCAGTTCTTCGTTGGCGGCGCGCAATTCCTCGTTGGCCGCCTCTGACTCCTCGCGGGTGGTGCGAAGGCGCGCTTGGGAAAGCTCCAGCTCTTGTTTGAGCCGTTCCATCATTTCGCTGGATGGCTCGCCAGTTTCGACCAGACCAGCGCCATATTTGTCGAGTTCCCCCTCGATGAAGAAGATCAGCGCGCGAGAGATTTTCTTCTCATCGTCTTCCACCAAGGGCCGTACTTGCAGATAGACCCTGTTGGCGGCGCCGTTGAAGCGCGCATAGATGGCGCCGGAGAGCGTGAACTCGCCCCGGTCGAACGCGCGATGCAGGGCGCCGCGCAACTCGAAGCGTAGTTCCTGGCGCACGAGATCCGTGACATCATTGGTCAGGGGACCGGCGGATGGCTGCAAGTAGCGGCCGGCATTTTCCGAAAGATGCAGGACCCTGTTGGTCTCATCCACCAGCACGCTAGGCGGGGCGTTTGCCTCCAATGCTTCCCTGTGCGCGGTTTGAGCACCGCGCGCGCTGAGCGGTATAGGCGCCGTCGAGAGGCCGAGATGCTCGGTCGGTATGCCCAAAATCCGGGGAAGCGCCGGCAGCCGCTCCGCCACGCGGCCTGCCGATTGATAGATGCGGGAATCCCGGTCCACCACCCGGAACAGGCCATCGGGATGCTCGCCTGCTTCCGACGAGCCCAGGAACAGGTATCCGCTTGGGTTGAGGCCGTAATGCAGTGTCGCCAGCACCTGCTGCTGCAGGTCGCGATCGAGGTAGATGAGAAGATTGCGGCAGGTCACCAAATCCAGCCGGGAGAATGGCGGGTCTTTGAGGAGGCTGTGATTTGCGAACAGGACCGCGTCGCGCAGCTCGCGCTTCACGCGGTAATGCTCGCCATCGCGGGTGAAGAAGCGCCTGAGCCGGTCCTCGCTGACATCCGCTTCGATGGACGCCGGATAGCGGCCCTCGCGAGCGATATTGAGAGCCCTGGTGTCCAGGTCCGAACCGAAGACTTGGATTTCGGGCCGGAATTCGTGCTTGGATCCTTCCTCCATCATCAGCATGGCGATGGAATAAGCTTCCTCGCCGGTCGCGCAGCCCGCTACCCATACCCGCACCGGATTGCGCTGATCGTTGCGAAACAGCTGCGGGATGACGTTTGCGGCGAGCCCTTCCCAGGCTTTGGGATCGCGAAAGAACGTGGTGACCGAGATCAGAAGGTCGGCCAACAAGGCTTGGACTTCCTCCATATTGTCGCGCAGTTGCGCGTAATAGTCGCCCAGCTTCTCCTTCCGCGTCACCTGCATGCGCCGCAAGATGCGTCGCATGATCGTGGAGCGCTTGTAGTGCGAGAAATCATGGCCTGTTCGCACGCGCAGATGCGCCAGGATGCGGCGCAAATCCTCTTCCTCGTCAAGGTTTTTCTGACCGTCCACGACATGGTCCTTAACCTTGATCAGTTCGACCAGCCGTTCCGCCATCTGCCGAACGGGAAGAACGAAGTCCGCGACTTCGGTGGCAATGGCGGCCGAAGGCATTGACGGATGCTCTGCCTCGGCCGGATCCTGCACCAGGATGATGCCGCCCGACTCCTTGACCGCCTTGACCCCCACTGCGCCATCCGATCCTCCCCCGGTCAGGATGACAGCGAAACCGTCACCATGTTCGCTTGCGAGAGAGCGGAAAAAACTGTCGATGGGCGCACGTTGGCCGCGCGGCTCGGCAAATGGCACTGCAGATATCTCATTGTCGTCGATCTGCAGTTCCCGGTCGGGAGGAATCACATATACGCGGTTCGCCTCCAACGGCGTGCTGCTGGCGACTTGCACGACGGGCATGCGGCTATGCGATTCCAGAATGTGGGGCAGTTCGCTGCGAGACTTGGGATCAAGATGGACGATCACCACTACCGCCGCGCCGAGATCGGAGGGAAGCGCTTCCAACAAGTTGCTCAGGGCGGCTACGCCGCCTGCCGACGCACCCACTCCGACGACGGTGGTGCGAGGCGCCCCTTGATGCTTCGATAAATCGCCTGCCATCTGGATATGCCTCGGTAATCGCTCGATTATGCCGCGGGACGCCCGCTTGTTTCGGGCATTATGCGCCCCGGCGCACGCCTTCGCCAACACAATCCGTTCACTGGCGCGCCTAGGACTAAATTGGCCGCCGAAGCGCACCGTAATCGGCTATCAGCGCAAGCTTTCTCAGATCCATCAGACAATAGGTGTTGCGCTGTATCTCGAGCAGCCCATCGCTTCGCAACTTCTGCAAGACGCGGTTCGTGTGCACCGCGCTCAGGCCAAGCGCGTCCGCCAGAATCTCTTGAGACAAGGGCATTTCGAAAGTCAGACCCTTGGTAAGCCCCACACGGTCCAAGCGAAAATACAGCTCCAGCATTAGATGAGCTACACGCTCATAGGCCGACAATTGCCCTAGGCGCACAACCTGATTTTGCAATTCCCGGATGAATTCGGCCAATAAGATGTCCGCTATTTTGGCAAATACGGGCGTGGGTCCTCCTTCTTCGGCTAACGGGCTGGACAATCGAAGGGGCGCGTGGGTGACGGCCGAAACCGCAGTCACGTTGGCCATTGAAGCATGGGGCGTCATCTGCAAGCCGAAAACATCGCCTGGCAAAACAAAGCGGAATATCTGCCGTCGGCCATCGCCCAATACCTGCTGCTCGGCGGCCCAACCTTGCAAAAGGATTCGCGGCGACCGAAGTTCCGAGAAAACATCATCCTTCGCAAGTTCGCTCCCGGGCGGTGCGTTCTCGGCCGGCCCCATGCCGGTCCGCACAGCGTTCGCTTCCTCGGCCGTCAGGGAGAGGGTGCGGACCATGCAGTTCCACACGACACTTTGGAGGGCGTTGCTGGTTTGCTTGGTCTTTAGTCCATCCATTCCACACCCCGGAGGTTGTTCGAGCGGCCAGCCCAAATTCCGGCGGCCAAGCTGTAATAAGCGAACACATCAACAGGTGCGTCGAACCCAGGGCGCGCCTAACGCTTTCCCATACTGAAAACAGGTACAGCGACGTAATTTGGTACTATTTCTATACGCGGTAATTAATAATCCCGCTCTGCACCAAAGCAAGCACTATCCACCGGTCTGATTGTGGAACCGGCGCCTTGTCTGCGACATCGTTACGGCACGCCTGGTCCGCTCCCGAACCAAAAAATACCGGGGTTGGCTGGCACTCGAACCGTGCCACTTTTTCCTTGCAGCCGCTCCTGAACGGCTTTCACCGGGCAATCCGTTTGCTATTCTGGAGCATCAGGGGATGTACCGGAACTTGCCAAAAGAAAATGCCTCGCGCTATTTCGGGCACCTGACCGGATTCGGGCGTTACGCTATCCGATTTATTGGTCACTTTACGAACGTGGCGAGAGCGAGCGCACACTGAACCATTTCCCGAAAATTCTTTCTGCTCTTGCCGCCTTGGTCTGCGGCGCGCATTTGGCGTTCGCGCAGGACAGTGTGCCCGTTGTCATGGGCGACGCACGGGTAGACGAGCTGCTCAGCAGGATGACGCTGCAAGAGAAGCTGACACTGATCCATGACAGCCGGGAGGATCCGCACGATTACCAAGGCCAGGCCGGGTATATCGCCGGCGTGCCCCGGCTGGGCATTCCGGGATTGCGTCTTGCTGATGGGCCGCCGGGCGTGCTCACACGCCATCCCTCGCAGGCTGAATCGGCGACCATGGGCGTTGCCGCCACCTTCGACGTCTCGCTGGCGGAACAGAATGGTGTGGTGATCGGCCGCGAAGCCCGCGCGCTGGGAATCGACGTGGCGCTCCAGCCCTACATCAATATTGATCGCGATCTGGCCTTCCGCCGGGCATACAACACCTATGGCGAGGACCCGCTGCTCACCAGCGAGATGGGCGCGGCCGTCATCCGGGGTATCCAGTCCCAGCATGTGATGGCGGTGGCCAAGCATTTCATAGGCTATGACACCACTGCCACCGATGTGTGGATCGACGAGCAGACGCTGCATCAAATTTATCTGCCTCCCTTCGAGGCCGCCGTGAAAGCGGACGTGGCGGCAGTGATGTGCTCCTACAATCATCTCAACGGGCCCTATGCCTGTGGCAATCGCTCTTTGCTGACGGGCGTTCTGCGCGACCGGTTCGGCTTCAAGGGAATATTGATCTCGGACTGGGGCGCCACCCATTCCGCGGAATTCATGAATGACGGGCTCGACATGGAAATGATCGACGGGCCTGACAGTGAGGGCAAACAGGAACCCGCGTTTCTTGGCGCCGAGCCTGCCGCAGTGCCGCCGCCCGCCGATCCCAATGGCGAAACTATGGGTGACATTTATGGCGGGACGATACCGGAAGAAGCTGTGGTCGCCACCAACGACGCTGATATCGGCATGAAAGTTGTGCCAAAGACCATCGCTCAGGCGTTGGCCGACGGATCGGTCAGTGAGGCGACGGTTACCCGCGCCGCTGGACACATTCTGTACGAGATGAATCGTTTTGGCCTGCTGGACGGCGGGTCGAAGCATGATGTGACCCCGCAATCCGTCGAAGCCAATGCCCGGATCATTGAGCAGACGGGAGAAAGGGCGGCGGTGCTGCTGAAGAATGTGGGCGGCGACCTGCCCCTGAAGCCAGCAGATCTCGATTCCGTCGTGCTGATCGGCCCTACCGCCGGGCAGGTCGATGCCATTGGAATCAACGGAGAACGCTCCATGGGCCTTACTGGGCGTCAAGTGGGGCCGCTCGACGCATTCAAACGTATTTCCGGCAATTCCAATATTTCGTTTGCGGTGGCGGATGACATGACCGGAGAACCCATTCCTTCCGAAGCCTTGAGCCACGACGGTAAGCCGGGACTGGAATATCGCGACCAAGATGGGATGCACGCCGACTGCAGGATCGACTTCACCGTAAAGGGTGGCAATGCCCTGCCCGCCGACACCAAAGCGATCTGGACCGGCACGCTTGCCGTCGCCAAAAGCGGGACCTATTGGCTTTATCTGCAAGTCCTTGGCACGGATGCCAGCCTCTATGTCGATGGCAAGCGCATTGGAGTGACAGGCACATTTCAAGGCGATGTGCATGGGGACATCTTGCAAGCAAACCAGGACAACGTGATCCCCACCACCGACGGGCTGGACAATGTGCGCCACGCTATAGACCTGAGCGCCGGCCCGCATGCGATCAAGATTGTCATCAGTCCGGACACCTCAAGGATGCCGGTGCAGCTTCGGCTCAGCTGGTACACACCGGATCGGCGCAACAAGGATTATCAGGCGGCCATCGCTGCAGCCAAACGTGCCAAAACGGCAATCGTCTTTGTTTGGGCGAGACGCGTTCCCGCTTTTGTCATTCCTGGAGAGCAGAACCGTCTGGTTGAGGATGTGTTGACGGTCAACCCGAATACGATCGTGGTGCTGAATACCAGCCAACCGGTCGCCATGCCGTGGGCGGATCGCGTGAAAGCGATTCTGGAAATGTGGTGGCCCGGCGATGAAGGTGGATGGGCGACGGCCAATCTGCTACTGGGCAAGGCCAATCCGGCCGGTCGCCTGCCGGTAACCTGGGGCCGCCGCCTTGAGGATTATCCCGCCAACGATCCCCGCTTTCCCGAGCGTTCGGCAGCGGGCGTGAACAACAAGACCGTCTACAGCGAAGGCGTGAACGTGGGTTATCGCTGGTTCGACGCGATGAAAATCGCACCGCTCTTTGAGTTCGGCCATGGCCTCAGCTACAGCAGCTTCGTCTATTCTGGGCTGGCAGTCATCAAATCGGCCGATGGTGGCCTGGATGTGCGTTTTGAACTTAAGAACACGGGCCCACAAGACGGCGATGAAGTGCCGCAAGCCTATCTGAGTGCCCCGACAGACCGGCCTCCCCGTGTTGCCTTCCCCGTGCGGGGTCTGGCGGCTTTTGATCGCATCCACCTGGCGGCCGGAGAGGCGAAAAGCGTCGTGCTCCATGTGCCCCAG
>DATFSP010000198.1:0-16844 GCA_035262545.1 Rhizomicrobium sp. | reverse complement strand
CAACACCAAGGCCGACAAAGTCGCGATCAGGCCCATTACGAGCTTTACGACATCCTTCGACTCTGCCTCCAGGTGGTGCGCTGGCAGCCTGGCGCGCAAAATCGCGCAGGCCGCGCAGCACGCCATAGCCGAAGGCGGCCGAGCGTTTGCCCCCGCCCGAGAAGGCGAGCAGCACCATTGTACCGGTTGATTGGCTACCGTGAATGCCGGCGACGCGGTAGCCGCCTCGTGATATCGGGCCGTCACCGACCAGCGTCGCGGGCGGCAAAGGCTTGTTCATCACCGCCGTACCGCCGCCGACACACCCGAAAAGTCCGAGCATTGCCCCCAGTGCGAGGGCAGCCTTGCGCCACGCTGGACTTTGCATGGGACTCCGGATCAGAGCCGCTATGTTCCCGGGCCGTCCATTGGACGTTGGGCTAATTTCACCGAGGGGTTTCGTCGAGGCGCCTTGCGAGAGAGATACGGCACCGCCGGATACGTCCTTTTTTTGTGCGGCGAGAACAAGTCAACGCGACAGCACCGTCTAGGTTACCGACCTCAAAAAGGGAATGTTAAGGCGGTGCAACTTGCGCTGGTACGAGGAATGTCACCATTTCGGCTGGCTTGGACCTAAGCCCAAGCCAGCCCAACTGCTGACACGTCAGCCTTCTGTTCGCCGTGCCCTAAGCGCCATGAGGCTTTGATACCTGCGCCAATACAGCATCCAAGTTAAAGGAAGCCGGTTTTTGCCGCGGCGGGAACTTGATGAAGCCCTCAATTTGCTCAGCGACAAGGGCTTGGGCCTCATACAGCAGCGGTATGTGATTAAACTGCCAATCCCAATAAACGTTTGAATTGAATTCGGCCCGCTCGAAAGGATCGAGACGCAAATTGAACATGTGCGGCACCCGCAGTTTCACGAGCGGCTCAGCCCAGACGTCTGTCGAATTTGCCCGTTGCACCGCGAAGCACAACTTGTAGTCTCCACAACGAACGGCCATCAAATCGCCGTCGTCACTGAAATAAAAGATCGAGTTCCTGGGGCTTTGCTCTACCTCTCCCATCAGGTAAGGCAAAACATTGTACCCATCGAGATGGACTTTGAATTTCTTGGTTCCGACCTGCAGTCCCTGCAGCAAATCCTCTTTGACGGTCGGGTTACCGGCCGCATGAAGCAGCGTCGGGAACATATCGATGTGGCTAACGATACCATTTAGCACGGTGCCGGCCTTGAACTTCCCTGGCCAACGCATGAAACACGGCACGCGCCAGCCGCCCTCCCAGTTTGTGTCCTTCTGGCTGCGGTAGGGTGTATTTGCGGCATCCGGCCACGTGTCATTCTCGGGGCCATTGTCGGTCGAGTACATGACAATGGTGTCGTTGGCGATGCCGAGTTCATCAAGCTTGTTGAGCATCATGCCGATCTGCTCGTCATGAACCACCATTCGATCGCTATAGTCGTCGATCATTCCGCTTTTGCCACGATTTTTTTCCGCCAGATGAGTTCGCATGTGCATGGCGGTTGCGTTGTACCAGAGGAAAAAGGGCTTTTGTGCCTTGGCTTGCTGTTCCATCCAGGCAAGCGCCCGGGCGGTTATCTCCTCATCGATGGTCTCCATGCGTTTTTTCGTCAGCGGACCAGTGTCCTTGACCTTTTGTTTCCCGACGCGCCCCCAGCGCGGCTCGTCAGTGGAATCGTCCTTGTCGGTCGCAACGCAATCGAGCACGCCGCGCGGCCCGAACTTCTCCCTGAACTTCGGATCCTTCGGGTAGCTCGGAAGCTCCGGCTCTTCCTCGGCATTCAGGTGATAGAGATTTCCGAAGAACGTGTCGAAGCCGTGCGCGGTCGGGAGATACTCGTTCCGGTCGCCGAGGTGGTTCTTGCCGAACTGGCCGGTGGCGTAGCCGAGCGGTTTCAGCAACTCAGCGATTGTAGGGTCTTCCTTCTGCAGTCCTATGGCGGCGCCCGGCATGCCGACCTTTGTCAATCCCGTGCGGATAGGGTTTTGTCCTGTAATGAAGCACGCGCGCCCAGCCGTACAACTTTGCTGCGCGTAATAGTCGGTAAAAGCGACGCCTTCGTTTGCGATGCGGTCAATGTTTGGGGTGCGGTAGCCCATGCCCCCGCGGCTGAAGTAAGAGCAGTTCCAGATTCCAATGTCATCGCCCCAGAGAATCAGAATGTTTGGAAGCTTCGCGGCCATGGCGAGGTCCTTTCAATGCAGCTGGAATACGGTGCGAAACCATGAGACCCGCGGCGCGCCAGCGGGGTTGCGCAGACGCTATGCGGTGTGCCGGGGTGCTGCCAGTTGGACTAAGGGCCTATGCATCTCCCGATCGCCGCGGAAGAAAACCCGCGTATCGGGCGGTCCCGCCGTTGCGTTTGGCAAATTTGTATCATGTTGGTGAACGGGAAACCGAAAGTGATGTGCGCTGTTGCGCCGTCAGGGATGAAATCAAATGCCACAATCCGGTGATCATGGACTTCGTGCAACAGGTCCAAGAAATTCCGAGTTCCTCTAAAAGCCCAAATACAAGGTGCTAGGATCGATGCATGGCTGCGATGGTGCGGCCATCCTGAGTTGAGGTTTTAGATGTAGAGGCTTGCCATGTGTGACTACTCCTTGGAGTCTTTTGCGCGAAGGGATGCGAAAACTGGGGACCAGCTCCGGACCGAGAAGATTGGCGGCTACGGGTCTGTCGGCCTTGTTGCACTCGATGCGCCGCAAGTCGCCGTTTGCCTGCGCCCGGGCACGCGGCTCATCGTTTCGGGCATTCCGGCCCGCTTGCAAAAAGCGTGGAATGTCGGAGAGGTGTCGATCGCGACGTTCGCGCAGCGCGAACCCGTGGGAATCATGACTCTGTGGCGGCGCAACGGAGAGCACCGTGATGGGGTCAGGTTCGACGGCGCGTATCATCAATTCGTACTTTTCCAGGAGTTTCCTGTCGGCATGGAGGTATCCGTCGAGATGATCCCGGGAGTACCTCAAGAAACAATCCAGGATAAAGTGCGACCGGTGTTGGAATCCGCGTAACGCAATATCGTGGGAGCTCGAAAACTCGTCCGGGCTCCCACGCTTTTTCGCCGGGCTCATCGTCCCGCGGAATTGTTTCCGCGCAATCGGAGTTCGAGCAGCGTTACCGTGAAGGGCGCGAAACCATAGTCAAATTCCGGCCCGGCGAGGTGGGCTGCCTGCTTTTTCACGCCGACTCTGTTGGGCGCGTCGCGGGAATTCATCGCCTCTGAATCCGTGTTTGGCTCGCTGTCGCCCAGGACATAAGTTTGTCCCGTCTGCACGGACCCCAGGTCCGGATTGAGATGGAATTTGACGTTGCGCGTCCCGCCCGTCGAATTCACGGCATAAATGCGCAGCGTTTTGCTGTCCGGACTCAGCGTCGCATCCAGATCGGGTTCTTGCAGATAAAATGGAAGCGAACTCGTCCGCTCGATCTTGAGAGGGAAGGATCCCGCCGCGCGCTGGTATAATATTTGCGAATAATAGGTCGGGGTGAAGTAGAGCCATCCCGGTCCCGGCTCCAGCACGCCTGAACCGAAACTGTCCGACAAATTCGAGCGGTTCGCGAATTCGATCAGATCGCTGTAGCGATGCATCAGATTCTGGTAGCGGGAATCTGTAAGGGCATTGCCCAGCGTCATCAGCATGCCGCGCTTCAGTCCCCAATCGCCTGCCGTGCTGTTCCACTCGGTCACCGCCACGCGGATGTCCTTGCCGTTGCCATCCTCGGCGATTTCTTTCTGCAATTGTCTCAGTTCGGCTTCGGTGCCATTGAGGTCTCCGACGGAGTATTGGTGGGGATTCAGATAGTCGATCGCGCTTCCCGCCAGCCGCACGGTGTTAGGGCTGTCATAGGAGGTGAGGATCTTGATCGACGGATCCACCTTTTTCATGGCTTGTGCAAATCCCTTCAACGAGGCGTCGTACTTGGCGCCGCCAACCTCGTTTCCCACTTCCCAGTACTTTACGTGATACGGCTCGGGGTGGCCGTTTTTGGCGCGTTTACTGCCCCATTCGGTATCGGCCCCGCCATTGAAATATTCGACCTCGTTCGCCGCATCTTTCGGCGTCTTGCCCGTCCAGCGCACACAGATGACGGGCTCGGCATTGATGTACTGAATCAATTGTACGAATTCTTCGACGCCTACGAAATTTTCCTGCAAGCCGCCCCAGGGATCGTCCGGGAAAGGTACGCGCGTATCCCAGTTACCCAGCGTGTCCTCCCACTCAAAAGGCTCGATCGTGCTCCCGCCCAGGCGAACGATTCCCGGATTCATCGCCTTGAGGGCCGCCACGACGTCCGGCCTCCACAGGCCCAACACCGCGTCCTTGTCGATCAGGTACACCCGGTCCAGCCAAAGCGTGCCCGGTCCCTCGAACTCGATCGTCAGCGTGGCATTGCGCATGCTGCGTTTTGCTGTCAGCAGGGCTTCGGCCGCGCGCCAGTCCGCCGATCCATTGCCCAGCGAAACAGGGCCTGCGGCCATTCCGCCGTCTCCATGGAGCGACGCGCGCACGTGAACATTCCCGTCGCTCCGCAGGTGCAGCCTTAGCCGGTACGCGTGTCCGGCATCGAGATAGAAACCATCCTGAGAGATTCCCGCCCATGTATTCGGCACGGGCAGCACGATCTTCTGCGAACGCTTGCCGTTGAAGGGATGGCCGGTATCGAACGAGTAGGCCGCGACATGCACACTGCCGTCCGGGTACCAGGGACGGTGGGGCTTATCGATTTCCTTTTTGTAGGCATAGGTCCATGGCGTCTCCTGCTCGAAGCTGGTGGAGTCTACCTGCTGGGCCACCATCGATGGCATCAGATTGTCCAGGGGTTCGATGAACTGCCCCCCTTGTTTCAAGTCGATCGGACGTTTGCTGAGCCTCGTGCCGGAAATGGTGACCGATTGCTCGTCGAGAGGCTCGGCCAGGCGTTCCAGCTTTATATCGTCGAACCACGCTTTGCCGGTCTGATTGCCGAGCGCGTTGAGGGTGACGTTGATCCTGCCGGGGGAGGGGACACGGAAAACGACGCTCTCCTGCTGCCATTCGCCTGACCTGGCGGGCGCCTGGCTGTACCCCTGGTCGCCGGCCTGCGCCTCGATGCCGATGCGCGGTCCGGCCACGAAGATGTCGGCATACGGGTCCTTGTTCGCTGCAACCGCCGAGGCGTCGGATTTCACCCAACCGGTCAGCCGCCACAATGTTCCGACCGGAAGAAAGATTTCCTGTCTGAGCGTCAGGTGCGTTGGATGATCCGCGGCCACCAGCAGCGCCTGACGCCCCTCCTTCGCCCCCGCTTTGTCCAGGCTCAGCGAAAATGCCTGCTTGGTTTCGGACGGGTCGACCTGCCAGGACTCTGCGGGGACAGCGGCCTCAAAACCGGCATTCTTCAGCGGCGCACTGCCTTGCGACGCAAGCATCGAAAGCACCGGAGCCAGCATGAGCAGAGTTCGCATGATTTCACTCCGTTGGAGGCTGGTGAGAGATTCTGGATAGTCGATGGATTTTACGCCCGCCGGGAAAGATACGACTGTCATGGCCTGGAAATCCAGGCCATCCAGTTGATAGCGGCGCATCACCAAAAATTGGTGGAAATTCTATTGCGGACTCACCGTGTCGCGGATGTCGGTGTCGCGGATATGCTCCTTCTTCCAGATCATCGCGTCCATGATGCGTGTGCGCCCGGACGGATGATCATAAAAGATGATCTCTTCCCACTTGCCGGGCTCGAGCTTGCGGTACGTGGAAAGCTTGAGCATGGCGGTAGCGAAAGCGTCGGGTTTTCTCACCGCGTCCAGCCCGAAAATATCCGCCTGGTGCTCGGTGGTGCGAACGATCGTGTTGGTTACGGGCGTGGCCAGGAAATAGAAGATGCTGGCTAGCGCCACCAGCACCGGCAGACCTGCAACGTCTTCCACGCGTCTCACCTGCCATTGCCCGCCGAACAGGCCGGTCAAGAAAATGAATCCCCAATGCATGAAAGCGAAAGCAGTGATGGTGACCAATCCGCCGAGCAGGATCAGCCGTGTTATGTGGCCCATCACGTAATGGCCCATCTCATGGCCCAGTACCGCCAGCACTTCATCCTGGGTGCCCTGGTTCACAAGATTGTCGTTGAGGCTGATCCGGGTCGTGCCCAGAAAGCCCGACACATTGGCCGAAATTCGGTTGGTTTGCCGCGAGGCGTCCACCAGCCAGACATTGTCGGCTGGAATATCGTTGGCGCGCGCCAGCGAGAGGATTTCATTCTTGAGCGGGCTCTTGGGCAGCGCCGAATAATGATTGAACAAAGGCGCGATGAAGATGGGTAAGATTACCGTCACCACGATCCCGGACAGAATAGTAAGGCCCGCGCCCCACAGCCACCAGCTTTGGCCCGCGCGTTTGATCGCCCCATAAAGCAGGGGCACGAAGATCAGCCCCGCCACCAATGCCAGCGCGAGGCTGGTGCCGTAATCGCCCAGCCAACTCATGAAGTCCTGGTTCGACAGACCATAGGAATGTTCGCGGAAATAGCCTTCATAGACGGTCAAGGGAAATTGCCCGGCCGCCATGATCGCCACATAGGCCACGCCATAGATCATCGCCTGTGACGCGCGGCTGTGGGTCATTTCGGCCGCCCAGTCGCGGATCGCGGCGGAGACGCCCAGCCACAGAATGAGCCCCGACACGACGAGCGTCCACAGCAGATTCACCAGTATCAGCCAATAACCGCCTTCGAAATACGCGTCGGAGCGGGCCCGCGCCGCGCCGCCGACACGCGCGAGATAGGCGTCCGTCGCGCGCGCGGCGTCGAATTTGGGCGTTGCGTCCACCACCGCCAATTGCTCGACCTGCACATGCGCGGTGGGTGCGGCGCGCGGCGGCAGACCCTGCACCTGATCCTGCGCCAGCGCCGGAAAAGCGAACAGGGCGAGGAACGCGAGCAAAGGTAACGGCAACCGCATGAATTTTTCTCCCGAAGGTGCAGCCTAGCAGATGATGTGAACCCTCGCACCGCAAGGAGGATTGTTCTATGAGAGAGGCATGTTCGCCAGCCGATTGTGTCTTTTGTCGGGCCTCGTATTCGCCGCGCTGTCCACGCCCGTCCGCGCGGCCGAAACCGCGGGCGCGCGCTATGCCGATTGTCTTCACACCGCCGGTCTCGATCCCGCGCGCGCGCTGTCCATGGCCACGGAATGGAGCAAGAACAAGGGTGGCGCGCCCGCCGAACATTGCGCCGCCGTCGCGCTGGTGGAGCTGAAACGCTATCCCGAAGCGGCCGCGCGACTTGATCGATTGGGCCGCGCGCCCGACATGGGAAAGTTCAGGCCGGATGTCTTTGCCCAGGCCGGCAATGCCTGGATGATGGCGGGCGACGCCGACAGGGCGGTGGCGAGTTTTTCCGCAGCCCTGGCATTGTCGGCCAATGACGCGGATCTGTATGCCGACCTCGCCCGCGCCCAGGCGATGCGAAAATCCTGGGCCGAGGCCGAGGCCGATCTGAACGAAGCACTGTCGCTTCAGCCCCGTCGCCCTGATTTTCTGGTGCTGCGCGCCAGCGCCCGCGACGCGCAAGGAAAATTGAAGGAGGCGCGCCAGGATGTGGACCAGGCGCTGACGCTCAAGCCTTTGGCACCGGAGGCGTTGGTCGAGCGTGGGCAGATCGCCAAACATGCGGGCGATGTTGCGGCGGCCCGGCGCGATTTCCAGAATGTGCTGAAAGTCCAGAGCAGCGGCGAGGCGGCCGAAACCGCGCGCCAGGAATTGAATGAACTGGACGCCACTTCGCGCTGAATTCCGCAACACACCATGTCCAGCTTCGAGCTGCGGATCGAAGTCCGCCCATGGAGCCCGCCTCTGGAAAGATGATTCAAATCGCGTGCCATTCTTCCTTCACACTGGCATCGGACTCATTTGCCGCGCGATTAGCCGCCAGTACGGCGAATTCTTGTTCCGGCATCAGACGCGATAGCGCCCAGGCCGCCGCGCCGCGCACCAAAGGCGAGGGATCGTCCAGCAACGCGTGAGCTTCCTCCGCCAAGGACGGATCGCCGCTGTTCCCCACAGCGATCAGCACATTGCGCAAGAAACGGTCGCGGCCGATGCGCTTGACCGGCGATTTGCGGAACAGGCTGCGGAACGCCGCGTCATCCAGGCCGCACAGATCCGCGAGATGGGGCGCTTCGGCGCGGGCGTGAAATTTCATCTCTGCCGCGCTTTTGGCGAATTTGTTCCAGGGACAGACCGCCAGACAATCGTCGCAGCCATAGATGCGGTTGCCCATCGCTTCGCGGAATTCGCGTGGAATAGGGCCCTTGTTCTCGATGGTGAGATAGGAAATGCAGCGCCGCGCATCCAGCCGATAAGGCGCGGGGAAGGCGTCGGTCGGGCACACATCCAGGCAGCGATGGCAATTGCCGCAATGATCCTCTTCGCTTTCGTCCGGCGGCAATTCCAGCGTGGTGAAGATCGAGCCCAGGAACAGCCAGGAACCGAAATCCCGGCTCACCAGGTTTGTGTGCTTCCCCTGCCAGCCCAGGCCCGCTTTCTGCCCCAGCGGTTTTTCCATCACCGGCGCGGTATCCACGAACACCTTCACGTCGGCGCGCGTCTTCTCGAAGATGAAACCCGCCACTGCCTTGAGCTTCTTTTTCACCACATCGTGATAGTCCTCACCCAGCGCATAGACCGAGATCGCGGCCCGGTCCTTCTGAGCCAATATCTCCAATGGATCGTGCGATGGCCCGTAATTCATCCCCAGCACGATCACTGAGCGGGCGTCCCGCCAGAGGCTTTGCGGATCGGCGCGCTCATCCTTGCGCGCCTCCATCCATTCCATTTCACCGTGGTGGCCGTGGGCCAGATAGGCGGCGAGACCTTCCTTGGCGAGCGATTGCGCGGCGGCATCCGTCACGCGCACCACATCGAAGCCTTCGGCAAGCGAGCGCGCAACGATTTCGGATTTAAAAGTCGAGCTCTGCATAATGACTGACCGGCGGCTGGCCCGGAACGCGGTCGGCCAGGAGCGAGCGGAAACTAGGGCGCGATTTCATCCGCAGATACCATTCGCTGGCGGCGGGAAATTCCGTCCACGGCACTTCGCCGAAATAATCCAGCGCCGATAAATGCGCGGCCATCGCCAGATCGCCCAAGGCCGGCGCGCGGCCCGAGAGATTGCCTGAAGTCTCCAGCGCCCGGCCGATCGCGCTCAACGCGAGCTTCAATTCCTCACGCCCCGCGCGGATCACATTCATGTCGGGCGCGCGGCGGCCCGGCGCGCCGGTGAAACGCTGCCCGGCCTTTTCATAGACGATGCGTTGGGTCACCTGCTCGTGGAATGGGCCCATCGCCCAATCCATCCAGCGCAGGCTTGCGCGGCGCTCGGCTGGATCCTCCGGCGCGAGCGGACGCTCGGGGAAATTCGATTCCAGATGATCGACAATCGCCCAAATGCCCTCGGCGCGGGTGCCGTCCATGTCCACGAACACGGGCATGGGATTGCGCGCATCCTCGGCATGGGCAGGATCGCAGGCGACGCGCTTTTCCGCCACGATCAAGCGCGCCAGCCGGCAACTGGGGGAGAGCATCAGGTGTATCAGGCGGCGCATTGGACTCTTTTTCGGGTCGCGCGGCCGGACGAAAAAACGGCCCCGCGGTGTTCCTTGTAAGCGAGCACCTTATTTAACGCAAAAATCCAAGCCGTCGCGGGTGACTTCATAGGCGCGGCCGATCAAGGCGGCCGAGCGTTCCGCCACATAGGGACCAGGCCGTGCCGCATTCCATTTGTCGGGATCGGGCAGGACTGCCGCCAGCCGCGCCGCCTGGTTCCGGGTAAGGTTGGCCGCGCTGGTGTGGAAATAGGCCCTGGCCGCCGCCTCCGCGCCAAAATTGCCGTGCCCCCAATCCACGAGATTGAGATAGGCCTCCAGGATACGTTTCTTGGGCCACAGCGTTTCCAGGAGCACGGTGAGATAGGCCTCCATGCCCTTCCTCACCCAACTCCTGACCGGAACGAGAAAGAGAGTGCGCGCGGTCTGCTGCGAAATGGTGCTGGCGCCGCGCAGTTGCCGCGTGGGATTTTTCTCATGCGCCGCCATGGCCTGGTCGATGGATTTCCAGTCGAAGCCGTGATGACGGCAAAAATTCTGGTCCTCGGAGCCGATTACCGATTTGCCCAGGATCCCGGGGATATCGTCCGACCAGGAATAGTGGGCGCCCTTGCCCTGGATCAGGCTCACGATCATTTCCGGCGTGCCTGGCGGCGGCACGAACCGGTACAGAAGCAATAGCGCCGCCGGCGCCGCCACCAAAATCACGAACAGCCAAAGAAGAAGACGGCGCACCCAGATCCCGCGCATTCCGAATTTCGCCCGCCCCATGACGCTAGTGTCCCTGATTCTGAAATTCGCGTGAACTCGATATAGGAACCGGGCGAAATTTTTAGAATCACGGCGAAGTTCGCCACGGATCTGATATCAAAATAATCGCGTACTTCGAAACCACGACACAAGGTGGCGATGGCGCGCACGCCCGGGCAATGGTACCTGTGCGGACTGCCCAGGGGATTTTCTTCATGCATGACATTCTGATTTCGATCTGGCTCGGCATTGTCGAGGGCCTGACCGAATTTCTTCCCGTGTCCTCGACCGGCCACCTTTTGGTGGCGGAGCGCCTTCTGGGCTTGGGCGACGACTGGGAGGTCTTTACCATCGTGATCCAGCTGGGCGCGATCCTTGCGGTGGTGGTGATCTACTTCCAGACCTTCTGGCAGGCCTTGATTCATCTGCCGTCTTCGCCTGATGCGCGGCGTTTCGCGCTGTCGATAATCGCGGCCTTCCTGCCGGCGGCCGTCGCCGGCGTGCTGGTGAAGAAGTGGCTCGATACCACGCTGCTCAATCCGGCCGTCGCCATGCCGTTCATCGCCGCTACCTGGTTCATCGGCGGGGTGATCATCCTGCTGTTCGAGCGCCTCTCGCCCAAGCCCCGTTATTTCGACGGCGAGAAGCTGCCTCTGTCCAAATCCTTCCAGATCGGGCTTTGCCAGATTTTCTCGCTGATTCCCGGCACCTCGCGTTCCGGCGCTACCATCCTGGGCGGTGAATTATTGGGCGTGGAGCGGGTGGCCGCGACCAAATTCACTTTCTATCTGGCGGTTCCCACCATGTTGGGCGCCACCGTGTTCGAGCTTTACAAAAAAGGCGCTGCGCTCAGCCAAGGGCAGGGCCTCAACATCGCCGTGGGCTTTGTCGTCTCCTTCATCGTCGCCTATGTCGTGATCCGCCAGTTCCTTCTGGTGGTGGCGCGCTACGGGCTGAAGCCATTTGGCTGGTACCGAATCGCCGCGGCTATCGCGCTGGCGGTTTATATTTACGTTTAGGCGATGGATGGCCGGCTCAAGGCCGGCCATAGCGAGCCAACAGGACGAGTTCTACCGCTCTCTCGCCAAATCCGCGTACTCGCCCTTTGTGCGGAAACGCCAGAGATAGGACGGCACTTCGGCTTCGACCGTGGTGGGCTGGATGCCTAGTTCCTTCAGCGTGTGCGCGGTAGGCGAGACGACATTGTCCCGCTTGAGCAGCCTCACCTGGTCGGGCGTCAAAAGCGGCTTGGGCATAAGCTGCAGGAAGATGGAATTCAGGAACGCCAGCCCGAAGGGCAGGGGCACAAGAGCGCGCTTGCGTCCGGTTTCACTGAGGATGATCTCCATCAATTGCCGGAAGCTATAGATGGTGGGCCCGCCCAGCTCATAAGTCTTGCCGCGCGCACCCGGATCGTCCAGCGCGGTGACGATGGCCGCCGCCACATCGCCCACAAAGACAGGCTGGAATTTCGTGTGGCCGCCGCCGATCAGGGGCAGAGCAGGAAAGAATCGCGCCATCTCCGCGAAGCGGTTGAAGAATTGATCCTCAGGCCCGAACAGAAGCGATGGCCGCATGATGGCGGCGGCGGGAAAGGCCTCGCGCACCCGCTTCTCGCCTTCGGCCTTGGTCTCTGCATAGCGCGACAGGGACTCGGGATCGGCGCCGATGGCCGAGACGTGTACCAGGGCGCGAAGCCCGAGCCGTGCCGCCGCTTCGGCGATAAAAGCCGGCCCGTCCACATGCACGTCCTGAAAGCTTTGGCCGCGCTGATAAAGGATGCCGGTGAGATTGACCGCAGCCTGACTACCTGAAAGCGCGTGTCCCACCTGTTCGGCATCGGCCACATCGCATTTGACAAAACCGATCTGGCCTACCTGGCCCATGGGGCGCAGAAAGAAAGCGCGATTGGGACGGCGGGTCGCGACCTTGATGCGCCAGCCTTTCTTGGCCAGCGCGCGCACCACATAGCGCCCCAGAAATCCGGCGCCACCGAAAACAGTGATCTGTCTTGCTTCCATGGAAAAGAATCCGATCGGGCGGTGCTGTTTAGCCAGATGAACGGCTTTTGTCTGCCATGTTTTTTAGCCCACGCCTGTCCGTTAGGTGGGCATGGCGCTCCGATTCGCGCCTGCGCGCCGGGCAAGCCCGCCTATGGCCGTGCGCCTCGATTTCCCGCCAATTGTTTCACAACGCGGGGAGTGTCGCGCCGCCTTGTTCTCAGTTGACGCACCAAGCCGCCAACTCTAAACATCGCCGCCTTCGACATCTGCCCAGATGGCGGAATTGGTAGACGCACTAGTTTCAGGTACTAGCGCTGCGAGGCGTGGAGGTTCGAGTCCTCTTCTGGGCACCAATTGTTCTCCGCACATGGCGGGAACTTAACCAACGGCTAATCATCTAACATGCTGTTTTATTTGCATAATTTATTCCGCATGTAAATTTGCCTGGGCGTAAGTTATTACTTGTGTCAATCTAAGCCGGTCAAAGCTCTCATCCGAAGGTGCTAGTCATCCTGGGGGGTAGGTTGAGCAGAACACCCATAGTATTTGTCGTCGATGACGACGCCGCAGTCCGCGACTCCGTAGATGAGCTTTTGTCATCTGTCGGCCACACAGTGGAATGCTTCATGTCCGCGGAAGAATTTCTTGCCAGACGTGAAGCCAATGCGCCCGGCTGTCTTGTGTTGGATGTGCGCCTGCCGGGCACCAGCGGGCTGGAGCTGCAAAAACGGCTGACGACCCAGAAGGACCGGATTCCTATCATTTTCATTTCCGGCTATGGCGACATTCCGATGGTCGTGCAGATCATGAAGGCTGGAGCAGCTGATTTCTTGCAAAAGCCCTTCCGTGAACAGGAACTTTTGGAGTGCGTGCAGGCGGCGTTGCGCAAGGACTTGGCGTTGCGCGAAAGCGAGGAGCAAATCCTCGAAGTGATGAACTCTTATCGCTCGCTCACCAAGCGCGAGCGCGAGATCATGAAACTCGTGGTGACGGGGCAGATCAACAAGCAGATCGCGGCCCAGGTGGGGTTGAGCGAAGTGACGGTGAAAATCCATCGCGCCCAGGTGATGCGCAAAATGGGCACGGCCTCGCTGGCCGAGCTGGTGCGCGCGGCCGACAAGATCGAGGCATTCCTGTCCTGACTTTGATTGGCGTATTGTTAGGCGCTGCGACCGCGCCGCCCCTTTCCCGCTTTCACCCCTTGCGTTAGAACCGCCCGGGGTTCGCACGAGTCAATTGTCGTCAATTGTCGCGGCATCCTGAAAAGAGCCGTGCTTGGACGACGGGACGGCAAGAAAAATTTGTGCGGTCGCAATCTGGCCGCACGACAGCCCGAGGGATTTAGGGACAGGAACAATGGCTGACCAGAAATTCGCGCCCATGAGCCGGCGCTCTTTATTCCAGATGATCGGCATGGCCGCGGGCAGCGCCGTGATGTACCAGGCGCTGACCGACCTGGGTTTTGCGGGAGAGTCTGGTTACACTGGTCCGGTCAAACTGCAGGGCGATCCCAAGGGCGCGTCGGTGCTGGTTTTGGGCGCGGGCCTCGCGGGCCTCACCGCGGCGATGGAATTGAGCCGCGCCGGTTACAAAGTCCAGGTGCTGGAATATCAGCATAAGGCGGGCGGGCGTAACATCTCGATCCGCGGCGGCGACACCGTCAATGAATTGGGCGGCTTTACCCAGCATTGCCAGTTCGATCCCGGTTTCTATGTGAATCCCGGTCCGATGCGGATTCCCCATCACCATGTCGCGCTGCTCGATTACTGCAAGCGCTTGAACGTTGTGCTCGAGCCTTTCTCGATCATCAATTACAACGCGATGATCCACAATACCAAGGCGTTCGGCGGCAAGCCCAAGCGTTATCGCGAGGTCGAGAGCGATTTTCGCGGCTATGTCTCAGAGCTGCTCGCCAAATGCACGGCGCAAGGCAAGCTCGATCAGGCGGTGACCAAGGACGACGCCGAGATTCTGCTCAGGGCGCTTCGCTCCTGGGGCGCGCTGGACAAGGATTACCAATACAAAAAGGGCACGCTGGTTTCCAATCACCGCGGCTATGACGTGGATCCGGGCGGCGGACTATCCTGGAAGCCTACCGATTCCGAGCCCATGGCGATGAGCGAATTGCTGCAATCGGGTCTCTGGTCGGGACTGCTTACCGGTCATGAGTATGAATATCAGATGACGATGTTCCAGCCGGTAGGCGGCATGGATCGCATCAGCGCCGGCTTCGTGCGCGCGCTGCCGCAGGACATGATCAAGTACAATTGCAAGGTGACGGAAGTGAAACAGGACGCCAGCGGCGTCACCGTTTCCTATGTGGATTCGCAAAAGGGCGGCCCGGTGCAGACTGCGACTGCCAATTGGTGCGTCAACACCATCCCGGCGACCATCCTCAGCCAGGTGCCGATGCAGATCGGCGCGCCGCTCAGGAACGCCATCAACTCGCTCTCCTACAGCGCGGGCTTCAAGGCCGGACTGCAGATGAAGCGCCGCTGGTGGGAAGATGATGAGCGCATCTATGGCGGCATTTCCTATACCGATCAGCCCATCGCGCTGATCTCCTATCCGTCCACGCAATATATGACCGAGAAGAAGGGTGTGATCCTGGGCGCCTACACTTTTGGCCCCCACGCCTTCGAACTCACCGCCATGTCGCCGCAAGAGCGCATGCAGCGTTGCGTCGAGTATGGCGCCAACATCCATCCGCAATACAAGACCGAGTTCGAGACCGGAGTTTCGGTTGGTTGGCACCGCATGCCTTTCACGCTGGGCTGCTTCGCGCAATGGACCGAAGAAAACCGCGCGAAGAATTACGACGCGCTCTGCGCCATCGATGGCCGCATGGTGCTCGCGGGCGAGCATGCCTCGCATCTTGGCGCTTGGCAGGAAGGCGCAATCGTGTCGGCGCTAGACGCAATCAAGCGTCTGCATCAGCGCGCCATGTCAGCTTGAGTTCGGAGGGGATGATGAAAAAGTTTGTTGTTGTTGCAGGCTCGCTCCTGGTCGCGGGCCTGTTATCGCCGGCCGCTTTCGCCCAAGGCTCGGGGGCCGGCGGCTTCCGCATGGGCTTCACCGAGCAGGGCGGAGAAGCCCTGTTCAAGGGCATTTGCCAAGGTTGCCATATGCCCAACGCCCAGGGCGCGGTTGGCGCGGGCATGTATCCGGCCCTGGCCAAGAACCCCAAGCTGGAAGTGGCGGGCTATCCGATCGCTGTGGTGGTGAACGGCCAGAAGGCGATGCCCGGCTTCGGCAATATGCTCACCGACCAGCAGGTTGCTGACGTGATCAATTATGTGCGCACGCATTTCGGCAACAATTATAAGGACAAGGTGAATCCGGCCGACGTGAAATCGGCCCGGCCGTAATAAATTCGTGAAATCATACTCAGGAGGGAAGACTTATGCGTAAATCAGTGAAGTACGCCGCTCTCGCGGCTCTGGGCTTGGGCCTAGTCGCGACCGGCACATTGGCCGCCGACATCGTCCATAACCAGCAGGGGATGGACAAGGCGCCGTTCGCCAGCTCGGTGATGGTGCCCGCCGGCTCCGACACCTATTACATCAGCGGTTCGGCTGGTAAGGGTGCCAACACCGAAGAACAGGCGGCTGCCACCTTGGAGGGCTTGAAAGGCCAGCTGGCCAAGCTGGGATTGACCCTTGGTGATGTGGTCCAGGCGCATGTCTTCCTGGCGCCCGATCCGGCCACGGGCAAGATGGACTTCGCGGGCATGAACAAGTCCTGGTTCAAATATTTCGGCACCGCCGATCAGCCCAACAAGCCCGCTCGCGCCGCCTTCCAGGTGGGCGCTCTGGCCGGCAACAACGCGCTGGTTGAGATCGAATTCATCGCGGCGAAGAAGCCCTAAAGGCTTTTTCCTCAACTTCGAAAAAGGCGGATGAGCGAAAGCCATCCGCCTTTTTTGCATGTGTGACCTAAACAACACTGTTGACGATAGCAGCATCCAATGCTTACGAGTATTTATTTATCTTGTTGATATTGAAGACTAATTTCAACTTCACGGATTTTGGCTCAGCGTTTACGAGTGCGCCCGCTTGTCGCATCGGACACACTCATCGAGACGAAATAGCTGAAGTTTGCGACTTTGGACAAATATAATACTTTAGTATAATACTATCCATCCGACCGGGGTGCTTAGTACCATCCAACAAAGTAGTCACATGACTCGTTTGCTCAGCGACCGGGTCGGGGGAATCAAAAAAACCTTTCTAGTTCAATTAGTTAACGGGGGAACTCATGCTTAATTTGAAGAGTAGCTTGCTGGTTGGCGCGTCCGCGTCCGCCTTTGCGTTGTTGGTGGCGCCTGCCTTCGCCCAGCAATCCAGCGAGGGCGCGGAAACGGTTATCGTCACCGGCACGCGCGTGCAGGGCATGACGGCCGCCGATTCGGCTGCGCCCATTACGGTGCTTGGCACGGACGCGCTCACGCACGGCACCGGCTCAAGCGACTTGCGTCAGCAGCTGGGCCAGACCGTTCCCTCTTT
>DATFSP010000197.1:0-18071 GCA_035262545.1 Rhizomicrobium sp. | reverse complement strand
ATGCGCACCGGCAGTCGCTGCACCACTTTGATCCAGTTGCCCGTGGCATTCTGCGCCGGGATCATGGAGAAGGCGGAACCCGTTCCTCCGCCCAGTCCGACGACCGTGCCGTGAAACACCACGTCCGACCCGTAAAGATCGGAGGTGAGGGTGACGGCCTGGCCCGGATGAATATGAGCGAGCTGGCTCTCCTTGAAATTGGCGTTCACATAGGCTTGGCCCACCGGCGCCACCGTCATCAAGGACGATCCCGCCTGCACGCGCTGGCCCACCTGAGCGGTGTTCTGCGCCACGATGCCGGCGACGGGCGCGCGGATCACGGTGCGCTCCAGATCGAGCTTCGCGCGATTGAGCGCCACTTCGGCGGCGCGGATTTCCGGATTGGTGGCGGCGCTGCCGCTCGCCACCAGGGCTTTCTGCGAGGCGAGTTGCTCCTTGGCCTGGTCGAGCGCGGCCTGTGCCGTCTCAAGCCCGTTGCGGGCCGTGGTCAATTCGTCGCCCGAGACCGCGCCGGTCTGCGCCAGCGCCGCGCGGCGGTCGTAATCCACCTTGGCGCGCGCGAGATCTGCCTGGCGCGCGCTCACCTGTGCCTCTGCGCTGGCGACATTTGCGAAATATTGGGTCACATGCTGGCGGGCGAGGAGGAGATTGGCTTCCGCCTGCTGAACCGCAAGCTGGGCATCGGCAGGATCGATGGTGGCCAGTACCTGGCCTTGTTGCACATGGTCGGTATCGCGCGCCGGTACACTGGACAAAGTGCCGTCAATACGGGGCGTGATCTGAGCGGTCGAAGCCTGCACATAGGCGTCGTCGGTCGAGACATAATAACGTCCAACCAGAAAGTACCAGCCGGCCACGCCAAGACCGACGATTACGATAACGCTGCCGAGCCCCAGGAAAAGCTTCTGGCGAAGCCCCATCCGCGAGGTTTCGGAGGGTGCTTGCGCCTTGCTTCGTGGATGAGAATGGGAAATCGCTGCGTCCGACATGGATGCTCCTATTCCTTGGCGCTGGCGCCATTTTTGGCGCTATCGGCTATTGTTTCGAAGCCGCCGCCCAGGGCGCGGACCAGGGCAACATCCTGACCGAAGGCGCGTGCTTGAAGATCGGTAACCCTGCGGCGCTGGACCACCAGCGTATCCTCCGAGGTTAGCACATCGAGATAACGAGAAAGACCGCCCTGATAGCGCAAAGTAGCTATTCGGTAGGCATTTTCACTTTCCGACAGCGCTACCCTGGCATCGGCCAATTCCACAGCCAACTCTCGCTGGTTGGTCAAGGCGTCGGCCACCTCGTGCAGGGCGTTTGTAAGGCTCTTGTCATAATTGGCGACAGACTCGTCATAAAGGGCGCGGGCATCGCGATAGCCGCCTTCGATGCGTCCGCCGTCGAAAATCGGCAGCGAAATCGCGGGCCCGAGCTGTCCGATCACCGATGCCGGCGAAATCAGACTTTCGATGCCGATGGCCTGATACCCCAGATCGCCATTAAGATTGATGTTGGGGTAATAGGCGGCATGCGCCACCTTGATCCGGCTAGATGCGGCCTCGGCGCGCAGCCTCGCCGCGACAATATCGGGGCGGCGGCCGATCAAATCCACGCCCAGCATGGAAGGTACGCCGAACGGCCGCAATTGCACCCCGCCGGGAAGCGCGATGTCCAATCCCCTGTCCGGCCCCTTGCCCACCAAGGCCGCAAGCTGGTTACGTGCGAGCTCGATCTGGCCCTCTATCTGATCCAGATCGGCCTTGGCGCCGGCGCTGCGCGAAAGCGCCTGGGCCAATTCGCCTTCATTCTCCAATTGCTGCGAGGCGCGCTGGCGCACCAGTTCGGCACTTTGCTCGCGCTCGGTCAGCGATTCCTGCGAAGCGGCGCGATCCGCCACCAGCTGCACCAGATCGGCATAGGCGGCGGCGATCGCGGTGGATAGCGTAAGGCGCGCACCAGCCAGATCCACTTCTGCCGCGTCGGCGTCCGAAGTGGCGGCAGCGAATGCCGCGCGGTTTGCGCCGAAAAGATCGAGATCGTAAGTGGCGTTGCCGGTAACCTGGGCCTGGCCGTGCCAACCGTGGGGCAGGAACACCTGGAAACTTTTGGGGAAGCCTTGGTTCAGGCTTTCACGGAACACGGAGACCGAGCCATTTGCGGTCAGGTGCGGATAAAGGGCCGCGCCCGATTGCTGAGCCAGCGCATCAGCCTCCCGCACGCGCGCCTCGGCGATCTGGATATCGGGACTGCCGGCAAGGCCCTCCGCGATCAGGGCTGTGAGTTGCGGATCGTGATAGGCGGTCCACCAGTCCTGGGCGGGCCATTCGGCGGCGGGCGCGGTGAAGCTTTTCTGGCTGGCGAGGCTCGCTTCGGGCTTGGGCTGGGGCAGGGGACCGAGGTCGGGCGCGCAGGCGGAAGTAACGCCCAGCGCCAAAATCGGCAGCAGGAATGTCGTACGCATCATCGGCCCACCAAACTGTACCGTACAGTCACAAAATCCTTGACCTCAATAGCGCGGCTCATTAGAACAAGTCAAGAACAACTGTACGGTACGGTCATGAATCCTTCCGCCGCTGTTGCCCGCGCCAAACCCGAACGCGACGAGAAACGCGAACATATCCTGAAGGTTGCCTATGCCGCTTTTCTCGGCGAAGGCTACGCCGCAACTTCCATGTCCAGCATCGCTGCGCGTGTGGGTGGGTCCAAGGCCACGCTCTATAATTATTTCTCATCCAAGGATGAGTTGTTCGCCGCTGTAATCGAGGAAAAATGCCGCGACGCGATGGCGATGTTTCTCGACGTCGATTGGGAAACCGCCGATTGCAAGAAGCTCCTCACGCAATTGGGCGAACGGCTGCTGCGTCTCTGGCTCAAGGACGACAACATCGCGACGTTCCGCCTTATCACGGCCGAGAGCGCGCGGTTTCCCGAGCTGGGACGCCTTTTTTACCGGGGCGGTCGCCAGCGCGGCAAACAGATACTGGGCGATTTTTTTCAACACGCCCAGAAGGCGGGGAAGCTCAGGCTGGCGAAACCCGAGGATATGGCTGCATTGTTTGTGGAATTGTGCCGCGGTGAGCTGGTGCTGTTAAAATTGTGGAACGTCCACCCAAAGCCCACGGACAAGGAGATCAAGGCCACGATTGCCACGGCGGTCTCGGTCTTTCTCGCCGCCTACGGGGTCTAGCCTGCATCAGCCGAGATCGAACTCGATCTCATGCGCTTCCTGGATCAGCGCGCACCTCGATTCCTCACTTCCGCTTCCCGCCAGTCCTGTCTTAGCGGAACAGCGCAGCCTGCTTCGATAGCAGCGCGGGCAAGCCAGTTTCGTGGAAATTCAATCGTCGGCGCGGAATGGGATACCGGGCGCAATCGCGATTAAGATGAATGAATTTTTAGTGATCTGACTTGGCTGCGACGCTTTGACTGGCTTGGATGCCGTCGCCGTCACAGCGCACATAACGCATTCATGTTACGCCAAGGCCCGTAATGTCAAATCAACGGGACAATATCCATGCGTATCAGTGTGAAATTAGCTGCACTTGCCTTGACTGGAAGCCTGGCGGTTCTGGGAACAGCCTACGCTGCGGATGAGGGTTTCGACATCAATCAGGTCGCGACCGCTTATTCCGATGGCTATATGGGCACCGATCATCAATTCCATGCCTGGGAACATCGCGCCGACGCGGAGGAATTCCGCGCGAAGCATCTCGACCGCTATCGGCCCTGGCGCCATGACGATCCGCACCACGCCAAGGATGCTCAATAATTGGCCCTTCCCGCCCCACGTTTTTTTGCTACCCTATTTGTCAGCAAAACGGGCGAGCCGGGGACCAAGACGAATCAGCGTGTGTTGAAGCTTGGTCGGGATCTGCCTCCCCTGCGCGCGCATTAACGCGCCAGCAGGGGAGGTACCCGTAGCAGCGCTTGCGATCCGAAGCGCGCACGGATCACTCAATTAGAAATTTACCCTTGCCGAAAACAGGAATGCATTGCCGTAAGCAGGAGTGAGCGGCTTTGCGCGATAGGGCGGCGCAATCGCAATCTGATAACCGAAACCGGTGGTGAAAGTGGTCGCGTCGGTCAAGTGAAACCGCCCGATGGTAAGGCCGGGCGTCAGGAATACCTGATTCAAGCCGTCGCGCGGGCCGCCAGCATAATAGGTCCAGTTCACTTCGAGCTCCGGCCAGAAAATCTTCGCGACGTGATATTGAAGTGCGGTGTTGCTTTGGATTTGCCGTCCGAGCGCGGCGACATTGCCAGTGGGAATGACGCCGCCAAGTGTGGCTTGAATGTCGAATGAGCCGAAGCCTTTTCCAAAGCCGAGTGTCGGCAGAAATGTCCATTCTCCATTGGTAAAGGGCGCGATGCCGACAGGCGCCTGGACCTGCAGCCACGCGCTCACCACGTAATTATCCTGATCTTCCGGACTCGACGCCAGCCGCTGCTTCAGCCGCAGGAATGCCCAATCGCCAAAGCCCGTATGGCCGGGACTTTTCGCGGTGCCCGAGCGGAATTCGTAAGGCGCCAGCGCAATCTGAATTTCGTTATTCTCGCTAACGATCAGGTCCAATCCCCTGCCACCATCCAGGATAGTGGTGCTGGCGCCGTTGCCAGAATGCTGGTCTTCGATCTCGAAGCGGAAACGTTGTTCCAACAGGGGGGTTGTGGTGGCAATGGGTGAGCTCCAGCCCGGCTGCTGCGCGCGGGCGGCCGCGGCTGTGGCATCCCAGTTCGCTAGGAATTCCGCGAAGCCGCCGGAAGATGCAGTCTGCGCAAAGGCGGATGGGGGCGCGAGCGCCGCTGCGATGATCGCGAGGGGCAACCATCTTCTACCCTTAAGGCACACGGCTGAATTTTCTCCCCGGGGACACGCGATTAGCGCAGAAAAAGGAAAAGGCGCAAGCCCCGGATTTGTTCCGTGGAGCGGCTGTCACTTCACTGTCGCTTTGTGTGTTTTGCTGCGCTACTTTGCAGTGCCGTCTGGTTCAACCATGAACGTCCATGACGTCTCTTGCCGCGATCGGATTGCGTCTTCATTCCGGCTGGGCAGCTTCAGTGCTGATGGCCCAGGAGCCCGCGTCCCAATCCGAGCCAAAGCTGATCGGGCGCCGGCGGATCATGCTGTGCGAGCTACCTCATTCTAAACAGCCTTACCACGCTGCCGAGAACATGATGGTGCGGGAAGCAGAAGAGTTCATAGCCCGTTGTCGCGCGGCTACCATCACTCTCGCCATCCAGGCGCTGGAGCGGCTGCGCGAAGAGGCTGGCACGCGCAAGCTTGCAGGCGCGGGGCTCGCCGCATCCGCGATAAGTCGCCTTCCTGATTTGCGCGACATCCTAAATTCACATGCCCTCATTCACGCGGCAGAAGGTGTGTTCTATCGCGAGGCATTGATCGAAGCTGCGGAATCGTCCGGCATCAAGGCGCATGCCATCACCCACCGCGCGGCCTCCAATTTTCTTGACGGTCCTGCGGCCCGCGGCGTGAGTGAACTGTTGGGGCGAATCGGAAAGGCCGCTGGTCCGCCTTGGACCGTGGACGAGAAATGCGCTTGCCTGGCTGCGCTTTCACTGCTGCCAGGTCCGGCACGAAAATTCCGGCTCGCGGAGTTGGACGAACCCGTCAACTGAGCTTCATCCGCACTCCGCATTGCGAGCTTGTTGCGCTGCGTCACGCATCGCCCGCCGACGCATGGACAAATCCAAATCTGGAAGGTCTTTGTCCAAGTCTTCAATCTTCCCGCTAAACTTGTCTCCTGCTATGACAGGGGAAAACGGGGGAATGCATGCGCCGCGGTCGTTACCTGCCGGTCATTGCCGGTCTTTGCGCCATCACCGGGACCGCGATTGCACAACCAGAGCCCGTACTCCATGCGCCGCAACGTCAGACCATCAACGTGCATGAAGGCACTTCGATGGCGGTCGCGGTTTCCCCCGACGGCAAGATGCTGGCGGTGGACTTGCAGGGCAGCATCTGGGTCTTGCCGGCCGCCGGCGGCCCGGCCAAGCGCATCACCGACATCTTCAACGATGCGCGCCAGCCGCAATGGTCGCCGGACGGCAAGAACATCATTTTTTTCGGTTATCGCGCCGGCGGCTATGACCTCTGGGAAGTGGGCGTGGATGGCTCCAACCAGCATCAATTGACCGAGGGCACCTTCGACGACCGCGAGCCCATTTTCAGCCATGACGGCACGCATATCGCCTTCTCGTCGGACCGTGGCAATCCTCTAGGCAGCGACAACAATATCTGGATTCTGGATGTGCGGAACGGTCAGTTCACGCAACTCACCACCAATCCAGCCGAGGACACGATGCCGGCCTGGTCGCCAGACGATAAGGAAATCGTCTTCATCTCATCGCGTGATAATTATAAGAGCGCCTGGGCGGTCGATGTCGCCACCAAGGCCGAGCGCAAGGTGGCGACCGTCAGCGAAGGCAAAATAGACGCCGCCTCTTACGGTCCTGGCGGTCAGCTGGTTTACGAAACCTCGAACGGCAATGACAGCCAGCTCGACCTCGACGGCAAGGCCCTTACGACGAACGAGGTCGTCTTTCCTTTCCGGCCCAGCTGGGTTTCAAACGATGAGTTCTTTTATACAGCCGACGGCAGGATCAAGCGCCGCACCCTGGGGGGCGAGGTCAAGATCATTCCCTTTTCGGCTTCACTGGAAGTAACCGCCGCGCCAGGCACCTATGCGCGCAAAAAACGCGATTTCAACAACCAGACTCCCCGTCCGGTCTTGGGGCTGGAGCGGCCCATCCTCTCGCCGGACGGAAAAGAGATCGCCTTTGTCGCGCTTGGCGACCTCTGGCTTCTGCCAGTGACGGGCGGCACGCCGCAGAATCTTACCAATGATGCAGCGTACGATGTCGATCCTACCTGGTCGCCGGATGGCCGCTTCCTGGCTTGGTCGTCGGACCGCGGCGGCGGGCTGCTCGAAATCTGGATCCGTGACATGCAGACTGGCCAGATGCGCCAGCTCACGCACATCCCGACCCAACCCACTTCGCTGCAATTCTCGCCCGACGGCAAGCGCATCGCATTCGTCAATGTGGATGCAATGTGGCGCGGCGCAAGCTTGGCTGTCGCCGATGTGGCGACGGGAGAGGTGAAAGAGATCCACAAATCCTTCTTTGCCCCCGGCACCCCCACCTGGTCGCCCGATGGCACGCGCATCGCCGTGGCCATGGTGGCGCCCTACAACAGGAAGTATCGCGAAGGCACCAATCAGGTGCTCACCATGTCCTCGACCGGCACGCCGGACAATCCGGATGAGAAATGGTTCGCTCCGCAGCCCAACATGTCCATCGACAGCCGTGGCTGGAGCGGTCCGGTCTGGTCGCCGGACGGTACGCATATGCTGGCGACGTATGAAGGCCAGCTGGCGATTTGGTCGGTCTCGCCGTTGACCGGTGAGCCGCAGGGGCCAGTGCGGCACCTGACCAGCGAGATTGCCTATAACCCCAGTTGGGCTGCGGATAATCGTCACGTCCTTTATCAGTCGAACGACAAGCTCCGGCTGATGGATCTGGAGAATGGCGACACAAAAACCATCCCGCTGGACATGAGTTATCAGGTCTATGTGCCCAAGACGCATATGGTAATTCACGTTGGCAAGCTGGTGGACGGAATCTCCAAGGCCGCCAGGAATGATGTGGACATCGTGATCGACGGCAACCGCATCACAAGCGTGGGTCCGCATGTGTCGGGCCGCGCTGACACGGTGGAAGCCCCTGATCTGACCGCCATGCCCGGCCTGATCGAGAACCACAGCCATCGCCAAAGCGATTTTGGTGAGCAGCAAGGCCGGGCCTTCCTCGCCTACGGCATCACAACGGTGAGGAATCCCGGCGATCTGCCTTACGAGGCGGTGGAAGATCGCGAGGCGGGCGACGCCGGCGTCCGGGTTCAGCCTCGCATCTTCGACACCGGCCACCTGATGGAATGGAAGCGGACCTATTACAAGATGGGTATCGCGATCTCCTCCAACGACCAGTTGAGGCGGGAGTTGGAGCGCGGCCGCATCCTGGGCTTCGACCTGTTCAAGAGTTATGTCCGCATGCCGGATATCCAGCAGAAGATGATCGTGGACTTCGCCCATTCAATCGGCGAACCCGTAGCCACCCACGAAATCTATCCCGCGGCTTACGACGGCATGGACAGCGTCGAGCATACCGGCGCCACGAGCCGGCGCGGCTACTCGCCCAAGCAGACCTACAATCACGCTTACGAGGACGTGATCAAGATCGTATCGACCGGGCAGATGACCTGGACGCCCACCATTTTCGGCGGCATGCGCGATCTTTTGACGGCGCATCCCGAACTGAAAAATGATCCCAGACTGGCAATGGACCCTCCCTGGCTGAGGGATGAGATTAAGAATTTCAATAATGTGGTCGGCACCTTCCTCCCCGTGAAGGACACCGGCACCGGCAAGGCGGTGATGGATGCGCTTCATGCGGGCGTGCACGTCACGGCGGGAACGGACGAGCCTGAAGGAATGTTCCTGCATGCCGAACTCTTCTCTTATGTCCAGTTCGGCATGACGCCGTACGAGGCGCTTCGGACCGCCACGGTAAATTCGGCGGAATTGCTCGATCTCGACGCGGGCACTATAGAGCCGGGTAAGCTGGCCGATATCGTGCTGGTTCAGGGCAATCCGCTCGAGGATATCGAGAATGCCAACAATGTGCGCCGCGTAATCATGAACGGACGCTTGTTCACCGAAGATGATTTGATCTCCGGCAAGGCGAAGGACACTCCGCGCCAGTAAGCGTCTTGTCCGCGGATTTCGGTTTCCCCCGTTCCGTGAGCGCGCGAGCGGCTTTTCAGCTCTTAGGCTTGGCGCGAAACTGGCGGGGCGACTGGCCGGTCGCCTTGGTGAAAAAGCGCGTGAAGTACGCCGGATCGTTGAAACCCAGATAATATGCAGTCTGGGCGATCGAAAGTGTGGAGTTCAATAATGCGCGCTGCGCCTCCAGCAGAATGCGCTGCTGGATCAGGTGATAGGGCGAGGTGCCGGTCACCATGATGCAGGCTTCGCGCAAGCGCGTCTGTGTGACGCCAAGCGCCTCTGCATATTCGGCGAGCGGCTTGTTTTCCCGGTAATGTTCCTCGATCAGTTCGCGGAATTGCGTCACCAGGGCGGTCGCCGCCTTGGGACGGGCGGCCAGGATGATGCGCGATTGTTGCAGCGCACGCACGCATTGCACCAGAATGTTGAGAAGATGTGATTCCGCCGCCGCGGTATGGGCGATGCCTGCGCCGGAAAGCTCCTGCGCCAGCCTCGTGAGGGGCCAAGTCAGCTGCTCGGATGCGAGGGGTACGATTACGGGCCCGGCGAACAGCGAAGCGAAATGCTGTTCGCGCGCAAGCAGGCTTTGGAGATAGGCGGCGGCGATGGTGATGGCAGTACCGCTGGCGTTGGGCTCGAAGTAAAAACCATCCGCGTCACCGGCGGGAACGATCAGGGCGCAGGGCGCGGTGAATTGCACCGCGCGATTATGAATCATGATGGTGCCGCGGCCGTTGGCAACGTGGAAAATGTAATTCAGATCATCGTCCACCGACGCCCAGCAACAGGCCGGGCTCACCAAGCCTAAAGGCAGCAGGGGAAGATGCTGTTCGACGATAATAGGCTGGAATTTGGTGTCCATAGCTAGCGCCCCCGCGTCAGCTTAACAAAAGTCCAACTTTATCCAGAATTTGTCCATCGTCAAAAGCGGACTGTCTGCGTACTGATACAACCAGAAAAAAAGCGCGCCGCGATTCACGGTCAGGTTGTTGCGGCGCGAAGAAAAACGTGTACGGGGGAGTGAATGGCACGGGTGCCATCATGCGCGACGCGTCCGTTCGGTTGCGCGCTGGAAAGTTCGATCTTTCAAGGGGCTCCACCCGCCTATTGCTGCAATCGCATTCCATCTCTGGGGGTTCAAAGCGCTCGCCCTTAACTCCATGGGCGCAAGTTCGACATTTTTAGATCGAGGGGGTCCAAATGTTTCGTTTTGCGCCTGGTGCTTCGAGAGTTAGCCGTAAGTTGCTGCTGTCAAGCGTTGCCCTGCCGGTGCTTTGGATTTCGGCCGCCGGTGCGCAAACCGCCAACGGCGGCAGCCAGGCAACGGCCCAAACTGAAACAGTGGTGGTCACCGGCTCATTGATCGCGCGGCCCGACTACAATACCGCGACCCCAACCGTCACGACCACACCCGACGCACTGCAGCAGAGTGGCCAGATCGCGCTCGAACAGGGGCTTATCCAGTTGCCCCAGTTCTCCGCCGTCAATGCCGGTGCGGGTCCGTTCATCGGCGGCAGCGGCGAGGTGAATGTGAACCTTCGCGGCCTGGGTGCCCAGCGCAACCTGGTGCTTTTGGATGGACGCCGTCTACTTCCTTCAGCCTCGGACGGCACCGTGGACTTGAACCAGTTGCCCCAAGGCATCATCGGCAATGTCGAAATAATCACCGGCGGCGCATCGGCAGTCTATGGCTCGGATGCGATATCCGGAGTGGTGAACTTTAAAACCAGGCCCACGCCCGAAGGGCTGGAGATTGCGGCGACTTACGGCACGACGGCTCAATACGGCGGTAGCCAGTACGACGTCAACGCAGTGGGTGGCCTGGAAACCAACGACGGCAAGGGCAGCGTGATGTTTGCGCTCGAATATACCCGTCGCGCCAAAGTGAATTACGCGTCGATACCTTTCCTTAATCAGTTCGGAAATTACCCAGTACCATTGGTCAGCGGCGAATTTGCGCCCGGCTCCAATCCCATCAACCAGACCGCGCTTGACGCCTATTTCGCCCAGTTCGGGGCCCCGGCCGGGAATGTCAAGAATTCGGAAGCCTTGGGGTTCGACAACAATGGCAGCCTGTTCAATGTGGGTCCAAATCCGAAGCCCCCTATCGCCGTCTACGATCTGATCCCCCAAACGAATGCAAAAGGCCAACCCCTGGAGAACATCTTTGGCGGTTCGGTTCACCACACCAGCTACGCGCAGTGGGAGCAGAACCCGCTGGATCGCTGGAGCGCATTTACGAAGGGCGACTGGGCGCTCAACAAGGACACACATGCCTATATCCAGGCGCTCTATACCAGCTACACGGGTTTGCTGAACGTCGAACCCACGGTGACCAGCGCTACCCAGGTGCCAACCGTTCCGATTACCAATCCTTTCATTCCCTCCACGCTGGCATCCCTACTGGCCACCCGCCCGAATCCCACCGCGCCATTCAACCTGAACGACCGCTTCTATTCGTTCGGTTATCGCACGATTACCAATGCCAACAACATTTACCAATTCGTCGGCGGGTTCGACGGCACTCTGCGCGATACCATGACCTGGGACATCTATGGCAGCCACGGCCAGACTGTGACCAATTATTCGAGCACCGGCGCCGTGCGCTTCAGTGTCATCCAACAGATGTTGAATGACCCGACCGGCGGCACCGATATGTGCGCTGGCGGCTACGATCCCTTCGGCCTGCATCCTGTTTCGCAGGCTTGCCAGCAGCTTGCGGCGCCGGTCATCTCCCAGCGCACAATTGTCACTCAAGATGTGATCAACGCCGACGTTCAGGGCACGCTATGGACCTTGCCGGCAGGCGACATGAAGTTCGCGCTGGGCGCGGACTACCGCGATATCTCCTTCAGCTATCAGCCGGACGCCGAGATTCAGGCCGGCGATCCCTTTACCTACAATCCGCAGACCCCAACGAAAGGCTCGTCGCCGGTCCGCGAGTTATTCGGCGAATCCTTGATACCCGTGATCAAGGACAGGCCAATGTTCCAAAGCGTGGATCTGGATATTGCCGCCCGCTATTCCGACTATGCCCTGTCGGGCGAGACCGCCACCTACAAGGGCGACCTCAACTGGTCCGTGATCGACGGCTTGCGGCTGCGCGGCGGCTACGAGCGCGCGATCCGCGCGCCTTCGGTGTCGGAACTGTTTTCGGGCAACTCGACCTATTATGCCAACATCAGCGTCCTGAGTGTGGCGAACACGGCTAGCGATCCATGCGACGTGCGCCTGCCTTACGTGAACGGGCCTAATGGCGCGCAGGTCCAGGCGCTCTGCGCAGCCCAAGGATTGCCGGCGGCGATTGCTCCGACCTATACGAACAACAATAGCCAGATTCCCGCCATCGCCGAAGGCAATCCCAACCTCAAGCCCGAGGTGGCGGACACGTTCACGGGTGGCGCGGTCTATCAGCCGACATTCGATACGCCCTGGCTCCAAAATCTCTCGATTTCGCTCGACTATTACAACATCAAGCTGAAGCACGCGATCCAAGAACTCACGATGAACACGATCGTGGACAATTGCTTCAATCTTAACGGGGCCAACCCCACCTACTCGGCGAGCAATTACTTCTGCACTCTCATCAATCGCAGCCCGACCAACGGCACCTTGGCGAACTCGCTCACGCCGTACAACAATATCGGCCAAATCAAGACCTCGGGTGTGGACCTCGAAGCAAACTGGCTCACGGATTTCGGTGAGATCACGGGATGGGGGCCTGCGGTGGGCACACTCAGCGTGTCCGATGTGGGCAGCTATCTGAACGACTTCAAGCAGCAGATTTTGCCCGGCACGCCGTTCCAGGAACAGGGAGGCACCGACATATCTCCGTACTTCCCTACCTGGCGCAACAACGCGACCTTCACCTATCACAATTGGGACACCGATTTCGGGCTCAGGTGGCGGTTCATTGGCGGCATGAAGGACCAGTCGGTGATCACCAACCCCAATACCAAGGTCCCCGGCCAGCATCCGATCAGCTATTTCGATTTGACCATCAGTAATACGGTGGCTTCGACCGACACACGGCTGACCTTGGTTGTGAGCAACCTGTTCAATACTTCGCCGCAAGAGGTTGGTGGATTTGTCGGCAATACCGACCCGACGCTCTACAGCCCCCTGGGCCGCATCTACCTTCTCACCTTGGACCAGAAATTGTAAAAACGGACAGGCGAGGGGCACAGTACCCCTGCCACATTTTTCGCGTTGCGGAGGGGCAGCATGGAAAGGGCAAATCCAGCGGCATTGGGGCTTGCGGGCTTCGGTCTCACCACAATTCTGTTGAGCGCGGTCAATGCGGGCCTATTGCCCGCGCATGGCGAGCAGGTGGTGTTGCCTCTGGCCATGGCGCTTGGGGGCACAGCGCAGATAATTGCCGGCATCATGGAATTTGGCGCCGGCAACACATTCGGCACCACGGCCTTCATCGCCTATGGCGCGTTCTGGTGGTGGTTCGGCTTGCTGGTATTCTTTGCCAGCAACAAGTTTCTGGATCTGAGCGGCGCCGATCCCGCGGTCGGCCTTGCCTTGATTTTGTGGGGGGTCTTCACCTTCGGCCTGTGGATCAGCACCTTTCTTCTTACAAGGGTGCTGTTTTTGATTTTCCTCACGCTGTGGATCGCTTTCTTCCTGCTGGGCTTTGGCGCCATGATGGGCAACGCCACGCTGCATCAATGGGGTGGATTTGTCGGCCTTTTGTGCGGTGCCATGGCCATGTATGGCAGCTTCGCCATCGTCACGAACACGACGGTGGGCCGCGAAATCATTCCGGTCGGAAGCAGAAGTTAGGCGCTCCCGCCCGGCCCCTCCGTCGCTGACGATTAGGTCAACGAAACCGTGCACCGATCCCGAACAATCGCGGGCCAAGCGGCAGGTTGTCGCCCTGGTTCGGCGAAAGTACTGCATTCTCAAAGGCTTGCAAGAAACCGGGACTGTCTTCGCCGGGCCCGAACTTTCGCATTGAACGTCTGCCCTGTATGAGGGGGCCGTCGTCCATGGGAGATATCGCGTTGCACAGCCAGGAGAATAATGTCAGCCGCCGCTCGCTTTTGAAATTCATCGGCACGACTGGTGGCGCCGCCATGATGTATCAGACCATGGTGGCTATGGGTTATGTGGGCAATTCCGATTTCAAGGGCCCAATCAAACTTTCGGGCTCACCCAAGGGCGCGTCGGTCCTGATCCTGGGCGCGGGGCTTGCCGGCATGACTGCGGCGTATGAATTGCGCAAGGCCGGCTACAAGGTGCAGTTGCTGGAATATAACGACCGGCCCGGCGGCCGGAACTGGTCGCTCTATGGCGGCGACACCTATACCGATATCGGTGGCGTTACCCAGCAGGTGAAATTCGCGAAGGGCCTTTATCTCAATCCCGGCCCGTGGCGCCTGCCGCATCATCACAATGGCATTCTTTATTACTGCAAGCTGTTCAATGTTCCGCTCGAAACCTTCACCATGGTCAATTACAACACCTATATCCATTCGACCAAGGCGTTCGGCGGCACGCCCAAAAGACGGCGCGAAATCGAGAGCGATTTCTCCGGCTACATCTCCGAGCTGCTTGCCAAGGCCACCAGCCAGAGCCAACTCGACGGCGCGCTCAGCAAGGACGAAAAGGACGGCCTGCTGCAGATCCTGCGCTTCTGGGGCGCGCTGGACAAGAATTACGAATATAAGAAGGGCCCCTTCGTCAGTGACTTCCGGGGCTACAAGATCGATCCCGGCGGTGGCTTGAGCGGCACGCCAGTAGATTCCGATCCGCTGCCGATGCAGCAGATATTCGATCCTTCGCTATATGGCTTCATCGAAAGCCGCGCTTACGATTACCAGATGCAGCTGTTCCAGCCGGTTGGCGGCATGGGCATGATCGGCAAGGCGTTTGGCCGCGCCGTGAATGGGCTGATCCAATTCAATGCCAAGGTCACATCCATTCAGCAGGACAGCAGAGGCGTCACCGCCACCTATATCGACTCCAAGAAAGGCGGTACGCCGAAGACCATCCATGCCGATTGGTGTGTCTGCACCATTCCCGTCTCCATCCTCTCGCAGATTCCCATCAATGTGGGAGCGCCGATGAAGAACGCAATCAACCAGCTGTCTTATGAATCGTCCTTCAAGGTTGGCTTGCAATTCAAGCGCCGCTTCTGGGAGCAGGATGACGGCATCTATGGGGGAATTTCCTATACCGACCAGCCTATCACCAACATCGCCTATCCTTGCACAGGCTATTTCGGCGATGGACCCGCCGTGCTGTTGGGCGGTTATGGCTACGGCAACAATCTGCCGGACTTCAATTTCGCCGCCTTGCCGCCGGATCAGCAAGTGCAGCAGGCGGTCGAACAAGGTTCTAAGATCCATCCCCAATACAAGAAGGAATTCCTGGACGGGGTGGCAGTGGCTTGGCACCGGGTGCCCTGGACCTTGGGTTGCAACGGCAGCTGGACCGAGGAAGGCCGCGCCAAGCATTACAAGGATCTCTGCGCCATCGATAACCGCATCGTGCTGGCGGGCGAACATTGCTCGTACCTGCCGGCCTGGCAGGAAGGCGCAGTTCTCTCGGCTCTGGACGCGATCGGTCGTCTGCACAAGCGGGTGATGACGGCGTAACGAGGCGCTGGACTTCTTGGCCGCTGGCGGCGCCGCGCGTCCTCACGTGGGACGGCGCACCTGGCCGGCAGCCAAAATCCTGCGCGCCCGTCTTTTGCGCCACGGCGCGGGAGATGACAAAACCGGCTGACCTGTCCATGATCTAGGCGACCCAATTTTTCGGGGACCTCGATGGTCTTTGCACTTCCCGCGCTCGCCGTCGCCGCCAGCCTTGCCCTTCAGGTGCCGGATGGATTCACCTTTGCCGCGGGCGGCGACATGATCGGGCCCTATCGCGCGCTTCCGGCCAAGCCTGATCCCGGCTTCGCCCAGGTGATGACGCTGTTCCGCGGCGCCGATCTCGGCTTTGCCAATCAAGAAGGCTCGATCTTCGACCTGAAGACATTTCCCGGCACGCCTGCGGCGGAAAATGGCGGCGGCTACCCGCTCCAGCCTTCGTCTTTCGCGCGCGATCTAAAATCCATCGGCATCACGCTGGTCTCCAAGGCCAACAACCATGCCACCGATTGGGGCACAGAAGGCCTCACCGCCACGTTGGGTTGGCTGGCGGTGGCGGGCGTCACCACGGGCGGCGCGGGCCCCGGACTCGAGGCCGCGCGCGCGCCAGTCTATCGCGATACCGCGAAAGGAAGAGTTGCCCTGGTCGACACGGCGTCCACCTTTCCTCCCATGGCGGTGGCGGGCCCGCCCGTGGCGCGCTACGGCATCAATTCCAAGCCGCGCGTCGGTATCAGCCCGCTTCATGTGCGCGAGGTTGGCCGCGTGACATCTGAGCAGCTGGCCGCGCTGCGGCAGATCAGCGGCAGTCTCGACATCGGAGGCAATGCGCACGAGGTGCGCCTGGGCGATCAGGTCTTCTCTGACAAGCCCGGTCCGCGCTGGGAAATGGACACGGGCGACCAGACCGCAATTCTCGCGGCGGTGAAAGAGGCGCGGCGCCACGCTCCGTTCGTGCTGTTTTCCATTCATGCTCATCAGACGGCGGGCGATGAGGACGAAGGCGGCGCGCCGTTCGAACCAATGACGCTGCACTGGGCGAATGAAGCGGCCAGTCCCGACGATCCGAAGCCGGCGGATTTCATACCTGCGCTATTTCACGCCGCGATCGACGCGGGGGCCGACGCGGTTGTGCGCACCGGCCCCCACGTGTTGGGCGGGATCGAGATCTACAAGGGCAGACCCATTTTCTACAGCCTGGGAAGCCTGTTCTTCGATTTCCACGGCAAACGCACCTACACGACGCCGACCGGCCAGACCATGCGTTTCCCCGATGCCTGGTACGAGACAGTGATCCCCGTCACACGCTACCAGCACGGCAAACTGGCCGAGATCAGGCTTTATCCCTTCGCGATCGATTTCAGCGACGGGCCCAATGGCGGAATGCCGCGCGTGGCGCCGCCCGCCGAAGCGCAGCACATTCTGGAGAATCTCAAATCCATGTCCGCCGTCTATGGCACCCGCATCACGATCGCAAATGGCGTGGGTGTGATCCGCTAGCTTCGCGCCAATACTGTACGGCAGGATTATTGGTGGCCGAGAAAAAATAGGCCACCAGGATCGCGCTGGATAGCGCGGCAAAGAAGCACCAGACCGACACAAGGCTGACGAAGAATAAGCCCAGCGTGATCGTGAGCCCCGAGGTAACGACGATTCCGAACCAGCGTATGGCGATGCTGGACGACAGCAAAGGCGGCGCGCAGGTGGCGGCCAAATAGGCCGCCAACATCAGAGGCGGGAAAGGACTGTCGTTGATATAGACCAGGCTGTGCGGCGCGGGCCACGCCATATAAGGATGGGTCCAGATATCGAGGATCGAATAACCCGCCACCCCAAGTCCCGGTCCCGCCAGTGCCAGGATCAGCCGTCGTCTTTTCCGGCGCCTTTCCACCAGTCCCATCGCCAGCGGTGTGAGCACAGGCCAAACGATCAAGGCCATGATTGCGAAGGTGGTAGCCAATCGGCATCCGGCTTGATGACCTGCGGGCACGGTAAGCCAGAGGGCACCTTCAACCGCTTGTTGCACTGCAAAGACCAGAGGCACGGATGCCAGCAGCCATTGATCCGGCTTGCTGGCCCTGGAAAGAGTGGCCGCGCCTGCCACGACCAGGATGCCGGCGGCGCCGAAGCTCGCGGTCGCGGAAAAGCACATGGAGGCTCCTTGGGCCGGTCCGGTAAGTCATGCAGGGCTGCATTACCAAAGAAGCCCGCCAGCATGCTTGTCGAAAATGAAAAGATGCTTCGATAATTCCGCTTTATTCCCGGGCGTGTGGCCCGCAGAAACAGGGGAGACACCATGAAAGCCTTGACCTTCTCGCTTGCCGCCTTCGCGTTCGCCGCGCTGTCTTCACACGCATTTGCTGTCGACACTGTGGTCCACAATCAGGAACAGGCGAACTCGCCTTTCGCCAGTTCGGTGGTCGTGCCGCCGGGCTATACGACCTACTATATCAGCGGCAGCGGACCCTCCGTGGCCGATCCCAGTGCGCCGGCGGGCTCGGTGCAACGCTTGGGCAATACCGTCGCCCAGACCACATCGACCTTGGAAGGTTTGCGCCAACGGCTGGCCCAATTGGGCCTTACCTTCGCCGACGTGGTGCAGGGCCGGGTCTATCTGGCAGCCGATCCCTACAATGGCGGCAAGATGGATTATGCCGGCATGAATGGCGCCTGGATG
>DATFSP010000196.1:0-17591 GCA_035262545.1 Rhizomicrobium sp. | reverse complement strand
CGGCTGAAGCGCAGACAGGAAAAGGAAGTCAGCCGCAAATCTGCGACGCGCAAATTGCGGCTGCCGGGCAAGCTTGCAGATTGCACGCGCGATGCGCCGACCGGGACGGAGATATTCCTGGTCGAAGGCGATTCCGCCGGCGGCAGCGCCAAACAGGCGCGCGACCGCGCCATCCAAGCGATCTTGCCGCTCAGGGGCAAGATCCTCAATGTGGCCAGCGCCGGGCAAGGCAAGCTCCAACAGAACCAGGAATTGTCCGATCTGGTGCAGGCGCTGGGTTGCGGCACGGGCGCGAAATATCGCGAACAGGACTTGCGTTACGAGCGCGTGATCGTGATGACCGACGCTGATGTGGACGGCGCCCATATCGCATCGTTGCTGCTGACCTTCTTCTATCGCGAAATGCCGGAACTGATTGCCGGCGGCCATCTCTATCTCGCGATGCCGCCGCTTTACCGCCTGGCTCAAGGTCCCAAGACCATCTATGCCCGCGACGAGGCCGATCGCGACCGTCTGCTTAAAAGCGAATTCCGCGCCAACGCCAAGGTCGATATTTCCCGTTTCAAGGGCCTGGGCGAGATGATGCCGCAGCAATTGCGCGACACCACCATGCGGCCCGGACAGCGGACATTGATCCAGGTCCACGTCGCCGATGGTGAAGAAGCCGGCGACATGGTCGAGCGACTCATGGGTAAGAAGGCGGAATTGCGCTTCCAGTTCATCCAGGAAAACGCGCCCTATGCTGCGAATGTGGATGTCTAGCCACCCGGAACGGTGATGTGCCGGGCGAGGAAAGTTTGATCGCCCGCACCGGATGGCACGGCATCGTCCGGCCGAGCGTCCAATAGCGGTCTACCTTTAGCGGGAAGCCCGTGGCGCAATTCGATCACATCGAAGACATCGGGCTCGTTGCCTCTTGCCGTCAACACTGCATTGGCGCAGTCCGGCGTGTCGCAACTCACGCGCGTCGAGGGCGGCAAATTCGTGAAATGACGGTCATTGACGCTTTCCAGTGTAAGCGGCGCAGGAAACACCAGCATTATGCCGTCCGCCTGGGAGGAACCGTGCACAGCGATGGTGAGATGATCACCGCTGCGGCTGATGGTGGCATCCGGTGGCGAATTTTCTGCTGCCCCGGCGTCGCCCAGATAGCCGCGCCCGAACAAGGGAATCGAAGTGACGCCAGAGAAATGCCCGGCACTCGTAAATTTGGCAGGCAGGTGTTTCACCGGATCGGCGATCCATTCGGCGCGTCCGTCACGCTCGACATAGTGAATATTGAGCCGCTCTGGCGAAGCAGGACTGAAGGGTGGCAAAAAGCCAGCAGTCACGGCAAAGAGAAGCGCCAGTCCCGCCGATACTAAGGCTGAGAAGGCGGCGCCTTCTCGTGTCATGAGCGGGATCAGGGCCATCAAGGAAAATCCAGCGCTGATGGTAAAAAGGGGATGTGCTGCAAGACCCATGATCGCTTCGCCGCTTGCCGCCAGATTGAACCAGGTGAAAGCACAAGCGATGGCTCCGATCCAGGCGGCAAGGCGCCAGGTGCCCTCTCCCATGCGCGCCGCCACCAGGAGGGTGACTGCTGCGACCAGGGACGGGAATAGAAAATAGGGGCTGAAACCCGGCAGAAATACCGCCACCACCGCGCCCAGGCCCGAGATCCAAAGCCATGCCGCGACCGCGCCAGCACCTAGTCTGGTGGCCAGGAGTGCCACGCTCCAAACGCCGAAGAACAGCGACACGCGTAGCGCCCAGGGATGCGCGAAAGACGGGTCCGGCTGCCCGGAAATCAATGCCGCAATTTCATGCAGGAGAAATCCCGCGACCACGCCGCCGATGAGAAGAAGCGGCGGCATGAGAAAGGCAAAAAGCGGTCTCGACGCTGGGAGCGAAGCCCCTCGGCGTCGCCGTCCTGCCACCGCAACGCCCAGGAACGAAAACAGCGAAAGCGGCAGCGCCCAGTTCTTCGGCATTCGCGGTAACCAGAGACCTAGGACATCGAAATAGATCGCATCGCCGCTCTTGAGCGTTGCGAAGTCCTTGCCCGCCAATGCGGTCACCAGGCCAAGTGCGGACTCGCCCTGCTGCTGCAGAGCCCGGGGATCGAGATTTTCCCGTCGGTCGCGGGGCGTATGATAATGCGCGACATTGCCAATGAAGGAGAAATTGTAGCCGGTAAACCCGGCTTGGAGAAATGGCGTGAGGTCGGTGTCGTTGGGCAGGATTTTATAGATTTCCGCATAGAGCGAACTGGTTGCCAGATGCGGCACGGCTTGTGCGTAAAGCTTCACCAATTCTCCATCGCCGGGACTGGTCTGGAAAAGGAAGCTGCGGCCTTGATTGCCCCGGGATTCCAGATTGATCACCACGCCGACCCGCGAGCGCCAGGAGGGATCGGCCAGAAAGGCATTGGCGCCCAGCATGGCGTTCTCCTCGCCGTCGGTGATGAGCGCGAGGATGGGATGTCGCGTGTCCAACCCTCGTGCTTTAAGGGCGCGGATGGTCTCCAGGATGATGGCGACACTTGAGCCGTCATCTCCTGCGCCTGGCCCCGCCGCCACCGAGTCCATATGCGCCATTAATATGATCGCGGGAGCGGAGCCCGGCGCCACTTCGCCTATGATGTCCGTCACATGCGCGCAGGTAACCGCGCGCCAGCGCGCTTCGCCATAGCAACTCATGGCCGGGAGCATGTCGGTCTTTACTCCCAGTCGCGCAAATTCGGTTTGAAGGCGCGCATGCACAGCGGCATTTTCCGCCGAGCCGGCGGGATGCGGACGTTCAGGGCCCAAAAGGCGCGCGAGCGTCTGATCCGCGCGAGCGGCCGAGAATTGCTCCGGCGGCGCGGCAGCCCCGAGTGAAGCCGGCCGGTACTGGCCGTAGAAACAAAACAGCCAGATCACGACGGCAATGAATCCGATCAGCCAATTGCGCATGGAAGTGACCGCCCTGCCCCGCGCAGGCTCGCGCGAAGGAGGCCTCGAGCGCAACCGGAACGTTTGGCCGATGTCACCGTTATTTTCTCTGCAATAGAGAAGGTGAGGCCCACTCGACGGGCCAGACCGCTTTTTTCACCTTCGGCGGCGCCCGGTGCCCCCTCCGCCGGGCGTTTGCTCCCATGATTAACCCTGTGGCCTTTATTGACTTTTCAAAGTTTCTTCCTATTTTGCGACGCGTGGGAGCGGGCGGCCAATTCGGGTTGCCAGGCTTGGGCGCGGCGGACGCGCCCCTTATCAGGAGCGTGCTACGGCCCAAGTAACGATCTCCGGCGCGGAAGCCGGAACCAGCGAAGTTGCAACCAGTTCTTCATCCCCGAGTGGTTTTGACGGCCTGGGTCTCTCTCAAGAAATCCTCAAAGCCGTGGCTGACACCGGCTACGCCCAGCCGACACCGATCCAGGCGCAGGGCATTCCCATTGTGCTTGAGCGCCGTGACCTGATCGGCATCGCCCAGACCGGGACGGGCAAGACCGCCAGCTTTACGTTGCCCATGATCGAGATGCTTAGCCGTGGCCGCTCCAAGGCGCGCATGCCGCGTGCGCTGGTCCTGGAGCCTACCCGCGAACTGGCGGACCAGGTTGCGGAAAGCTTCAACCGCTACAGCAAATATTCCAAGCTTAGCCACGCGCTTCTGATCGGCGGCGTCTCGATGGACGACCAGACCAAGAAGCTGGACCGCGGCGTGGATGTGCTGATCGCCACGCCTGGCCGACTGCTCGATCATTTCGAGCGGGGGCGGCTGATGCTGTCCCAGGTCAATATCCTGGTGATCGATGAGGCGGACCGGATGCTGGATATGGGCTTCATCCCGGATGTCGAGCGCATCTGCAAGCTTCTACCCTTCACCCGCCAAACCTTATTCTATTCCGCTACCATGCCGCCCGAGATAAGGCGGCTTACCGATCAGTTCTTGCACAATCCGGCCAAAGTCGAAGTGGCGCGTCCCGCCACTACCGCTGCTAATATCACTCAGGAGCTGGTGGAAATTCCCGCCAATGATTGGGCCAAGCGGGAGGCCCTGCGCCGTTTGATCCGTGAGAACGAAGCCACGCTCAACAACGCCATTGTTTTCTGCAACCGTAAACGCGATGTGGACGTGGTGGCCAAATCTCTGGCCAAGCATGGTTTTGATGCCGCGCCGATCCATGGCGATCTCGACCAGTCTGTGCGGACCAAAACCTTGGACAAGTTCCGCGCTGGCGAACTAAAAATTCTAGTTGCCAGCGACGTGGCTGCGCGCGGGCTTGATGTGCCCAGCGTAAGCCATGTGTTCAATTTCGACGTGCCGATCCATGCCGATGACTATGTGCACCGCATCGGCCGCACCGGCCGGGCCGGGCGCAGCGGCCATGCCTATATGTTGGCCAGCCATCGGGACGCTAAATATGTGGACTTCATCGAGAAGCTCACCGGCAACAAGCTCAGCCGCCGGGCGATGACCGATATCGAAGTGCGTGATGATCGTCCCCGCAAAGACCACCCAAAGGGCCGGGACCGGGACCGCCGTGGCAAGCCGCGCGACCGCCGGCCGCCGGATGGAAAATTCCACGGCCACGTCGCCCCGACCGAACCGGTGCGGGAGGCGCGGGTGGCCGCCAGTGCGCCTAACCCTGCCATCCTGGACGCACCCCTGCCGGATCGGCGTGCCGACACCAAGCCGCATGCCGAGAAAAAAGCCCATGACAAGGCGCATCGGCGCGGTCCTGCGGAGAAGGAGCCAGTGGACAAGAGCCAGCTCCCGGCCTTTCTGTTCCGTAAGGTACGCCTGCCCCAAGATTAAATCTCGGGCCTGGGCCAATTAGCGGTTTTTTGCCGACCCCAACCCCAAAACTGATAAAGTGCCTCCTTACGAAAGATGCGAGAGGCTTGGGGGCCGACGTGTTAAAATTTGACCGTGAGCAGGCGCTTGCCAGGGCCGCAATTGAGCTTATGAGCGAGTCGGGCGTCGCGCCCACGCCGGGCAATTTCGAGATTTTCTTTCTTCACACCGCCGGCGAAAGCGCGCCGATCAGCCAGGCAATCACCAAGACCCGGGCCGAGAAGAAGCCCTTTACTCCCGAGTTGCTGCAAAATCTGCGGACGCTCGCCCATGCCGACGCTCCCGCCATCGAGCAGCTCGGCGATGGCATAGATTCAATCATTGCTGACGTGCTTAGACGCCTGAGCGATGCGGGGCGGGACGCAGGCGAATATTCGAGCACCTTGTCGGCTGCAACTGGCGCCCTTGGTACCGACCGTTCGCTTGCTGATACGCGCCAACTGATAAACAACCTGCTGGCGGCCACACGTCAAATGGAAAAGCGCGGCAAAAGCCTGGAGCTGGAACTACAGAAATCCTCGACCCAGGTGCATGAATTGCGCAGCACGCTGGACAACGTGCGCAAAGAAACCCTGATCGACCCCTTGACTGCAATCGGCAACCGCAAGGCTTTCGATGCGGCGCTCGGGGCAGCGGAGAAACAGGCGGAATGCGGCGAAGTGATTTCTCTGTTGATTTGCGATATCGATCATTTCAAGAAATTCAACGACACCTGGGGTCATCAGACGGGCGACCTGGTGTTGAAGGTCGTGGCCGGTTGCCTGTCGGAGAATATCAAGGGCCGCGACCTGGCGGCCCGCTATGGCGGGGAAGAGTTCGCCCTGGTGTTGCGCGGCGCGGCGCTCGAAGGCGCTATCCAGGTGGCCGAACAAATCCGCCGATCGGTGGAAGGCCACCGGCTGGTAAAACAATCCACCGGCGACGTGGTCGGGAACATAACCGTCTCGATTGGCGTCGCGGAGTTTGGGCCGCGCGAGCAAGCGGAAGCGGTGGTGCGCCGGGCCGATGCCTGCCTCTATGGCGCTAAGCGCAACGGCCGCAATCTGGTGATTGCGGAAAATGATCCAAGAATGAAAGAGGCGGCCGTCGACGCCGCCTAGCCTCAATTCCCGCCGGAGGCTTTGTCTCGCGGGGATGGCCGCTGGTGCTCGCGGTCGGCGCAATATGGGCTAACTTTCACACCGGAGGGCGAAGATGCGGACGGATTTCGAGCGCTGCTATGTGATCAGGCGGGACGGCGTTGCGGTTATCACCCTCAATCATCCCGAGACCATCAATGCCGCATCCTTCTCCATGATGCAGGGCTGCCTCAAGGCGATGGATTTAGTCGAGACCGATACCGCCTGTCGCGCACTTGTCCTGACAGGCGAAGGACGCGGCTTCTGCTCCGGCGCCAATCTCGGCGAGCCGCCGCCTGAAGGGGCCGATGCCGGCGAGATGCTGGAGCGGACTTATCATCCTTTCCTGCGCCGCCTTCGCGACACACATCGTCCCGTCGTCACCGCGCTCAACGGGCCCGCTGCCGGAATGGGCGTGAGCCTGGCCTTAATGGGCGACCTGGTGATCGCGGCCCGTTCGGCCTTTCTGGCGCTTGGCTTCACCCGTCTTGGTCTGGTGCCAGACGGTGGTTCGACCTGGCTTCTGCCGCGGCTTGTGGGACTCGCTCGGGCGCGGGAGCTGGCGCTATTGGGCGACCGGCTCCCGGCGGAAAAGGCGCACGCCTGGGGTTTGATCCACAAGGTGGTGGATGACGAGATGGTGCTGGATGCGGCCTTCGCATTGGCCGCCCGCTTGGCGGGAGGCCCGAAAGCCATCGCCTTCACCCGCAGATTGTTCTGGGAAAGCACGCATTTGACCTTCGAAGAACAGTTGAAACGGGAACAGGCGGCGCAAAGCAAAGCTGGCGCCACAGAAGATTTCCGAGAGGGTATCGAAGCGTTTTTTGAAAAACGCGAACCTAGTTTCAAAGGCAAGTAGCTAGCGGCGCTTTTCCGCCGCCTTCTTTTTCGGCGTCTTGTGCTTTTTCTTGGCGGCTGGCCCGCTTTTCGCCACGGCAAACGCGGCGCGCGCCCACTCCGCCAGTTCGTCCGGATCGTCGTAAAGCCGGTCGGGCAATTCGTAATAGGAAGTGAGCACGCCTTCGGCGTTCTTGAACTCGTAATAGAGGGGCCCGGTGCCTTCGGCAATAAAAGCTCGGCGGCTTTCCTCACTGGTTTTGAAATAAATCCGCTCGTTATAGACGATCCCAAACATCAGACCATCGCGGAATAGGCCTTCGGCGCCAAACATGCGGCGCACCGCGATCCTGCCGAAGGGCGCAAAGAGATCGTCGAAGCGATCGGGACTCCCTGTCATCAATGCGCTTCGGCAGGAGTGATCGAGACCGACTCGCCGCAGCCGCAGGATGCGGTTTGATTTGGGTTCTTGAAGATGAAGCGCGAGCCGAGCTTGGTGGTCTCGAAATCCATCTCGGTGCCGATCAGGAACAGGATCGCCTTTGGCTCGATAAAAATCTTCACGCCTTGATCCTCCACCACCTCGTCCAACGGACTGGTGGTCTCGGCATAATTCATGGTGTAGCTCATGCCGGCACAGCCGCCATTAGTGACGCCTACCCGCACACCCAGATATTTCCCGTCAGCTTCAACCATGATCTGACGCAGCCGAACCGCCGCGGCCTCCGTGAGCCGCACGGGTTTGGGACGTTCTCGTCTTGCCGCTCTCTTTTCCATCAGTACATGTTTAGTTCGAGTTTGGCTTCTTCGCTCATCCGGTCCGGCGTCCAGGGCGGATCGAAGGTCATATTGACCTGCACCTGGCCAATGCCTTCGACCTTTTCCAGAGCTGACTTGACATTGCCGGGCATCTCGCCCGCCACAGGGCAGTTGGGCGCGGTCAAGGTCATGTCCACAGTGACATCCATCCGGTCGGACACATCCACTTTGTAGATGAGCCCCAGTTCATAAATATCAACCGGTATCTCCGGATCGTAAACGGTCTTGAGCGCAGCCACCAGCTTGGAGGTGAACGCGTCCAGTTCCTGGGCGCTGGGAACCGACTGGAGGGCTTCGCTCAAGGCGCGCCTCCGCTGATTTCGCCCTCGTCGAGAGCATTCCTAAAAGTGTGCCATGCCAGGGTGGCGCATTTCACCCGCATTGGAAATTCGGAAATTCCCGCCATCGCATCCAATTGCTCGCGATCTTCCAGCGCGAGGTCCGATGCCTCTTCGCCCTTTACCAGATGGAGGAAACCATTCATGAGCTTCTGGGCCTCAGGAAGTGTCCGCCCGGCAAGCATCTCGGTCATCATCGACGCCGAAGCCTGGCTGATAGCGCAGCCCTTACCTTGGAATCTGATGTCGGCAACTCGGCCGTCCCGATCAAGAGCAAGCATCACCGTGACGCGGTCGCCACACAAAGGGTTGTAGCCCTCGGCTTTGTGCGTTGCATGTTCCAGCGGACCAAAATGTCGCGGATGACGCGAATGGTCGAGGATGACTTCCTGGTAAAGCTCGCGCAGCGACTCGTCCATGATTAACTCAAAATCTTCCGGGCCTTTGCCAGCGCTTCCACCAACGCATCGACATCTGCCCGGTTGTTATACAACGCAAAACTGGCGCGGCTGGTTGAGGCCACGCCAAACCGCTCCATCAGGACTTGCGCGCAGTGATGACCGGCCCTCACCGCCACGCCCTCGCGGTCCAATATGGTGGCGACGTCGTGGGCATGCATCCCTTCCGCCTCGAAAGATAGGATTGCGCCCTTCCCCGGCGCATCGCCAATCACCCGGAGCCAGTTGAAGTCACGCACCCGCTCACGCGCATAAGAAAGTAGAGCGTGCTCGTGCGCCTTTATGGCGGCGCGGTCGAGCCCCATCAGATAGTCGAGCGCCGCCGCCAGACCTACCGACTCGATGATCGGTGGCGTGCCCGCCTCGAAACGCGCGGGCGGATCGGCATAGCTGACCAGATCTCGCGTCACTTCGCGGATCATCTCGCCACCGCCGTTGAATGGCCGCATGGCCTTGAGATGCGTCCGCTTCGCGTAAAGGGCGCCGATGCCGGTTGGGCCGTAAAGCTTATGACCCGTGAGCGCGTAGAAATCCACGTCCAGCGCCTGGACATCGACCATCTCATGCACCGCGCCCTGGCAACCATCAGCGAGCACGGGCACGCCCTTGGCATGAGCACGGGCCACGATCTCCTTGAGCGGCGTGACTGTGCCAAGCACATTCGACATATGGGTGATGGCAGCAAGCCTGGTCCTGGGACTGATGCTTGTGGCGAACGCCTCTACATCCAGGCTTCCGTCATTCTTCACATCCACCCATTTGAGCACGGCACCATTGCGCTCCCGCAGGAAGTGCCAGGGAACGATGTTGGAATGATGCTCCATTACGGACAGCACGATCTCGTCGCCCGGCTGAATGCGGGGCGCGAGGAAGGCGTAGGAAACAAGATTGATCGCTTCTGTCCCGCCCCTGGTGAAAATTATTTCGTTCTCACTTGTGGCATTGAGGAATTTCTGCACCGTGCGGCGTGCAGCCTCGTAGGCGTCAGTGGCGGCGGCGGAAAGGAAATGTACGCCGCGATGGACATTGGCATAGTCGCTCTCGGCAAAACGCGTCATCGCCTCGAGCACTAATCGTGGCTTCTGCGCCGAAGCGGCGCTGTCCAGATAGGTCAGGCGTTTGCCATAGACTTGGCGCGCCAGGATCGGGAAATCTGCGCGGGCCCTTACTACGTCGAATGTGGGGATGATGTTGGCGGGCGCGGTCATACCGTCACCTCGTCGAGCGCGCGACTGACGGCGCCGCGCACAGATTCGCGCAGATCCGGGCCGGTAATGCAGGCCATCGCGTCTTCCAGGAAGGCATGGAGCAGAAGGTGCCGCGCCTCTTTCTCGGGAATTCCGCGCGCCTTGAGATAGAACAGGGAATCGGCGTCGAGGTCGCCCACCGCCGCGCCATGCGCGCATTTGACGTCGTCCGCCAGGATTTCCAACTCGGGTTTCAAATCCGCTTCAGCCCTGGGACCAAGCAACAACGCCTTCGCCGTCTGCCGGCTGTCAGAGCCATCTGCGTTCGGCTTGACTGTTACCTTGCCCTGATACACGGCCTGGGCGCCGCCGCCCACAACATTCTTGAACAATTGCAGGCTCTGAGTTTGCCCCACTTCATGCGTGACATGCGTCGTGATGTCGGCATGACTTTGGTCCGAAAGGACGCTCACGCCCGAGAGGTCAACGCTGGCCCCCTCGCCTTTGAGCGCGATGGTCAGTTCCAGGCGGGACAGTCTGGCGCCGAAATTGGCGAAATGCGCGCGGTATTGCGCATCGTTGGCCAAGGTCATGGAGATTTCTTCCACCTGCACGGCCGAAGAATTGGGCGCGACGCGGACATGATCCAACCGCGCATTGCGGCCGAGCACGATCTCAAAACCGGCATTGCGCGTTTCCCCGCCCCCGCAGCGTTCGAGCAAGGTGAGCGAAGCGCCCTCCTGCAGCACCAGAAGGGCCCGAACATGACCCTGGCCCAGGAAATCGAGCGCCAGCGGCGCTTCGACGTGGGTATTCTTGTGTACTCGGAGTGCAATGCCGCCCTGCGCCTTCGCAAGCGAAACCGCGCTCACCGCGTTGGTCGAAAGTTTTCCGTAATGAGCGTTCACCCAATCGGGCCGGTTTGCTTCGTCGAGCGAAAATGCCTCAACGCCGTGGGGCAAAGGCCCGACAAGAGCTCGCGCGCTGTCTTCGCCGAAACCGGCATCGCCCAAAACTCGCGCAAGATCGGAATATTTCCATTCCTCGATGCGGCGTGTGGGAAGCGCCAGCGTCATGCCGCGTCCCTTATGATCTGTTCATAGCCCTTGGCTTCCAACTCTAGCGCCAGTTCCTTGCCGCCTTCGGCCACAATGCGCCCCTTGGCCAGAACATGCACGCGGTCCGGCACGATGTAATCCAAGAGGCGCTGATAATGCGTGATCAAGAGCATGGCGCGTCCCGGCGCTCGCATGGAATTGACCCCTTCGGCCACCAAGCGAAGCGCATCGATGTCCAGTCCGGAGTCCGTTTCATCCAGGATCGCCAGCCTGGGCTCGAACAAGGCCATTTGCAGAATCTCCAGCCGCTTCTTCTCGCCGCCGGAGAACCCCACATTCAGGGCGCGTTTCAACATCTCTTCCGAGACGTTCAGGGTCGCCGCTTTCTTGCGCACCGCCTTCAATATGGCCACGGCGTCCAACTCGGTTTCGCCGCGAGCCCGGCGCTGAGCATTGATTGCGCTTTTCAAAAACATCATGGTGGTGACGCCGGGAATCTCCACCGGATATTGCATGGCAAGAAAAATCCCCTCGGCCGCGCGTTCTTCCGGCGCCAGCGCCGCCAGGTCTTTGCCCCGATAACGGATGCTGCCCTCGGTGATCTCATAGCCCGCGCGTCCGGCAAGCACATAAGACAAGGTGGATTTGCCCGAACCATTCGGTCCCATGATGGCATGCACCTCGCCCGAATCCACTCGAAGGCTCAGGCCTCTGAGAATACCCTTGCCGTCCACAGCGACATGAAGATTTTTGATCTCCAGCATGTTCAACCCACCGAGCCTTCCAATGAAATGCCCACCAGTTTCTGTGCCTCGACCGCGAATTCCATCGGCAATTGCTGCAGTACTTCCTTGCAGAAGCCGTTGACGATCAACGCAACCGCCTCTTCTTGGCCGAGGCCTCGCTGCAGGCAATAGAAAAGCTGATCCTCGGCGATCTTCGAGGTGGTGGCCTCATGTTCCACGCGCGCAGAGGGATTGCGGCTTTCGATATAAGGCACGGTATGGGCACCGCATTCCGAGCCAATCAACAGTGAATCGCATTGGGTGAAATTGCGGGCATTGTCGGCCTTGCCATAAACACTCACCAGCCCGCGATAGGTGTTTTGCGCCCTTCCCGCACTAATGCCCTTGGAGATGATGCGCGAGCGGGTGTTCCGGCCCAGATGGATCATCTTAGTGCCGGTATCGGCCTGCTGGAAATTGTTGGCGATGGCGATGGAATAGAATTCGCCCACGGACTCATCGCCTCTCAGAATGCAACTAGGGTACTTCCAAGTGATGGCGGAACCGGTCTCGACTTGGGTCCAGCTGATCTTGGAGCGCGCGCCCCGGCAATCGCCGCGTTTGGTGACGAAATTATAGATGCCGCCCTTGCCATCTTCGTCGCCCGGATACCAGTTCTGCACCGTGGAATATTTGATTTCGGCATGGTCCAACGCCACCAGTTCGACCACAGCGGCATGGAGTTGGTTCTCGTCGCGTTTTGGCGCGGTGCAGCCTTCCAGATAGGATACGTAGGCGCCTTCATCGGCCACGATTAGGGTGCGTTCGAACTGGCCGGTCTCGCTCGCGTTGATGCGAAAATAGGTGGAAAGCTCCATCGGGCAGCGCACACCCTTTGGCACATAAACAAAGGTGCCGTCGGAGAAGACCGCCGAGTTCAGGGTAGCAAAGAAATTGTCGGTCACAGGCACAACTGTGCCCAGATACTTCCTCACCAGTTCGGGATAGTCTCGGATCGCCTCCGAGATCGGACAGAAGATGACGCCCGCCTCGTTGAGCTTTTCCTTGAAGGTGGTGGCGACCGAAACGGAATCGAACACTGCATCAACCGCGACGCCCGCCAGCGCCATCTGCTCGGACAAAGGGATGCCCAGCTTGTTGTACGTCTCCAAGAGCTTGGGATCTACTTCGTCCAGCGATTGCTTCTTGGGCTGGTTTTTCGGCGCGGCGAAATAATACGCGTCCTGATAGTCGATGGACGGGTAATGCACCTTGGACCAGGTGGGTTCTTTCATGGAGACCCAGCGGCGAAAAGCGCCCAGACGCCATTCCAGCATCCATTCCGGCTCGCCCTTTTTGCCCGAAATAAAGCGCACCGTGTCTTCATTGAGCCCCTTGGGTGCGCGCTCCATCTCGATATCGGTGACGAAGCCGTATTTGTATTTCTCGCCGAGTTCGGCGACTTGCTGTTTGGTTTCAAGCGCGGCGGAGGACATGCTCTCTCCTCACGCGGCGGCGCGCGGATGGGCGCGCTGCCAGAGTTTTACCAAAGACGTCACTACGGCATCGGCGTCGGACTTGGTGGAGTTCCATCCGAAACTCACCCGGATCGAGGAATATTCGTCCGCCACGCCCATTGCCGCCAACACATGCGATGCGGCGATCTTTCCCGAGGAACAGGACGAACCCGAACTCACCATGACGCCATCCAGGTCAAGCGCAATCACCATATTCTCGGCCGAAAGTCCCGGCAGCGCGACATTGGAGGTGTTGGGAAGTCTGGGGACGGCTTCGCCCATGACCACGCTTTGCGGCAGCATGTCCTTCAACGCGCGCTCGAATCCGTCACGCAAAACGGTGACACGCGACCGTTCTTCATCGTTTGATAGAACCGCCTTCGCGGCAGCGCCAAACCCAGCAATACCGGCGAGATTTTCTGTGCCTGCCCGCAACCCTTTCTGCTGGCCGCCACCCAATAATTGCGGGGCGAGCGGCGTGGCCCCGCTCACAACCAAGGCGCCAACGCCTTGTGGCGCGCCCAGCTTGTGCCCAGAAAGACTCATGCAATCGCAAAGATTGGCGTCGAGCGGAATCTTACCTGCCGCTGTCACCGCATCGACCAGCAAGAGCGCACCGGCTCCGCGGCACAAACGTGAAACCTCCATGATAGGCTGCACCACACCAGTCTCGTTATTGGCTCTCATCAAAGCCACTACGGCGCGGCCTTCGTCCGCCTTGAGCAGTCGGATCAGGACCTCGATGTCCACAACACCGTCCGCCGTTACGGGCACGATCTCCAGCCGCGTGTCGGCAACACGCTCTGCAATCGTTTCGGCGGTTTTGAGCACGGACTTATGTTCGATGGCCGAAACCAGCAACCGCGTGATCGGCTTGTTCACGTCGGCCGCTGCTTCAACCATGCCCCGGAGAGCCAGCGCGTTGGCTTCGGTAGCGCCGCTCGTGAAAATTACCGAATCGGATTCCGCTCGGACCAAGCGGGCAACCTCGTCGCGCGCCTTCTCGACCATAGCGCGCGCGGCTCGGCCACCAGCATGAATTGAGGACGGATTGCCGGTGATCGATAGCGCGCGTTCCACCGCCTCACGGGCTTCCGGCCTGAGCGGCGCCGTTGCATTGTGATCGCAATAGGGCATGTCGTTTAGGCCGCTTCGAAATCCGGTGACGCCCCGTCGCTGCCGACGCTATTGCCTTCGAAATCATTGCAGGGCCGGGAACGCCCCAGCACGCGCCGTTCCACCACATCGGCCAGCGATACCGAAGAGAGGAACACGTGGATCTGTTGACCCAATTCTTCCCAAAGATCATGTGTGACGCAGCGCGCACCCGTCTTTGTGCAGCCCTTGGAACCATTGGGGCGGCAGCGCGTGGCAGCGATCGGCTCATCAACAGCCACGATAATGTCCGCGATGCGAAGTTCGCCCGATGGCCGCGCCAAACGGTAGCCGCCGCCTGGGCCGCGCACGCTGGTGACCAGCCCGCCGCGCCGGAGCTTGGCGAAAAGTTGCTCCAGATAGGACAGCGAGATGTCCTGGCGTTCCGCGATGTCGGCCAGGGCCACCGGTTTGGACTGTTCATGAGAATCCGCGTGGGCAGAGTGTCCGGCCAAGTCGGCCATCGCCATCACCGCATAACGCCCCTTGGTGCTTAGCCGCATTCCCGATCTCCTTAAAATAGCGGCGTTTTTTCTTAGGTACGGGCGCCTTCCTTGGTGTAAGAAGCGCGGCCCGCTCTGGAAAAAAAGCCTCCGACTCCGGCATCAGGGATATAGATTTCCCGACCAGCACGGTCAAGTATTTGACTGTTTACGCCCGCCATCTTGCCAAACCATTGAGAATGAACAGATTTTCTAGTGATTTCGGCAATCCTAAACCCGAGTTGTACGCTATGCTAAAGTTGCAGGCCCGCCAGGCGGGGAGGCTTCGTGCCTGATATCATTCTCCCGGGTTCCGCCGGCCGAATCGAAGCCCGTTATCAGCGCCAGAAAACCCCTGGCGCGCCCATGGCGTTGGTCCTGCATCCCCACCCCCAGTTCGGGGGCACCATGAACAACCCCCTGGTTTACGACCTGTTTCATATGTTCCATGGATTGGGCTGTACCACGGTGCGTTTCAATTTCCGTGGCGTGGGGCGTAGCCAAGGCACGTTCGACAATGGTTCGGGCGAACTATCCGACGCCGCGGCTGTGCTGGATTGGATGAACACGCTTTATCCCAATCCTTCTCATGTCTGGGTCTGCGGCATCTCGTTCGGCGCCTGGATCGGCATGCAACTTTTGATGCGCCGGCCCGAGATCACCGGGTTCGTCTCGATCGCGCCGCCGGCCAGCATGTATGATTTCGCCTTCCTGGCGCCCTGTCCGGCCTCTGGACTGATCGTCCATGGCACCAAAGACAATGTGGTGCCCGAAGCCGATGTGCAGAAACTGGTGGACCGCTTGACCGCCCAAAAGGGCATCAAGATCACCTACGAAAAGATCGATGGTGCCAACCACTTCTTCGACAAGCGCGAAGCTGAAGTGGTGGAGACGGTGAAAGACTATGTCTCCAACATGATGAGCAAACCCAGAGAGGGAAGATAACGCGCATTGATTTTGCGTTCTGGATTCGTCGCGCGTGCTCGCGTGCTATACGCACGCTCGCGACACTCCTGTCCGATTGTTACGATTTGCGATGAAGCTTCCCGCCCGTCATGGGTTCCTTGACGCCGGTGGTAGTTGGCAACGACAGGGGCAATCCCTTCTTCGACCGCAGCGCAAGATAGGCAAAGCCTTCCGCTTCCATGGAATCGCCATCCCAGCCAGCTTGTTCCGCGGAAAGCACCGGCGTGTTCACGCGCGCCCGCAATTGATCCATTAAAAAGGCGTTGTGGCGACCTCCGCCACTCACCGTCCAAAGGGCGGCGGGTTCGGAGAAATGTTCGCGCGCCCGTGCAAGCGCCGCAGCCGTGAAAGCGGTCAAAGTGGCTGCGCCATCTTCCGGTGTGAGACCGGCCACGGCTTCCATGCCGAAATCCAAGCGGTCGAGGGATTTTGGAGGGACGCGGTCGAAAAAAGGATGGGCTAGCATCTTAGCCAATGCCGCATCGTTAATTTTTCCTGTCCAGGCGAAGGCGCCATCTTCGTCGACCGGCCTGCCGCTGTGCTTGAGCATCCAGTCATCGATCGGCGCATTGCCGGGTCCGGTGTCGAACGCCAGCACCAAATTGTCGCTTATATAAGTGACCTGTGCGACGCCCCCGATGTTCACGACCGCCAACGGCAAGGCCAACCCAAGTTTCCGAGCCATTGCCGCGTGATAAAGCGGCATCAATGGTGCCCCTTGCCCCCCCGCCTTCACATCGGCGCTGCGAAAATCATTGACCACGTCGATACCAGTGAGCCTGGCCAGTAGCCCCCCATCGCCAATCTGCCAGGTCCAATGCTGGTCGGGCCGGTGCAGTATGGTCTGGCCGTGGAAGCCCAACAGGGAAATTTCCCCCGCCGCCAGGCCCGTCTTGCCGAGCAGCGCCTTTACCGCTTCGGCGTGCGCCTCGGTCAGGTGCCGCTCGGCGTCGCGGATGGAATAGGGAACGGGCGCGCCTTCCGCCACACCACGCGCCTCCTGCAACGCCGCGCGCAGAAGCGCCCTCGTCTCCCCGTCATAGGGAATAGTAAGGCCAGCCAGCGGCCGCACGACATCCTCGCCGTCGGTCTCGATCAAGGCGGCATCCACGCCATCCAGCGAGGTGCCGCTCATCAGGCCAACGACCTTCGAAATTTGCGCCATGTATGCTATGGCCCGCTGCCGAAATAAGGACGACCGCTCTATTGATGCCCGACCGCGCACCACAATTCCAGTCCGCCTTTCTCAAGAACTTTGCCGCGCGCGGCGCCTATTACGATTGCTCGGCGCCGGCCGAACTTGACGCCATGTTCGGGCGCGAGCGCGTTACCGCCTATATCGGCTTCGATTGCACGGCCGACAGTCTGCATATCGGCCACATGATCCAGCTGATGACGCTACGTCGCCTGCAGCAGGCCGGTCACAAGCCCATCCTCTTGATGGGCGGCGGCACGACCAAGGTCGGCGATCCCTCCGGCAAGGATGAAACCCGCCAACTCCTGAGCCCGGAGCGGATCGAAGCCAACAAAAAAAGCATCCTTGCGAGCATCCGGCACTTGCTGACCTTCGGGGAGGGCCCTTCCGATGCCTTGATGGTCGACAATGCGGAATGGCTGGACCGGTTGGAGTACGTTTCCTTCCTGCGCCAGGTAGGCCGGCATTTCTCCGTCAACCGCATGCTTACCATGGACAGCGTAAAGCTGAGACTAGAACGCGAGCAGCCCCTGTCGTTTCTGGAATTCAATTACTCCATCATGCAAGCCTATGATTTCGTGGAGTTGTACAAGCGCTATGGCTGCAGGCTGCAATCTGCCGGCTCGGATCAATGGGGTAATATCGTCTCAGGCATCGAGCTGGGGCGCCGCCTCGAGAATGTCCAGCTCTTTGCGCTCACCACGCCGCTGATCACCACCGCGTCGGGCGCGAAGATGGGCAAGACCGCGGCGGGCGCCGTTTGGCTCTCTTCGGAACGCGTCAGCCCCTATGAATATTGGCAATTCTGGCGCAACACCGAAGACGGTGATGTGGGCCGTTTCTTGCGCCTCTTCACCGACCTTGCGGAAAACGACATCGCCCGCCTGGAGAAATTGGAAGGCGCCGAACTGAACGACG
>DATFSP010000195.1:0-10193 GCA_035262545.1 Rhizomicrobium sp. | reverse complement strand
TGCTAAGGCGGGTTTCAGCAAGATTCATTTGGATGCCAGCATGCCCTGCGCAAACGATCCCGCCATCCTGCCGGACGAGATCATCGCCAAACGTGCAGCGCGGCTGGCGCAGGTAGCGGAATCTTCCGCGGTGAGAGCTCCGTTCTATATCATCGGTACCGAGGTGCCGGTGCCGGGGGGTGCTTCGGAGGGCCACGAACTGGCCGTCACCGCGCCGGGTGCAGCATCACATACGCTATTGATTCACAAAATGGCCTTTGCGGATGCCGGACTCCAGAAGGCTTGGGAACGTGTTGTTGGTTTGGTGGTTCAGCCCGGCGTCGAATTCGACAATGTCTCGGTGATCGATTATCAGCCGGAGAAGGCTGGCGAATTGGCGCAATGGCGGCGGCAAAACGCTCAGAACATCGTATTCGAAGCGCATTCAACGGATTTCCAGCGCGATTTCGCCTACGGAGCGCTGGTGACGGATGGTTTCGCGATACTTAAAGTCGGGCCAGGGCTCACTTTCGCCATGCGGGAAGCTATTTTCGCGCTGGCGGATATTGAGAAAGAGATCGTGCCACAGGAGAACCAGTCACGGCTGGTAGAAACGATCCGCGCCGCGATGATGAAAAATCCCGCGCATTGGCAAGACTATTACAAGGGCGCGGGTCGGGAAACGTTGTTGTTCAACAGCTATAGCGACCGCATCCGATACTATTGGCCCGATCCCGACATCACGGCGGCATTTACCCGGCTTGTTGCCAATCTTTCCGGCAAACCTATTCCTGGCATTTTGCTAAGCCGTTATATGCCCGCGCAATATCGGCACACCCGCGACGGAGAATTGAAGCCTGATCCAGAAGCGCTGATCCGTGACAAGATCCGCGATGTGCTTCGGGTCTATGCCGCGGCCTGCCGCACCTAGACTTCTTCGGGCAGTTCCTCGGGCGGGAGATCGAATCGCACCAGCTCGGCGCGGAAGCCGCGCGTGCGATAAGCGCCGTACGCGATCCCGATCAGCATCCAAACCGCCCCCAGGATCATGGCCGTGCGGCTCAAATGCAGCCAAATGAATCCGCAGATCACAAAACCCAGGACAGGTACCAGAAGATTGCTCCAGGTGCGGTTGTTTCCGCGCCACCAATAGTGGGCGAAGGAGGCGGCATTAACCCCCATGAAGCTTATGAACGCGCCGAAATTGAGTGCTTGCGCTCCCACCGCATAGGCGCCCCCTCCCGTGGCGGCCGAAAAAAATTCCAGGGTAGCCGCCCCGACGAGGGCGAATACGCCTACCAGTACGATGCCATTGCGCGGCACGCGGTTCTTGGGCTCGATCGCGCCGAAAAAGGATTTGGGAATGGCGTTGCCTTGACCCATGCCATACAGCAGTCGCCCGGCAGCAAGTTGCGCAGCGATGGCAGTGCCCGCATTGGCCACTAGCAAGGTGAAATTCATCACCTGAAACAGAAGAACGCCCCCTATTTGCTGGGATACCAACGCGAAAGCTGATTCCACCCGTTCGGGGGCAAACTGCTTCGCGCCCCACACCAATTGGGCGGCATAAACTTCCAGTCCTGACAAGAGACCGGCGAACAGGCAGACCAGTACCGTCGCCAAAAGGATGGTCCGGCGGGGATTCTCGGCCTCCTCCGAAAGCGTGGAAATGGCGTCGAAGCCGATATAAGTGAGCACTGCGACGGAGGTGCCGGCGAACACTGTCTGCGAACTGAAATTCCGGGCATCGTAGAAGGGCCTGAGGAAGAAGGCCGGCTCGTGATGAACTCGCCACACGATATTCACCACGGCGCCGAGAAAGACGATCACCACCAAGATCATCACGAGGCACAAGACTTCGTTCAGCCGCGCCGACGTCTTGATGCCATGCAAATTCACCCAGGTGAAGAAAGCGGCAAAGATTGCCAGCCAGGCATAGAAGGGCAGACCGGGAATAATGTTCATTGCTGCCTTCGCCGAGAAGGCGGTGCAGATCAGGGGATTGAGCAGGTAATCCATCACCATGCTCCAGCCCGTAATGTAGCCCAGCGCGGGATGAATCTCCTGTCCCACATAGGTATAGGCCGACCCCGCGCTGGGATAGATGCGCGCCATGCGGCCATAACTGATGGCGGTGAACAGCATTGCCACCATGGCGATCAGCACGGTGGTGACAACATGGCCGTGTGCGGTGTTGCTGATAACGCCGTAGATGCCCATCGGCGCAGTGGGCTGAATTATCACCATGCCGATGAAGATCAGGTTCCACAGGCCCAGCGCGCGGCGAAGATGGACCTGACCCATGGCTTTAATGTCTCTCGCTCTGTGCGGTGGGATAGATGGTGACGCCCTGGACCACGCGGTTGATTACGCCTGCGGGGCTGGGGTTGTCGGGGTTGAGACCTTTCATCAGACTGAGATGATAGCCCAGAAGCTGTGGTGCGATGATCTCGAAAACCGTCCGCAACGCATCGGGAACGCCGGGCGCCACCGCCGGGATCATGGCGTCGAACAGATCGCGCTCGTCCTCCTCGGCGATCCCTACCAGCGTTCCGATATTCTTGGCGCGGAGTTCCTTCAGCAAATCCCGTTCATATAACCGGCGCACGGGATCGTTGGAGAGCAGAGCCAACACCAGCGTATCCTCGCGCACAAAGGACATGGGGCCATGGCGCAGGCCCAGGAACGTCTCGGCCATCGCGGGAAACGCGCCGGCTGTCATCTCCAACACTTTCAGGCGAGCTTCATCGGCCCAGCCGAGCAAGGGCGAAGAAGACAGGATTACGATCCGGTCGCGGACTTGCCCGGCCGCGGCGCTGCAAGCCACGTCAATCGCTGCCAGCAGAGTCTGGGCGCGGTCCGCGCATGCCGTCACCGCCGCGCCCACTGCGTCGCGCTTCACGAGTGCCACGCCTGCAAGCACCAGATTGGAGAAGGCGCTGGTCATCACCAGGCTTTCGTCATTGGCCCGGGGATCCAGGAAAACGATACCGTTCAGCTTCGCCCGGGTGAGCTTGCTGTCGGCACTGCAGGTGATCGCGAATTGCGGAAGATCGGGGCGAAGGGCCCGGGCCCGCTCGACCACCGCGGCGCTTTCCGGACTGTTTCCAGAGCGGGCGAGTGAAACCAATACATCGGCATTGGCCAGGACGCGTTCCATGTCCAAGAGAAGGTCGGTGGTTGGAACGTCCATGCAGCGTCGGTCGGCGACCGCCACTGCATGGGCGGCATAGGCTGAAGTGCCGGCGCCTGTGAACAAGATTCGTTTTCCGGAGAGCTCGTTTTTTAGACCAAATTGCCGGGTCGCGGAATCCACCCGGTCAAGCGTCGTCGGCCATAATGCGGGCTGCTGGAGGATTTCCCGGCGGGTATGAACACCAGGTGCGGACATCAAGGCACGCTCCGCACAGGAAGGGGAATATTGCAGGCGTCAATCGCGCCCGCTGGGCGGACGAACCACTCATTGTGCCGATTGCGTCGCGCTTCGACATAGGCAGTAAATGATGGCGTGCCAGGTTTGAGAAATTCCAGCTTCAGGCGCTGAGCCGGCGGAAAATCCGACGCCAGGCGGATCGACTTGATCTCCGTGTATTGCGATGGGCTCTGGTAGAAGCCGAGGTAACCGCCTTGGGCGTTGCCGCCGCGCGGCAGCGAGGACAACAATTCGATGCCTTGCACCACCCGGCCCACCAGATTGATGTTGCGATCCAGTTGGCGCGGGGCCTCTCCGGTCACGGCATAAAGCTCGACCCCGGAGCCGGAATCCGGTGCGTTGTCGCGGCCTGCACCCACGCTGCCATAGCAATGCAGCAGCCATTCCGACTTGCCATCGCTCCCCGCCGCGAAATCGCCGTCAAAGCCCGTTATGGGCGCGTAGGTGTCATGATCGCGCAGGCGCACCAGAGCCGGCGACAGGGGCCGCTCGAACTCGGCATAGCCTTTTCGTTTCGATTGGGAGGCCTTCACAGCTTTGTTCTCCTGCGACCATTGGACAACGTAATTGTCCTGCGAACGCACGATAGCGCTGTCGTCGAAATAATGCTCGGCCACCAACTGCCTGATGTTTGCCACCGTTTTGGGTGCGAAGCCCGGCGCCAGCAGAATCACCACGCGCCCGTTGGGCAGATCCATGTAAAGAGTGCTGCCGGGATCCATCGCCTGCCACGCATTTGCCGGTGCCGAGGCCAGTACGTCGTCCGGCGACGGATAGGCCGCCGAGCCGCCCAGAACCAGCGGCGCCAATAAGGCGATTGTAACGGCTCGGCGCAACATCAGTAGCCGACTGCAGCGCCCGCCTCGACACGACCATCATTGGCGCCATAGAGCGTGCGCTTCCCATTCTTGGTACCGATCACAATACCTTCCGCTTCGCCCCAGGGATCGTCGTCTTGGAATTTATAACCGTCAGCGGTCAGTTCCTTGCGCACCTCCGGCGTCAGCGCACCTTTTTCAAGAAAGACCACGTCCGGCATCCACTGATGATGGATGCGCGGATAATTGATCGCCGCCTGCACGTTCATCTTATGGTCGATCACATTCATGATTGCTTCCAGCGTGATCGTGATGATGCGCGAGCCGTCTGGGCTTCCCACCACCATGAAAATCTTGCCATCCTTGGTAACGATGGTGGGGCTCATGGAAGACAATGGCCGCTTGCCGGGCTCGATCGCGTTGTTCCTGCCTTGGATCAGTCCGAACAAATTGGGGGCGCCCACCTTGGAGGTGAAATCATCCATCTCGTCATTGAGGAAGAAGCCGGTATCGCCCGCGATGACGTTGGCACCGAAATTGTTATTGATGGTGTAGGTAATCGAGACAGCGTTGCCGTCCTTGTCTACCACCGAATAATGCGTTGTCTGATGGTTTTCGTGCGGGTCGGTGCCGATCTTCACGTCAACTGAAGGCGTGGCTTTGACGGGATCGATCTTGGCGCGAATGTCGGCCGCGTGCTTGGCCGAAAGCAAGAATTCCACCGGGTTTTTGATGAAATCGGGATCGCCTAGCGAGAAATTGCGATCCACATAGGCGTGACGCATTGCCTCGACCAGGAAGTGCACGCTCTTGGCGGAGTGCGGCTCCATCTTGCCCATGGGGTAGGCCGAGACGATATTCATGATCTCGCACATAGTGACGCCACCGGAAGAGGGCGGGGGCGCGGAAATGATCTGGTAACCGCGATATGAACAGGTGATAGGCGCCGTCTCTTCTACTTCATAGCCGGCGAAATCCTTCATGGTGAGGAGCCCGCCATTGGCCTTGGATGCGGCGACCACGCGCTGGGCGATGTCGCCCTTGTAGAAAACATCGGGCCCTTGCGCAGAAATCTCCTTCAAAGTTGCAGCGAGTTGCTTTTGCACCAGCCGCTCACCTTTCTGAAAGGGCTTGCCGCGATTGAGGAAAATAGCGGCGACATTGGGCTGTTTGGAGAAATATTCCGTGCCCCAATGCAGCAGGTCCACATCGCCCTGTTTTAGAATGAAACCGTCTTCCGCCAGCTTGATGGCGGGCGCCATCAATTGTGCCCGGGTCATCGTGCCATATTCGGTTCTGAGCTTTTCAAATCCCATCACGCTGCCGGGCACGGCTACCGCCTTGTGGCCGAACAGGCTGAGATTGGGGATCACATTGCCCTGGGCGTCCAGATACATGTTCTCGCTCGCGGCGCCAGGAGCTTTCTCGCGGAAATCTATAAAGGTGTTCTTCCCATTGGCGAGATGGATTGTGGCGAAGCCGCCGCCACCGATATTGCCGCAGCAGGGATGGGTGACCGCAAGCGCGTACCCAACCGCCACGGCCGCATCGATGGCATTGCCGCCGGCCTTGAGGACATCGGCGCCCACCTGCGAGGCGTAATGCTGGGAGCTCACCGCCATGCCGTTCTGCGCCATGACCGGCGCCGGAGTGGTTGACGGCGGCGCGACCCCAGTGAAATCGGCATTGGCCAAGCTAGGCGTCAGAAGAAAGGACGAGCCGATTAAAAGGGCCAAAAAACGACGCATGGGTAGTTCCCTTCGAGAAACAAGAAAGAAAGGGCGGCGCGTTTTTCGCGCCGCCCTTGTTTTATGCGACCGGGCTAATTGCCAACCGCCGCGCCCGCCGTGGCGCGGCTGTCATTGGCGCCAAAGAGCTCCCGCTTTCGGTTCTTGGCGCCGATGATGATAGCTTCGTCCGAGCCCCAAGTGCGGTTTTCGGTGAAATTGTACCCGTCAGCTTCCAATTGTTTCTGAGCGGCGGGCGTCAGTGCGCCAGGCTCTATATAGACCGTATCGGGCATCCATTGGTGATGGATGCGCGGCGTGTCCACGGCCGCCTGGACGTTCATATTATGATCGATCACGTTGAGGATGGATTCCAGCGTTATCGTGATGATGCGCGCGCCGCCGGGGCTGCCGGTCACCATGAATACCTTGCCATTCTTGGTGATGATGGTCGGGCTCATCGACGAAAGCGGCCGCTTGCCGGGCTGGACAGAATTATTGTCGCCCTGCACCAGACCGAACATGTTGGGCGCCCCGACTTTGGAGGTGAAATCGTCCATCTCGTCATTCAGGAAGAAGCCGGTATCACCCGCGATGACCTGGGCTCCGAAGCCGCCATTGACGGTGTAGGTGACCGAAACCGCATTGCCGAATTTGTCCACCACCGAATAATGGGTGGTCTGCTCGCTTTCATGCGGTTCCACGCCGATCTTCACTTCGGAGGACGGCGTGGCCTTGACCGGGTCGATATGAGCGCGAATGTCGGCCGCATGCTTGGCGGACAGCAAATAGTCGATGGGATTTTTCACGAATGCCGGATCGCCCAGCGAAAAGTTGCGGTCCACATAAGCGTGGCGCATCGCTTCCACCATGTAGTGCACGCTCTTGGCGGAATGCACCGGCATTTTGTTCATGGGATAGCCGGACAGGATGTTCAGGATTTCGCACATCGAGACACCGCCGGACGAGGGCGGCGGCGAGGATATGATCCTGTAGCCGCGATAGGAGCAGTAAAGCGGCGCGCTTTCGGTGGTCGTGTAGTCGGCGAAATCCTTCATGGTGAGGATACCGCCATTGGCCTGGGACGCGGCGACCACGCGCTGGGCAATGTCGCCCTTGTAAAAGACGTCGGGACCCTGCGCCGATATTTCCTTCAGCGTGGCGGCAAGCTGCTTCTGGAACAGCCGGTCGCCCGTCTTCCAGGTCTCGCCATTGTTGAGGAAGACCGCCGCCACATTAGGCTGGGCTGCAAAAGCTTTGGCGGCATATGCGTAGCCGCGCGCATCGCCATCTTGCAGCACATAGCCTTCATCAGCCAGCTTGATGGCCGGCGCCATCACCTGGGCGCGGGTCATGGTGCCGTACTCCTTCAACATCCGTTCCATGCCCATCACGGTGCCGGGCACGCCAACCGCGAGATAGCCATGGATGGAGAGGCCCGGAATTACATTCCCATCGGCATCCTGGTACATAGTGGACTTGGCCGCTTCGGGCGCTTTTTCGCGGAAATTGATGAAGGTGTCCTTGCCGTTGGCGAGGTGGATCGTGGCGAAGCCGCCGCCGCCGATATTCCCGCAGCAGGGATGCACGACCGCCAGCGCGTAGCCGACGGCTACCGCCGCGTCCATGGCATTCCCACCAGCGGCCAGGATTTCTGCGCCAGCCTTGGAGGCTTCGCGCTGAGAGCTGACCGCCATGCCATTGGAAGCTTCCATTGGCGGAGGGAATTTTTGGTTCACATCGGCGCCATTGAATTCGGCAACATTGGAATTGGCGGACGGGGGAGCTGCCATACCGAAGCTGGGCGTCAGCAGGAACGAAATACCCGTCAAAGCACTCAAAACGCGGCGCATGGACTCTTCCCCTTTGAGGTCTGTTATGGCCATGAATCTAGCGGCGGCCTTCAGCGAACGCCAGACTTTGCCCGGCCCGTGTCAATTTGCCCACTAAAGAAAACAGGGCCCAGGGCCCCGTTTTTTGCTCAACCAAGTGTCTGTTTGAACAGGGCAAGGGTACGGTCCCAAGCCGGGTCCGCCGCTGCTTTGTCGTAGCGCGCGGCGTTGGTGTCGCCGTGGAATGCGTGCGGGATTTGCCTTTGCTCGAGTCGGCTTGGCTGATCTGGCGTCCTATGCCAGATTCTGCAAATCTTTCTTGGGTGTTTGCATGAGCGACAGCGTGCTGCACGCCACCGATCCTGGCATTTCGGAGCTGACAAGATTGTTGCGCGAGGCCAGACGCGGCGTGGTCTTCACTGGTGCGGGGATATCAACCGAATCCGGCATTCCCGATTTCCGTTCGCCCGGCGGCATCTGGACCAGGATGATGCCGGTGCAGTTTCAGGATTACATCGCCGATCCGGAAGCGCGGCGCCTGTCATGGGAACGGCGGTTCGAGATGGAGGAAACCTGGAACGCCGTGAAACCGAATGCCGGTCATCTGGCCGTGGCTGAGTTGGTGCGGCGCGGACACGTCGGCGCCGTGATCACCCAGAATATCGACAATCTCCATCAAGCCGCGGGCCTGCCAGACACAAAGGTGATCGAACTTCACGGCAATACCGGCTACGCCAAATGTCTTACCTGCGGTACGCGGGTGGAGATTTCTGACATCCGACTTCATTTCGATGCGCATGGCGACGCACCCGATTGCAAATTGTGCGGCGGCATTATCAAGACCGCCACTATCTCCTTTGGCCAGGCGATGCCGGAGAACGAGATGGTTCGTGCGGAGGAAGCAAGCCTGAACGCCGATCTATTCCTGGTTGCCGGTTCGTCTCTGGTTGTCTATCCCGCGGCGGCATTCCCGCTTCTTGCCAAGCGGGCCGGCGCCCGGCTGGTGATCATCAATCGAGAGGAAACCGAGCAAGACCCTTATGCGGACTTGGTTTTGCATAGGGAGATCGGGCCGACTTTGACCGCCGCCCTCCAGGCATTATAACCATCGCGGTTCTTTTGGCCCCTGGCTGCGCTGCTCGTCGCTCATGGACATCTCGTCCATATCGCTCCTTGCCGGTGACCGAAATTCCTCGCGCCGGGCGAGCATGGAAATTTGGACTGTTGCCCCCCATCTGAGGATCGTTACTATCTTGAACACCATCCCGAATCTGGAGTTTTCCTTGCGCCGCGCCGACGAAGAAGAACCCGACGAAAAAGACGACGAGAAACCCCGCGGTCCAGAACCGCAATCCTCCGAGATCTCCAAGGCCCTGTTCAAGTCGCGCACCGTCTTGGTGTTTGGCGAAGTGGACATGAAGATGGCCGAGCGCGTCACGGCGCAGCTTCTCGCTTATGCCGAAAGCGAGGGCGATATACGGGTAATCGTGAATTCGCCGGGCGGCCATGTCGAATCCGGCGACACCATTCACGATATGATCCGCTTTGTCGGCAACCGAGTGAAAATGATCGGCACCGGTTGGGTGGCGAGCGCAGGTGCCCACATCTACCTGGGCGCTAAGCGCGAGAACCGCTACTGCCTTCCGTTCACCCGCTTCCTGCTACACCAGCCATTGGGCGGGGTGCGGGGCCAGGCTTCAGACATCACCATCGAGGCGGAAGAGATCATCAAAATGCGCGCGCGCCTGATAAAGGAGATCGCGATGGAGACCGGCCAGCCCTACGAGAAAGTCGTCACCGATACCGAGCGCAATTTCTGGATGGGTGCGGAAGAGGCGCTGAAATACGGCCTGGTCGGCAAAATCGTCACGAACGCCAGCGAGGTATAGGTGTCGGGGGCGCGAGCAGGCCATGGCCGCTCGCCCAAACCCGCGGCATCGTTCGCTCAAAGCCGTCCACGGGATGGTTTTGCCGGCCAGCGGCCGGATGCTGCGCGATGGTGGAAAGGCTCATCGATCTATCAGGTTTATGTCCGCAGCTTCTGCGACAGCAATGGCGACGGGCAGGGAGATATCCCCGGCCTGATTTCGAAGCTCGACTACATCGCCCGGTTGGGCGTGGATGCGATCTGGCTTTCGCCGATCCACCCGTCACCCAATCGAGACTGGGGCTATGACGTTTCCGATTATGAGGATGTGCATCCCGATTACGGCACGCTGAACGATTTCGACGCGTTGGCGGCAGAGGCCCGTTCACGGGGCCTTAAGATCATTCTCGACGAGGTCCTGGCGCATACCTCCGACGAGCATGCCTGGTTCCAAGCGAGCCGCGACGGCGACCCAGGAAAGCGCGGCTGGTTTGTTTGGGCTGATCCCAGGGAGGACGGCACCGTCCCCAACAATTG
>DATFSP010000194.1:0-4171 GCA_035262545.1 Rhizomicrobium sp. | reverse complement strand
TAACATCTGCGCAGGAAGCCGCACGGGCCATGCCTTGGAAAGTGAGTGATGCGCCCGACGGTTATGTCCAGCAATTGCTGCGCGCGATCATGGGCTTCACCTTGACCATCGACCGGCTGGAAGGTCAGTGGAAGCTCAGCCAGAACAAGACAGAGAGCGACCGCGACGGCGTTAAGGCAGGCTTGGCCGAAGCCGGCGCCTTAGATGTGGTAGATCTGATGAAATGAAAAACCCGGCCGATTGGGGCCGGGTTTTTGCATCATTCTGACAAGAGAAGTTCAGGCTTCCGCCGGTTCGCCCTCGGTAGACCCTTCGGGCTTTGGGCCCGCGCCTTGCTCGAACATCTCTTCGGCCTCAGCAACTGCCTCTTCCTGCTCGGTGCGCTCGGCGAGCACATTCTCGCCGCGCGCCTGGCGCTCGGCTTCGTCTTCACTCCTGGCGACATTGATGGTCACGCTCACCCGCACCTCCGGATGCAGCGCCACTGGAATGGTGAACAGGCCGATCGCCTTGATCGCCTGGCTAATCTGCACCTGGTTGCGGTCGACTTTGAAGCCTGACTGTTCCATCGCGGTGGCGACATCGCGAGGTGAAACCGAGCCATAAAGTTGACCGCGGTCACCGGCCTGACGGATCAGGACGAAGGACTGGCCATCGAGCTTCTTGGCCACCGCCTCGGCATCCTTGCGGCGCTCCAGATTGTGGGCCTCAAGCTCGGCCTTGCGGGCCTGGAAATATTCGCGATTGGCCTTGGTAGCGCGCAACGCCTTCTTCTTGGGCAGGAGGAAGTTGCGGGCAAAGCCGTCCTTGACCCGGACCTCATCGCCCATCTGGCCCAGCTTCTCCACCCGTTCGAGCAGGATCACTTGCATGTCACTTCACCACGTAAGGCAGAAGCGCCATAAAGCGCGCGCGCTTGATCGCGTTCGCCAAAAGGCGCTGGTTCTTGGTCGAGACGGCGGTGATGCGCGAGGGCACGATCTTGCCGCGCTCGGAGATGTAGCGCTGGAGCAGCTTCACATCTTTGTAGTCGATCTTGGGCGCGTTGGCGCCGGAGAAAGGATCGGTCTTCTTCCTGCGGAAAAAAGGCCGGCGCGCGCCATCGCGATCGCCCCCGCCCTGGCCGCGTCCGCCGTCACGATCCTGGCCGCGATCCCGGTCGCGGCCTTCACGATTTCCGCCATAGCTCATTGTGCCTGCTCCCCATTCTCGCCCTCGGGCTTGTCGGCGCGGTCTTCGCGGTTGCGCTTGCTGGACGAAGTATCGAATTGATCCACCTTGACGGTGATGTAGCGCAGCACGTCTTCATTGATCTTGAGCTGACGCTCCAGCTCGATCACTGCCGCCGACGGCGCATTGATGTTGAGAAGGACATAATGTCCCTTGCGATTCTTCTTGATGCGATAGGCAAGTCCGCGCAGGCCCCAATATTCTTGCTTCTCGATCTTGCCGCCTTCGCCTTCAACGATGGTCTTGAGGTGGGTGGCGAGCGCGTCCACCGCTTGCGCGCTGATATCCTGGCGCGCGATCAGGAGATGCTCGTAAAGAGCCATGTCCGGTCCTTTGCTTGGCAGCGGAACGGTTCTGGGCGGACACCCATCCCCGCTTCGGCTCGCCGACCCGCGTGACCTCACGCTGCCTCTGTTCAGAGGTGTCCGGCGACCGCAGCCGTTTGAAGGCGCGCGATATAGGCCAAAGCCCTTGACCGGGCAAGGGAAAATCGGCCCCATGAAGCCCGGGGCGAGAAAATCCAAGGAAATGAGGGGGATGGGCGAGGCGAAGGCGGCGGCAGCCGAGGCCATTCTGGCGCGGGCGGCCAAGCGGCTGATCCCATTGATGGCTCTCATGTATGTGGCGAGCTTCTTGGACCGCGTCAATATCGGTTTCGCGGCGCTCACCATGAACCATGATTTGGGCTTTACCGCCCAAGTGTTCGGTCTGGGCGCGGGGATATTTTTCCTCGGCTATTTCCTGTTCGAAGTGCCCTCGAACCTGATGCTGGAGAAAGTCGGCGCCAGGATTTGGATGAGCCGCATCATGCTCTCCTGGGGACTGGTCTCGATGGCGACGGCCTTTGCGAGGTCGGTGTTCGCATTTTACCTGCTGCGCTTTCTTCTGGGCCTGGCAGAAGCCGGACTTTATCCCGGCATGATTCTCTACATGACCTATTGGTTTCCGGAAGCCACGCGGGCGCGGTTCATTTCTCTGTTCCTTGCGGCGGTACCGGCGGCCAGCGTCATTGGCGGGCCTCTCTCAGGATGGCTATTGGGCTTCGACGGCCGGCTGCATGGCTGGCAATGGATGCTTTTGCTGGAAGGAATTCCATCAATAATCCTGGGCGTCGCGGTCCTTTGGCTGCTGCCGGAGAAGCCCGCCCATGCCCGATGGCTGAGCACCGACGAGAAAGCGATCTTGGCGGAACGGCTGGCGGCGGACCGCAAGGATGATCGCAAAGCAGGCGTACTTACCGGATTCTGGGAGATGATCGCCGACAAGCGCATCTGGATTTTCATCGTGCCGGATTTCTCGATTGTGATCGGCTTATACGGCATGGGTCTGTGGATGCCGCAGATGATTAAGGCGCTGGGCTTCTCCAACCTTGAGACCGGCTTTTTAGTGGCGATGCCCTATCTTGCCAGCATGTTCGCGATGGTGGTGCTGGGCATATCCAGCGATCGCCGGAAGGAACGCGTCTGGCACGTGGCGGGCGCGGCGTTTGCGGGCGCGCTGGGTCTCCTGGGTGCGGTCTTGTTCAGCGATCCGTTGCTTGTGATGATCAGCTTCTGCGTCGCCGCCTCGGGCATTTATGGCGCCTTGGCAGTGTTTTGGACCCTGCCCACCCGGTTGCTCAGGGGCATGGCCGCGGCGGGAGGGCTTGCGTTGCTGAATTCCTTTTCCAATCTGGGCGGGTTTTTCGGACCCACCTTAATGGGTTGGCTCAAAGGTCTCACGGGCACCTACACGCTGGGTATGAGTTTGCTTTCGGCCATGCTGCTGTTCGCGGGCGTGACTACGCTTTGGATCGGAGGGGTGTTCTTTTCTGCGCAGCTTGACTCGCAGAATGGCAGTTGATCTGTCTCCGCCATCATGACTCGCGCATTCCTGTTCCCCGGACAAGGCAGCCAGACCGTCGGCATGGGCAAGGCCCTGGCCGAGGCCTTCCTTCCCGCGCGCGAAGTATTTCAGGAAGTGGACGATGCCTTGTCGCAGAAGCTTTCCCGCTTGATGTGGGAGGGACCGGACGGCGACCTCACCCTGACCGAAAATGCCCAGCCTGCCATCATGGCGGTTTCCGTCGCCATAATCCGCGTGCTGCAGAAGGAGGCAGGGCTCGATCTTCCACGCCATGTCCGTCTCGTCGCCGGTCATTCGCTGGGCGAATATTCCGCGCTCGCCGCGGCGGGCGCCTTCACGCTGGCCGATACTGCGCGCCTGTTGAAGACGCGGGGCCAGGCGATGCAATCCGCCGTGCCGGTGGGCGAGGGCGCAATGATCGCCTTGATCGGCGCGGACATAGATGCCGCCGAAGCGGTAGCCAAGGACTCGGCGGGCGATGACGTGTGCGTCGTCGCCAACGACAATGCGCCGGGCCAAGTGGTTCTGTCGGGCGCCAAAGCGGCGATGGACCGCGTGCCCGAAGTCGCCAAGGCCAAAGGTGTCAAGCGCGCCATTCCGCTTTCGGTCTCAGCACCCTTCCACTGTTCTTTAATGCAGCCGGCGGCAGACGTCATGGCCGACGCCTTGGCGAAAGTATGCATCCGGCCGCTTTCTGTGCCGGTTCTCTCCAACGTCACGGCACAGGAAGCCAATGAACCGGAAACCGTGCGCGGGCTGTTGGTGGAACAGGTCACCAGCAGGGTGCGCTGGCGCGAAAGCATGCTGGCGTTGAAGGGGCTAGGCGTCGACACGACCGTGGAAATGGGCGGCAATAAAGTCTTGATGGGCATGATGCGGCGCATCGACAAGGATATTCAGGCGGTCGCGCTCGATACGCCAGTAGAAATCGAAGCTTTCGCGAAAGGCTTATGATGTTTGATCTTTCTGGAAAGACAGCATTGGTCACGGGAGCATCCGGTGGAATCGGCGGCGCCATCGCCAAGGCGCTTCACGGCCAGAGCGCTGCCGTGATTCTCTCGGGCACTCGCGTTGAAGCATTGGAGAAACTCAAAAG
>DATFSP010000193.1:0-2062 GCA_035262545.1 Rhizomicrobium sp. | reverse complement strand
CCAGGCTGTCGACGATGCCGGCGGCAACCGGATCGGTGGCGACAAACACGATCGGCACGGCGCGAGTCGCCTGTAGCATCGCCCCTACGGTCGCGCCGCCCTCGGCCAGGATGACGTCCGGCGCAAGCGCGGCCAATTCCGCGGCAAATTTGCGAGCGTCCTCGACATTGCCTCCGGTCCAGCGGGTGTCGATCCGCACGTTGCGGCCGATGGTCCAGCCCAATAGCGCCAGCCCCTGGTGGAACGCCGCGACGCGGGCCTGAAATTCCGGAGAGTCCGCGGCTGCGGACGATCCGAGATATCAGACGTGGGTGGGGGCATTCCTGCAGGCGCTGGCGCTATTGGGCTGGACCATCGGCCGCAACGTGCGGATCGACACGCGCTGGTCCGGAGTCAATGCCACAGAAACCCGCAGGCACGCGGCGGAATTGGCTGCACTCGCGCCGGACGTCATTCTGGCCCATGGCAGCTCTACCGTGGGCCCATTGTTGCAGGCAACCCGCACCGTGCCCATCGTGTTCCCGGTCATCGCCGATCCGGTCGGCGCCGGCTTCGTTGATAGCCTAGCGCGGCCGGGAGGCAACGCCACCGGGTTCATGGAATTAGAATACAGCATGGGCGGGAAATGGCTGGAGCTTCTCAAACAGATCGCGCCAAGCGTGACACGAGCAGCGGTCCTTCGAGATCCCAGCCAAGGCTCCGGAACCAACCAGTTTGCCGCCATCCAGGCCGTGGCGCCGTCGCTTAGGGTGGAGGTAACCCCGGTCGGCTTGCGCGACACCGACGAGATCGAGCGCGCTCTCTCAGCCTTCGCGCGTTCTCCGAATGGCGGTCTGATCGTGACGGCGGGCGCCGCGACGGTGCTTCATGGCAATCTGATCATCACGCTAGCAGCCCGCCACAAGCTGCCCGCGGTCCACAACGAGCGCTCATTTGCCGCCGCCGGCGGATTGGTCTCCTATGGGCCTGATTTTCGTCGACCAGTACCGGCGCGCGGCCGGCTATGTCGATCGCATCCTCAAGGGAGAAAAGCCCGCGGACCTTCCTGTGCAAGCGCCGACCAAGTATGAATTGGTTATCAATCTCAAGACCGCCAAGGCACTCGGCCTCGACGTGCCGGCGACCGTGCTGGCCCGCGCCGACGAGGTGATCGAATGATTGCAGCGATGAAGCGGCGTGAGTTCATCACGCTGCTCGCCAGCGCGGCAGCCGCATGGCCCCTCGCGGCGCGCGCGCAGCAGGGCGAGCGTATGCGGCGTATTGGCGTGCTGCTAAGCCTGGAAGAAAGTGATCCCGAGGGGAAGGCCCAACTCTCCGGGTTCACGCAAGGGCTTGCGGAATTGGGATGGATCGAGGGCCGCAACCTGCGAATGGAGGTTCGTTGGGGTGGCGGCGATGTCGATCGGATACGCACTTTCGCGAAAGACTTGGTCGCCCTGCAGCCCGACGTGATCGTTGCGCAGGGCACCCCGGTGACGGCAGCACTCCAACGGGCGACGCGGACAATCCCGATTGTATTTGTGGTTGTCACTGATCCGGTCGGGGATGGATTCGTTGCGGGACTACCCCACCCAGGCGGGAATATCACCGGCTTCTTGACATCAGAATCCGCAATTACTGCCAAGATGTTTGAGTTGCTCACTGAGATCGCCCCTGGCTTGAAGCGCGTCGCTATGTTGTTCAACCCCGACACGGCGCCAGGGGGTGGGGCATATTACTTCCGCGATTTCGAGGCTGCGGCCCGATCGACCAAAGTGGAGCCCATCGCGGCGCGCGCCAATAGCGATTCCGAGATCGAAGCCGTCGTGACTTCGCTTGGAAGAGAGCCCAGCGGCGGCCTCGTTGTCATGCCAGATTACTTCATGGTGAATCATATTAGCCCAATCATATCATTCGCAGCCCGAAGCAATGTACCAGCGGTCTATCCTTGGCGATTCGTGGTCGCTAAGGATGGCGCTTTGCTCTCATACGGACCAGACCTCAGAGATATAGTTCGTCGCGGCGCCCCCTACGTTGATCGTATTCTGCGCGGTGAGAAGCCAGCGGACCTGCCAGTTCAAGT
>DATFSP010000192.1:0-4716 GCA_035262545.1 Rhizomicrobium sp. | reverse complement strand
AAGCAGCGTGCGCAACCTTTCATCGTCATCCACCACCAGGAGATGCGGGTCGGACAACGAGGGTTTGCCAGAGGCTATGCCAGCGGTCATGGCTGCTATTCCCGTTCGCCCGTCATAATCAGACGGGCGGCTCTTGCGGTTTTTGCGTCCGCCATGCTGACATAACTAAAACCTGGGCTTACGCCGGGCAAGTCCCTATAAGCCCTGCCAGAAAAACAGGAAATCGGCCTTGAGCGGGCCGGCAATCAGGACGGCAAAAAATGGCAGATGTGATCCCCTTCGACCAGCGCAGCGGCAGTCTTTGGTATGACGGCAAGCTGGTGCCTTGGACCGAGGCCAAGACCCATGTCCTCACCCATGGCCTTCACTATGGCTCCTGCGTGTTCGAGGGCGAGCGCATCTATGGCGGCACCATCTATAAGCTCAAGGAGCATACCCAGCGCTTGTTCAAATCTGCCGAAGTGTTGGGTATGAAGATTCCATTCACCCAGGACCAGATCAACGCCGCCTGTATCGAGGCGGCACAGGCCCAGAACATCAAGGACGGCTATGTTCGCCCGGTGGTGTATCGGGGTAGCGAAATGATGGCGGTATCGGCCCAGAACACCAAGATCCACGTCGCTATCGCGGTGTGGGAGTGGCCGTCCTATTTCGATCCTCAGGAGAAGCTCAAAGGTATCCGGCTGGATATTTCCACCTGGAAGCGTCCGGCGCCCGACACCGCGCCCACCCAGGCCAAGGCAGCAGGTCTTTACATGATTTGTACTCTCTCCAAGCATGCCGCCGAGTCCAAGGGCTATGCCGATGCCATGATGCTGGACTATCGCGGTTATGTGGCGGAGGCGACGGGTGCCAACATCTTCTTCGTCAAGGATGGCAGCCTGCACACGCCTATCGCCGATTGCTTCCTCAACGGCATTACCCGCCAATCCGTGATTGCTATCGCCAAGGCGCACCAGATCCCGGTCATCGAGCGGCATATCCTGCCCGACGAACTCACCCAATTCGGCGAATGCTTCATCACCGGGTCGGCGGCGGAAGTGACCCCAGTTTCAGAGATCGGTCCCTATCGCTTCAAACCAGGCAAGATCACCGAGACGCTGATGAACGCCTATGCCGACGAAGTGCGGGGCGCGAAGGTCTCAGCAGCTTACGGCTGAGCTCTTACCAGCCAGACCGCACCCGCAATCAGCACGGCGATGCCGAGCGCCTCTCGTGGCATGGTCCTGTGTTTGAACACGAGGCGTGACACCCCTTGGGCGAAGACGATCTCTACGAGCGCCAGGGTGCGCACACTGGCCGCGGTGGCGAGCGCGAAGGCCAAGAACCAGAATTGCGACGCGGCCGCGCCGGCGAAGCCAGCCAGAATTGATGGCCGCCACTGCCGCAGGATCGCCGCCAGCATGTCGCGGCGGGTAGTCATCAAATAGGGCCAGAGGATCAGAGTTTGTAGAAGAAGTCCGCAGGCCAATGAAAAGGTGGCTGCCATCACATAATTGCCGCCTGCCGTCAGGATCGCGCCGCGATAGGCAATGGAAGACAGGGCGAACAGCGATGCCGACATCAGCCCTAGCGCCGCGGGCCGCCAACCCGGCGCCACGATATCTCTGCCCGGCTTGAGCGAGAGCAACAACACCCCAGCCATCGCCACGCCGATCGCGCCCGCCATCGGCCAGGTGACGATGTCGCCCAGGATCAGGAATCCGAACAGCGCTACGATCACCGGTTCAATCTTGAGATAGGCGATCGTGACGACAAAGGAACGCTGCTCCATGGTGAGCAACATCAGAGCCGTACCACCCACTTGCGATACTGCGCCGACCACGGTCCACAGAACGAAAGCGATGCTGAAGCTGGGGAGCGGCACATGTGTCCAAAGCGCCACGCCGACCAGGAACATCAGCGCGAAAGGAAAGCCGAACAGGAAGCGTACCTGAGTGGCGCCCGCTGCGCCCAGACTCGATGTGAGGTCGTGCTGCATGGCGTTGCGCGCGGTCTGGCCCATCGCGGCCATAAGCGTGAAAATAACCCAGAGTGTCATTTCTGCCAGCGCTTAGCCGCCTCGTCATCGCTGGCACGGTGTTCGACCCAATGATGTTCGCTGCCGCGCGTTTCTTCCTTCCAGAAGGGCGCGTGGGTTTTCAGGTAATCCATCAGGAATTCGCAGGCCGCGAAGGCAGCATGACGGTGCTGGGACGCGATCGCCACCAGCACAATGCGCTCGCCAGGCTTGAGTGGACCGACGCGGTGTACGATGGTGACGCCGGTGAGCTCCCATCGGATGCCCGCTTCGCCCACTAGGCGGGCAATCTCCGCCTCCGTCATGTGCGGATAATGTTCCAAGGTGAGGGTGGAGAGATCCTCCTCCTTGCGGACATGTCCGGTGAAGCTTGCCACCGCGCCCGATTCCCCGTCGCCCGCGAGCATCGTGACCTCCCGATTGAGATCGAAATCCTCGCGCTGGATGCGGATGGAAATTTTCATCTTCATCCTCCCGTCACGGGCGGGAAGAAGGCCACTTCGTCATTGGCTCCGACCTTCGCATCCAGTCCGGCATGATGCTGGTTGACAGCCACCCGGATGCGCGAGAGATCGGCAAAAGCTTCGGCATAGTTCGGCCCCAGGCTTTTCAGATGCGCGATCAGGCCGGCGATGTCGCCGGCCGGCAGCGCCATCTGCTCTTCGCCTTTGCCGACCTTCTGCCGCACCCATGCGAAATAAAGCAAAGTCACGCTTGGTCCTCGACGGGGGCGACGCCTGGGCGGATATGGGTGAGGCCGTTCTTGAAATAGATCACGCCGGTATAAAGCGTGAGCGCCGCGGCGACCCACAGCAACACATAAGCAATGGCGTCATAACTGTCAGCCGGTAACCCCGGGAAGAAAGTGTCGGCGAGCGGAGTCAGTATCATTGCCCCGATCGCCACCATCTGCACGGCGGTCTTGAGTTTGGCGATTGCCGTGACGGGAACGCTTACGCGCGTGCCGGCCAGGAACTCGCGCAGGCCCGAAACCAGAATTTCGCGCGACAGGATGATCAGCGCGGGCACCAGCCTGAGCAGCGAATGAAGCCCAGTGGTGAGGTAGAATTGCCGGATATCGCCTTCCGCCACCAACATCATCAGCGCCACCGCCACCAGCACCTTGTCGGCGATGGGGTCCAACATGCGGCCGAAATCTGAACCGGCCTTGAGTTTTCGGGCGGCGAAACCATCTAGCCAGTCGCTGAGGCTGGCAACCACGAAGATGAGGAAGGCCACGATGCGCCAGGCTTCACCGGGCATGACAAAGGCGATCGCAAAGACCGGCACCAGCAGGATGCGCATGATGGTTAGGGCGTTGGGCAAAGCGATCATGGGCGGGAGTGTAGGGGGGGAGGTTCCCAAAATCACCACTTTTTGCCTGCTGTTTCTCGCGAAACCGCTTTGCGTTCCGCTCAGTTGGGGTGGAAGAAGTCGAAGATTTTCCGTGCCAGGGTTTCGCTCACCCCCGCCACCGATTCGAGGTCGGTCAGACTGGCCGCGGCCACTGCCCGGGCAGAGCCGAAATGTTGCAACAGGGCGCGCTTGCGGCTAGCGCCCACTCCGGTGATCTCGTCCAGGGGATTGGCGCCAATGGCGGCGCTACGTTTCTTCCGGTGGCTGCCGATGGCAAAGCGGTGCGCTTCGTCGCGCAGCCGCTGCAGGTAATAGAGTACGGGGCTTTTGGGATCGAGGCGGAATCCCTCCTTGCCCGGCACGTAAAAATGTTCGCGTCCGGCGTCGCGATCGGGACCCTTGGAGATAGCCACCAGATCGATATCCTCCACCCCCAGGTCGGCGAAGACCTGACAGGCCACCGACAATTGGCCAGGGCCGCCGTCAATCAAAACCAGGTCAGGCCGCCGCCATTTTGACTCCACCACCTGCTCGGACTCGTCCTTGATCAGCCGCGCGAAGCGGCGGGTGAGGACCTCGCGCATCATTGCGTAATCGTCCCCGGGGGTAAGCTCGGCGGTCTTGATGTTGAATTTGCGGTATTGGCTTTTTTCAAATCCGTCCGGTCCCGCGACGATGAACGCGCCGATGGCATGCGCGCCCTGGATGTGGGAATTGTCATACACTTCGATGCGTCTCGGCGCCGTGTCCAGCCCTAAGACTTCCGCCACCCCTTCGAGCAGCTGCGCCTGGGCGCTGTTCTCCGCCAGCCGCCGGCCCAGCTGTTCGCGGGCATTTACCAGGGCCCGGTCCATGATCTCACGCTTCTCACCCCGCTGCGGCATGGAGATTTCAACTTTGCCGCCGGCGCGCAGTGTCAGCGCTTCCGCCAACAGTGCCTTTCCCGGAAGTTCTTCCGATGTGAGCAGCAATTTTGGCGCGGTTCGTTCGTCGTAAAATTGGCCGATGAACGACTCCAGCACGTCGGCCAACGCCATATCGGGCACGTGGCGGGGAAAGTAAGGCCGGTTGCCCCAATTCTGTCCAGCGCGGAAGAAGAACACTTGTATGCAAGTTTGACCACCTTCCGCATAAGCGGCGAACAGATCGGCTTCATCGAAGGTCGAGGGATTGACGCCTTGGCTGGATTGAACCTGGCTCATCGCCTTCAGCCGGTCGCGCAACCTGGCGGCTCGCTCGAAATCCAGCGAGTCGGCGGCCTGGTTCATTTCCTGGATCAGCACGTCTTGGACGATGCGGCTTTTCCCGGCAAGAAAGCTTTCCGCTTCTTCGACCAGTGA
>DATFSP010000191.1:0-6240 GCA_035262545.1 Rhizomicrobium sp. | reverse complement strand
TTGGGTTTCGGTGAGCAGCATCGAGAGTGACCTCAGATCGGCAAACGTGTGGTGTTCTTCACGCATTTCAAGGCGAAATGGGAATTGATCGATGCGACGCCCGGAAAATGCAGCAAGACTTTCTTCAGGAGATGCTCATAGTCATCAATGCTTCCCACTACGATGCGCACCGCATAGTCGCTCTCTCCGCCCATGGTGAAGCACTCCACGATTTCCGGCCGGTCGCGCGCCGCCTGCTCGAAGGCTACCAAAGTGTCCTCGTCGTGCGCCTTCAAGCGGATATTAGCCAGCACGGTGACAGGAAGCCCCATCACGTGGGGATCGAGGATTACTGCGCGCTCGCGAATGGCGCCGCTCTCTTCCAACTGTTTCACCCGCCGCCAGCAAGGCGTGTGCGAGAGACCCACCTTTTGGGCCAATTCCGCCATGGGCAGGCCGGGCTGCGCCTGCAAGACACGAAGGATTTTTATGTCCAGCTCATCCATGGAATTTCATCCTAATAGTAGTCGATATATGGGTTTTATATTCTAAATATCTGGAGAATACAGCAAAGATAGCAATTTTTCTCCCAGGCAACTGTGAGACCCTAGGAACCGACGTTCGTTTAAAGAGAAAACGGGCTCGATCCTGCCGTGTGTCCCTTCGATCTTCACATTCCCGAGCCATCGGCGCGCCCCGGCGAGACGCCAGATTTTAGCCGCCTGGCCATCCCAGCAGCCGGCGCCACTGCCCGCCCGAGTCCGGATGCGCCTGCCGAGAAGTTGAGGGAGATGGCCTACGGCCTGATCCGGGTTTTGGATGAACAGGGCCGCGCGGTGGGACCCTGGGCGCCTACTTTGGAGCCGGATGTATTGCGGCATGGCCTGCGCGCCATGCTGCTCACCCGGCTGTTTGAAGACCGCATGTTCCGCTCCCACCGTCAAGGCAAGACCAGCTTCTTCATGAAGTCCACCGGCGAAGAGGCCATCAGCGCGGCTCAGTCGATGGTGATGGGACCGCGCGATATGTGTTTTTCCACCTATCGCGTGCTGGCCTGGTTGATGGCCAGAAACTATCCCGTTATCGATCTGGTCAACCAGATATTCTCGAACGAGAAAGACCCGCTCAAGGGCCGCCAGCTTCCCATTCTCTATTCCGCCCGCGGCTACGGCTTCTATTCCCTCTCCGGCAATCTCGGCAGCCGCTTCGGCCACGCGGTCGGTTGGGCGATGGCCAGCGCCTATAAGGGCGATGACAGTCTGGCTCTGGCTTATATCGGCGAAGGCTCGACCGCAGAGGGGGATTTCCATGAAGCGCTGACTTTCGCCAGCGTCTATCACGCGCCAGTGATCTTCTGCATCACCAACAACCAGTGGGCGATCTCCTCCTACTCAGGTATTGCCGGGGGCGAAGAGACCACTTTCGCCTCCAAGGCCATCGGTTATGGCCTGCCGGGCCTGCGCGTCGACGGGAATGATTTCCTGGCAGTGTGGGCCGTGACCGAGTGGGCCAGGGCGCGCGCCAAAGCCAATCTGGGCGCTACCGTGATCGAGTTGTTCACCTATCGAGGCGCGGGTCATTCGACCAGTGACGACCCTGCGCGTTACCGGCCTGCCGACGAGGCAAAGTCTTGGCCGCTTGGCGATCCTATAGATCGCCTCAAGCAATATCTGATCACCCAAGGCGAATGGGATGAAACGCGTCATGTCCAGTTCGAAGCAGAACTTGCCGAAGGAATTCGCGCGGCGATCAAGGAAGGTGAGGCGGTGGGGACGCTTGGTCAATCCAAGCCGCCGGTAAGCGAGATGTTTGAAGGTGTGTTCGAACATCCTGACTGGCGGGTCCAGGAACAAAAACGCGAGTTGGGAGCCTGACCATGCCAAGTATGAGCATGATCCAGGCCTTGAACTCCGCGCTCGACGTGATGCTGGGGGAAAATCCCGATGTCCTCGTATTCGGCGAAGATGTGGGCTATTTCGGCGGCGTCTTCCGCGTGACTGATGGCCTGCAAAAGAAGCACGGCCTCAAGCGCTGTTTCGATACTCCGATCTCGGAAGGCGGCATCATCGCTACAGCCATCGGCATGGGCGCTTATGGGCTGAGGCCGGTCGCGGAAATTCAGTTCGCCGACTATATCCTGCCGGCTTTCGATCAGCTCGTCTCAGAAGCGGCGCGGCTGCGATACCGTTCCAATGGAGAGTTCTGGGCACCCATCACGGTGCGCGCGCCCTATGGCGGCGGCATCTATGGCGGCCAGACCCATAGCCAGAGCCCGGAAGCCCTGTTCGCCCATGTGACGGGGCTCTGCACCGTAATCCCGTCCAATCCCTATGATGCCAAGGGACTTCTGATCGCCAGCATCGAAAGCAACGATCCGGTTATCTTTCTCGAACCCAAGCGCATTTATCATGGGCCCTTCGACGGTCATCACGAAAGCCAGGTAAAGCCTTGGGCAGGGCATCCGTTGGCGGAAGTGCCCGCCGGCCACTACGTCGTTCCCCTCGGCAAGGCCCAGCTCGTCCGCGAGGGCAACGACGTGACCATTCTGGCCTATGGCACCATGGTGCATGTCGCCGCTGCAGCCATTGAAGAATCCGGCATCGACGGCGAGTTGATAGATCTGCGCTCCATCGTGCCGCTGGACTTGGATGCTATTACCGCGTCGGTCAGAAAGACCGGGCGGTGCGTGATCGTCCACGAAGCGTCACGCTTTGCCGGCTTCGGCGCAGAACTCTCGGCATTGGTCCAAGAACGTTGCTTTTGGCATCTCAAATCGCCCATCGCCCGGGTGACCGGTTGGGACACGCCCTATCCCCACGCCTTCGAATGGGATTACTTTCCGGGGCCAGCCCGCGTGATCAAGGCGCTCGTACAGATCATGGAGGCTTGAGGATGGGCCAATATCTGTTTCGCTTGCCCGATATCGGCGAAGGCGTGGCCGAGGCCGAGATCGTGGCTTGGCATGTCAAGGTGGGCGACCATATCAAGGAAGATCAGCCGCTGCTTGATGTCGTGACCGACAAGGCCACGGTGGACATGTCTTCGCCGGTCGAAGGCACGATAACGGCGCTGCACGGTGACGTGGGAGCCAAGGCGCCGGTGGGTTCGGTGTTGGTGGAATTGGACGTGAGCGGCCAAGTGCGGCCGCCCGTGACCGCCAGCGAGGCCAAGCAACGCGTGGCGCAAAATGCCCGCAGCGGCGAAGAGAAACCTGTAGCGAAACCGGTCGTAGCGCAGAACGACAATCCCCCAACCGCCTCGCCAGCCACTAGGCGCCAAGCAATGGAATGGGGCATAAAGCTGGAAGATGTGAAGGGCAGTGGTCCCAGGGGACGGATACTTCCCGAGGACCTGGAGCGTCATCGTTCCGGCGGGAAGACCGGCGGCAGGGAGAGCGTCGAAGAAATCAGGGTGATCGGTGTCCGCCGTCAGATCGCCGACCGGATGATTCAGGCCAAGCGGCAGATTCCGCATTTCAGCTATGTCGAAGAGGTGGACGTCACCGAATTGGAAAGCCTGCGCGCCGAACTCAATGCCCAACGTGCCGATGATCAGCCAAAGCTCACATTGCTCGCTTTCCTTATGCGTGCGCTGGTGAAGTTGATTCCGGACTTCCCCAACATCAACGCCCATTACAACGACTTGGACGGCGTGTTGAAACGTTTTTCCGCGGTCCATATCGGCATCGCCGCGCAAACACCGAACGGCCTGATGGTGCCGGTGGTTCGTCACGCGGAAAAACGCGATCTCTGGGATTGTGCCCGGGAATTGCAGCGCGTGAGCCAGGTCGCGCGGGATGGCAGCGCCCGCCGGGAAGAACTCTTGGGTTCGACAATAACGCTGACCAGCCTTGGACCTTTGGGCGGCATTGCCGCAACGCCCATTATCAACTACCCCGAGGTGGCTATTATCGGTCCCAACAAAATTATCGAGCGTCCGGTGATCGAGGGCGCATTTCTCGTCCGCCGCAAGATCATGAATGTGTCATCCTCCTTCGATCACCGCATCGTGGACGGACATGATGCGGCCCGTTTCATTCAGAAATTGAAACGCGTGCTTGAGCATCCGGCACTTATTTTTATCGATTGAAATTGATGACAGAGTCCAGACCGCCCCAGGAACAGCCCGCGATCCGGATCGTCGCAATGCCGGCGGACGCCAATTATTATGGCGACGTGTTCGGTGGCTGGCTGATGAACATGATGGAATTAGCGGCCAGCAGCGTCGCATCGCGCGAAAGTGGTGGACGCGCCCTGACGGTTGCGATCGACGCGGTCAGTTTCCATCATTCAGTCCGCGTCGGTGACGAAGTTTCAGTCTATGCCAAATTGGCGTCAGTGGGCCGCACTTCCATGAAGATCGCGGTCGAAGCGTGGCAGCGCGACCGCGACGGAGAGGCCACCGCACGCGTAACCGAGGCCACCTTCACATTCGTCGCCATCGACGAGAACAGGAAGCCCCGGCCCATATCACGGAGGCCCAAGTGAGTGTGCAACTGGATTTTGGCCTGGGCGAGACCGCAGACATGTTGCGCGAAACGGTCCGCCGCTTTGCCAGCGAGCAAATCGCGCCTTTTGCCGCGAGCTACGACGCCACCAACAAATTCCCCCGCCATCTCTGGCCGGAAATGGGCGCACTGGGTCTGCACGGCATCACCGTCGAAGAGGAATTCGGCGGCCTGGGCCTGGGTTATTTGGAACATGTCGTGGCAATGGAAGAAATTTCCCGCGCTTCCGCGTCGGTAGGCTTGAGCTATGGGGCCCATTCCAATCTCTGCATCAACCAGATCCGCCGGTGGGCGACACCCGCGCAAAAACGCCACTACCTACCCAAGCTGATCTCCGGCGAACATGTGGGCTCGCTCGCCATGTCGGAGGCGGGCTCCGGCTCCGACGTTGTGTCGATGCGGCTGAAAGCCGAGAAGCGCGACGGCGTCTATATCCTCAACGGCACCAAATTCTGGATAACCAATGCGCCCGAGGCCGATGTTCTGGTGGTCTATGCCAAGACGGATCCCAATGCCGGCCCGCGCGGCGTCACAGCTTTCCTGATCGAACGGGGCATGAAGGGTTTCTCCGTCTCGCAAAAAATCGACAAGATGGGCATGCGCGGCAGCGACACGGCCGAGCTGGTGTTCCAGGATTGCGAAGTCCCGGCTGGGCAGGTGATGGGCGCCGAAGGCGAGGGCGCCAAAGTGCTGATGTCGGGCCTGGATTACGAGCGTGCCGTATTGGCAGGTGGCCCCTTGGGAATTATGCAGGCCTGCTTGGATGTCGTTTTGCCCTATGTGCGCGAGCGCAATCAGTTCGGTGCGCCCATTGGCTCCTTCCAACTTATGCAGGGCAAAGTCGCCGACATGTATGTGGCCCTTAACTCGGCCCGCGCCTATGTCTATGCAGTGGCGCGGGCCTGCGACGCGGGCCGCACCAGCCGGTTCGATGCTGCGGGCGCGATTCTGCTCGCGTCCGAGAATGCAGTGAAGACCTCTCTGGAAGCGATCCAGGCTCTGGGCGGTGCCGGCTACACGAAGGATTGGCCGGTCGAGCGGCATCTGCGCGACGCCAAACTCTATGACATCGGCGCGGGCACCAACGAGATTCGCCGTTTCTTGATCGGACGGGAGTTGATTGGTCTATGACCCAACTGTCCTCTCTGCTTGACACGAACAGCGAGACCTTTCGCGCCAATGACGCGGTCAACCGCGCCCTTGCCGAGACATTACGGAACAAGATTGCGACAGCAGCGAAGGGCGGATCGCCCGGCGCGCGAGAGAAACATACGAGTCGAGGCAAGCTCTTGCCACGTGAGCGCATAAGTCGTCTGCTCGATCCAGGTTCGCCATTTCTGGAAATGTCTCCCCTGGCGGCCGATGGACTTTATCAGAATGAGGCGCCGGGCGCGGGTCTGATCACCGGCATCGGCCGTGTAATGGGCCGCGAAGCGATGATCGTGGCCAATGATGCCACGGTGAAGGGCGGCGCCTATTTTCCCTTAACCGTGAAGAAGCACCTGCGCGCGCAGGAAATTGCCCTGCAGAACCGCCTGCCGTGCCTGTATCTGGTGGATAGCGGCGGCGCCAATCTGCCCCATCAGGCCGAAGTGTTCCCCGACCGCGACCACTTCGGCCGCATCTTCTTCAATCAAGCGCAAATGTCGGCAGAAGGCATCGCCCAGATCGCATGTGTAATGGGAAGCTGCACGGCCGGCGGCGCCTATCTCCCGGCGATGGCGGATGAATCCATTATCGTCGAAGGGCAGGGG
>DATFSP010000190.1:0-3247 GCA_035262545.1 Rhizomicrobium sp. | reverse complement strand
TGCGTGCTGCATTTGAAGGGCTGATCATGGATCAAGACACCAAGCCCCGCTCGGTCCTTTTCGTGTGCACCATGAATGCGGTTCGCTCGCCGATGGCCGCAGGGCTGTTGCGCCACTTGAAGGGCCGCGCGCTTTATGTGGAGTCCGCAGGCGTCCAGGCCGACGCGCTCGATCCCCTGGCAGTCCAGGTGATGGCCGAACTCGGCATCATGCTCGACGCCCATCAACCCAAGAGCTTCGATGAATTCCGCAACCAGGAATTCGATCTGGTGGTGGCCTTGTCCAAGGAAGCCGAACTTTATGCCCGCGCCCAAAGCAGCGCTGCTAGGATCGAATATTGGGCGACAGCCGATCCCACCCAGGAGGAGGGAAGCCTGGAGCAGCGCAAAGCCGCTTACCGCGCTGTGCGGGACGGGCTCAAGCGCCGGATTGCCGCCCAATTTGCGTAAAGAAGCCCGGGGATAATCCTCAAAATCCTTGATTTTGCCCGGTTTCAGTGCAATCTCCCGCCCCGATCCAAGGACACCATCAAACTGAGGACGAATGGCCAAGGAAGAATTGCTGGAATTTGAAGGCACGGTCAGCGAATTGCTGCCCAACGCCACCTTCCGGGTCCTCCTGCAGAATGGCCATGAGATCATCGCCCACACGGCGGGCAAGATGCGCAAGAACCGCATCCGCGTGCTCACCGGCGACAAGGTAATGATCGAGATGACGCCTTATGATCTCACCAAAGGGCGCATTACCTATCGCTTCCGCTAACCCGGAACTGGTTCTCGCCAGCGAAAGTCCGCGCCGGGTGGCTCTGCTGGCGCAGGCCGGGATAGTTCCCGCGCATGTCATGCCAACGGCCATCGACGAGCGCGTGAAGAATGGCGAGTTGCCGCGCGTCCATGCGTTCCGGCTGGCGAAGGAAAAAGCCTTGGCCGCGAGCGCGCGCCACAAACACCCAGCGTTCATCCTTGCCGCCGACACGGTGGTAGCCTGTGGCCGCCGCATCCTGCCTAAAGCTGCAACGGACATTGAGGTGCAGGCCTGTCTCAGGCTGCTTTCCGGACGGCGCCATCAGGTGATGACCGCGGTGGCGCTGATTGCGCCGGACGGTTCCTGCCGCAGTCGAATGGCTTTGACGCGGGTTTCGTTTCTTCGCCTCGATGACAGGGCGATTAAGGTCTATGTGGAAAGCCGCGAAGGACTGGGTAAGGCGGGCGGCTATGCCGTCCAGGGCCGCGCCGAGATTTTCGTGAAAGAGATCAACGGCTCCTATTCCAATGTGGTGGGATTGCCCCTCGCGCTGACAGTGGCGCTGCTCAAGGGCGCGGGCTTTCCGTGTTAAACTGGACGAATGAGTAGCCATCTCTTCATCAATGTGAGCGCTGGCGAAATCCGCGTCGCCAAAGTGCTCGGCGGCAGGTTGGATACATTGCTGATCGAGCCGCTGTTGGGGCGGGATTTGCGCCCATTGGGCGACATCATTCTTGGCCGGGTAAGCCGCGTGGTCCCGGCCATGGAAGCGGCCTTTGTCGAAATCGGCATGGGACGCGCGGGTTTCCTGCCGCTGCGCGACGCCAAATTGTTGGCCGGAAATGTGTGCGGCACTATCGGAATTTCAGACTGTGTGCGCGAAGGCGAAAGCGTTTTGGTCCAGGTGACCAGGGATCCGATGGGTGAAAAGGGCGCGCAGCTTTCCGCTGGCGTAGCGCTTCCGGGCCATTTTCTGGTGATGACACCGGGCCGTCCCGGCATGGCGGTTTCTCGCCGCATCGAGGACGAAGCACGGCGCGAAGAGTTGATCGCCATCGGGGAAAGATTGCGGCCGATCCCGGATACTGGCTTTATTTTTCGAACCGCCGCGCGGGAGGCATCGCTTGATGATCTTGCCGCCGATGCAGGTGAACTTGCCCAGACCTGGCGCGATATCCTCGACAAGCGCGAGGCGGCGCGTCCGCCGCTCGTGCTGCACAGCGATCTGGGACCAATAGAGCGTGCCTTGCGCGATATGGTGACGGGCGAGGTGGCGCGTATCGCGATCGACGATGCGGCAGCGCTCGAGAGAGCGCGCGCCTATTGCCGCAAGACCATGCCCGGCATCGAGGCGCGGCTGGAGGCGGCGGCGCGCGATCTCTTCGCACGCGAAGGCCTGGAGGATGAGATCGCTACACTATCTTCATCACGCGTGACTTTGCCGTGCGGCGGCTGGATCACGATCGAGCCGACCGAGGCGCTTACCGCGGTGGATGTGAATTCCGGCAGTTTCACCCAAGCGGGCGGGCGCGATGAAACCAGCCTCGCGGTCAATCTGGAAGCCGCGGTCGAGATCGGGCGCCAGCTCCGCGTGCGCGACATCGGCGGTTTGATCGTGGTGGATTTCATCCAGCTTGGGGATGACGCAAAGATCGGCAGGGTCGTTGCTGCGCTGAAAGAAAACCTTGCTTCCGATGGCGCCACCACGCGCGTCTCGCCCATGGGGGAGTTCGGCATCGTTGCCGTAACCCGCCGGCGCCGGCGTTCGCCGTTCGCTCAGCAACAGGGCATCGCCTGTGCTGCCTGCGGCGGCACCGGGCGCGCACCCGACGCGGCGGTCGAGGCGCAGGAGATATTACGTACAATCGAGCGCGAAGCAGCCGCCAATCCCGGCGCCGAGCTTCTGGTCACGGCAGCGCCCGCGGTGGCCGATTGGCTCGCCAACCATGCCGACGAGGTTGGTCCTGCATTGGCCAAACGGGGCGCGGGACGCGTGCGATTTGAAAAAGGCGAAGGGTTCGATGTCCGCCGCGCCTGAGACCTGCCCCATCTGCGGCAAGCCCAAGGAGGCGCGGTTCACTCCCTTCTGCTCGCGGCGCTGCGCCCAGATCGATCTGGGCCGCTGGCTCAAGGGCAGCTATGTGATCCCCGGCGCCGAGCCCGGCAAGGGGTCAGACGGCGAACCGGGCGACGACGAAAGCTCCAAGAATTAACGCTTCCGCAAGGGGCGGTCCCGTTCGCCAAACATGGCTGGACAGGGGCGGGAGGCTCCTCTAAGAAGCGCCCCTTCCGCCATTGGCGCCTGCCCAGGTAGCTCAGTCGGTAGAGCAGCGGACTGAAAATACGCGTGTCGGCAGTTCGATTCTGTCCCTGGGCACCACAACACCGTTCGCATCTGTTCGCGACCGTTCGCACAGGTCCGAATTTCCCAATAAAATCAGTTTTTTGTATCCTGCTTTCGTTCGAACGTGTTCGCTCAAGGTGCCTCGCAGCCGGCGATCCT
>DATFSP010000189.1:0-8046 GCA_035262545.1 Rhizomicrobium sp. | reverse complement strand
GCCGAAATGGTCCATCAGTTCCTGGTAGGCAGCTGCCTCTTCCAGGGCATTAAGGTCAGCCCGCTGGACATTCTCGATGATGGCGATTTCTAGCGCCTCGGCGTCGGCTAAGTCTCGTACCACCACCGGTACGTCATGGAGCTGGGCCATCTGGGCCGCCCGCCATCGCCTTTCGCCTGCGACGATCTCATAAACGTCCGTGCCGAGCGGCCGTACAAGAATGGGCGTGAGAACACCTTTCTCCCGGATGGAAGCCGCGAGTTCGGCCAGGGCATCGTCGGCGAAATTCTTCCGGGGCTGAAATCGGCCCGGTTTGAGGAATGCCACTGGTAAGGTGCGGCTTCCCTTGGGAAGCGTTTCGCCTCGCACCGGCACCGCCTCGTCGCCGATCAACGCTGAGAGGCCGCGACCCAAACCGCGTGGCCGTTCTTCCTTGGGCATCATGCCGCCGGCCTCGTGCGTTCACGTTGGATCAGTTCACCGGCGAGCTTGATATAGGCTTGGCTTCCGGGGCAGCGTAGATCATAGACCAGCGCGGGCACGCCATGGCTGGGCGCTTCAGAAATCCGCACGTTGCGGGGAATGATGGTGGAATAGACTTTCTCGCCCATATTCTGGCGCACATCGGCAGCGACCTGATCGGACAGTTTGTTGCGTTTGTCGAACATCGTGAGGACGATGCCCTGGATCTCCAATGAGGGATTGAGATTGACGCGCACCAGATCGATCGTCTTGAGCAATTGGCTCAACCCTTCCAGCGCGAAGAATTCGCACTGCAGCGGCACCATCACCGCATCCGCTGCTGCCATAGCGTTGACAGTTAGGAGGGTCAGCGAGGGCGGGCAATCGATCAAAACATAAGAAAAATGCGTTGATCCGTGTACGGAATACTCCGCAAGCGCGTCTTTCAGGATAAAATTGCGCCTGGGTTGGCCTATCAGTTCGAGTTCGGCGCCGGACAGGTCCACCGTCGCCGGGACCAGTGACAAAAGCGGGATGCGGGTTGGAACGATCGCGTCCGCGAGTTCGGCCTCACCCATCATCACATCATAGGTAGTGACCTTGCGCGCTGCGCGGGACACGCCCAGCCCCGTCGAGGCATTGCCCTGAGGATCGATGTCGATCACCAGCGTTGGCTCGCCGATGGCAGCCAATGCGGTCCCCAGATTAATGGCGGTCGTGGTTTTACCCACGCCACCCTTTTGGTTGGCGACCACCAGGACGCGCGATTTTTTGGCGGGTTCGTTCATCAGGTGACAGCTCCCTCAGTTCCAATACAATACCCGAAGGATCGGTCAGGCTTGGGATCTGCCTGACTTGCATATTCCAAGATTTATGGGCTTCCGTCAATTCGACCCCAACATTTTGGCCCTTCAGAAAAAGACAAACGCTCTTTGCGCCTATGAAATACTGTGCATACGACAGTAGCTTGGGTAGTGGTGCACAGGCTCGCGCTGTGATGACATCAAACCTGTGAGGCGCGGCCTCCTCAATGCGCCTGTTTTCAATGAAAATGAGCAGCTCCATCCGCCGAGCAACCTCTTTCAAGAAAGCGCATTTCTTGGTCGTCGCCTCGAACAGAGTTACGACCACCTGGCCACGCAACAGCTCCGCCAGCACAAGTCCCGGAAAGCCCGCGCCTGACCCCAAGTCCGCGAGGGATCGAGTCCCAGCGGGGACCAAGGGTTGCAATTGAGCCGAATCCCAGAAGTGCCTGCGCCAAACGTCATCCAGGGAGCGGGCCGACACGAGATTATGGCGGAAATTCCAGTCCGAAAGCAGCTCCGCATAGACCTTTAGCCGGTCCAATGTTTCACGTGAAACACCGGTTGCGGCCGCGAATTCCTCCGGCCCAAATCTGAGATCAGGCACTTTTGGCCTTTTTGTTGCCCTTCACATGGGCAAGCACGAGAGTGAGCGAAGCTGATGTAACGCCCTCGATGCGGCCAGCTTGCCCAAGAGTTGCTGGGCGGACAGCTTCCAATTTCTGCCGGACTTCTGTGGAAAGTCCGACGATCGCATTGTAGTCAAGGCTGGCGGGCAGTGTGCGGCCTTCGTCACGCCGGAAAGCCAGGACGTCGGCTTCCTGGCGATCCAAGTAGCCCGCATACTGCGCATCGATTTCCAGTTGCCGGATTATGCCGGGCGCTAGTTCGCTCAATTCCGGCCAGATCCGCCCGAGATGGGCGAAATTCACATGGGGGAGGGTAAGAAGATCAAAAGCACTACGCCGAGCGCCGTCCTGACGGACGGCAAGACCGTATTTGCCCGCTTCGTTAGGGGTGAGCGTCAGCCGCCGCATTGTTTCACGTGAAACAGCCAGTTCGGCCAGCTTATTGGCAAATGCGTCCCACCGCGTTTTGCCAACGATTCCCAACTCTCGACCCCACGGCGTCAGCCGCTGGTCGGCATTGTCAGCCCGCAAAGTCAGCCGATACTCGGCTCGAGACGTGAACATCCGATAAGGCTCGCTCACGCCCTTGGTGACGAGGTCGTCGATCATCACCCCGATATATGCCTGAGAACGATCCAGAATGACGGCATCCTGGCCAGCTGCAGCGCGGGCCGCGTTCAGCCCGGCAATCAGTCCCTGCGCAGCCGCTTCCTCGTACCCCGTGGTTCCATTGATCTGACCGGCAAGAAAGAGCCCTTGCACATTCTTGACCGCCAAAGACGAGAAAAGAGAACGCGGATCGACATAGTCATATTCGATGGCATAACCCGGCCGGCGCACCACGGCCTTTTCTAATCCCGGAATGCTTGCCAAAAGCGCCCGCTGTACATCCTCGGGTAGCGAAGTCGAAATACCGTTGGGATAAATGGTATCGTCGTTAAGTCCTTCTGGTTCCAGGAAAATCTGGTGACTTTCACGATCTGCAAAACGGCTCACCTTATCCTCGATCGAGGGGCAGTAACGGGGACCTCGGGACGCGATCTGGCCCGTGTACATGGGCGCGCGGTGCAGATTGGCCTTGATGATCTCGTGCGTCAGAAGTGTGGTGCGGGTAATCGCGCAAGAAGTTTGGGGCGTCGTAATCGCGCTAGTGAGGAAAGAGAAAGGCTCGGGTGGATCATCACCTGGCTGCGATTCCAACGACGCCCAATCAATAGTCTTGCCATCCACACGCGGGGGCGTCCCTGTCTTCAGCCGACCCATCGGCAAGCCGAAACCGTAAAGGGTCTTTGACAGGCCCAAGGACGGTGGTTCCACTGTCTCGCCTTGGGAGCCTTTCATCCGCCCCGCTGGAATTTTTACTTCTCCGATATGAATCAGGCCGTTCAAAAATGTCCCGGTCGTTAGTACGACCGTCGCCGAAAATATCTCGTCGCCGCTCGCTAACCGAACGCCGGTAACGCGTCCATTCTCCAGAATCAGGTCCTCTGCAGCCGCTTCGCGGATCTCAAGACCGGGAACTTCGTCTAGCGCTTTCTGCATGGCGGTACGATAGAGAGCTCGGTCAGCTTGGGCTCGCGGTCCGCGCACTGCCGGCCCTTTGCGCCGATTGAGCATGCGGAACTGGATGCCGGCCGCATCGGCCACCCGGCCCATCAGCCCATCCAGCGCATCGATCTCGCGAACCAGATGGCCCTTGCCCACCCCGCCAATGGCAGGATTGCAAGACATTTCACCTAGGGTGTCACGGCGATGAGTGAGTAGCAGGGTACGGGCACCGGCGCGCGCAGAGGCTGCCGCCGCTTCCGCTCCAGCATGGCCCCCGCCGATCACAATGACATCGAAGCCCGTCATGCGCGGGTCCAATACGCGCATCTGCGACGGGGGGCAATCACGCCCTTCTACGATGCTGGGTTTTCGCCGCTACGGGGACCGGGTCTCACTTGCCGATGCAAAATTCCCGAAACACCAGATCAAGCAATTCCTCGACATCCACCTGCCCGGTGATACGGCCGATGGCGCGCAACGCAAGCCTGAGATCCTCGGCAAACAGTTCGGGCTGGTCAGGCGGTGCAGTCAGTGAATGACGCAAATCGTCGAGCGCATCTAAAAGCGCGGCACGGTGGCGCGGCCGCGTCAACGCCGGCGTCTCACCCTTTGTCTCCAGGCGCTCGGCCACCAGATTTGTGAGCGCAGAAATCAACTCCGGCAGGCCAGCGCCGCTCTTCAGCGAAAGCGCTAGACCGCCACGATTTCGAAATCCGGCAAGATCGCTTTTATTCCAGACCAGCAGATCAGGGTCGATGCCCATTTCATCCGTATACGGAACAGTCCCGTCGCACAACAAGAGCACCAGGTCACTCCCTTCGGCTTGCACCAGGGCCCGGCGCACGCCTTCCGCTTCAATGGCGTCTTTTGTATCGCGCAGGCCCGCGGTATCGGCGATATGGACCAGATAACCCCCGAGATTTAGCCTCAACTCGATAACATCCCGGGTGGTGCCGGGCGTCTCCGCCACGATTGCTACGTCACGCTTGGCCAAGGCGTTGATCAGCGAGCTTTTGCCCGCATTGGGTGGACCCAGGATGGTAAGCCTAAGGCCTTCGCGCAGGGCCTCGCCGCGCCGGCCATCATCGATGTGGTCTTGGATCGCGGCAATGAGAGTCCTCGAGACAGCACGGGCTATCTCGAATTCGGCCTCGTCCACGCCGTCATCAGAAAAATCGATGGCTGCTTCCACATGCGCCAAGGCCCCAATCAATGCCGTGCGCCAGCCTTCATAAAGTTCTGCCAGCGCTCCGTCATATTGACGTAGCGCCTGGCGCAACTGGGCCGGGGTCTCGGCATCGACCAGATCCGCGATGGCTTCGGCACGGGTGAGGTCCAACCGGCCATGCTCGACCGCACGGCGGGAAAATTCTCCCGGTCCCGCAGGCCTGAGGCCCAACTCCGTCAACGCTTCAAACAGAGCCTCTCGCACCGCCCGGCCGCCATGAACATGGAATTCCGCGACATGCTCGCCGGTAAAGCTGCCGGGTGCGGGAAACCATGTCACCAAAGCGCGGTCAATCACTGCGCCACCGTGCCTCAAGGTGCGCAACACCAACGCCCGGGGAGGGGGTAACTCACCTCCCAGCACCTCCAATGCCGTCCCGGCTTGCGGCCCGGAAATCCGAACTACCGCCACGCCGGCCCGGCCGGTGGCACTCGCCAGAGCAAAAATTGTTTCGGATTTCAGGGCTTTTCTTTCGACTTACTGCCGCCGGTCATCAAACTGGCGCTATCCCAAAGGAATTTCTGGAACTGATCGAAGGCTTCCCGGCCACCCAAAGGCGTCCAGGCGCGCATCAGAGTTTCCAGATCGCCAACTTCCATAGCCTGGGTCATGCGCGCCTTCATCTCGTCCATCATCTGTTTCTGCAATGGCACCACGTCGGGCAGACCCATCAGCACACGCGCTTCTTCCGGGGTCATGTCCACTTCGATATGCACTTTCATGGTTCGCCATCCTTGTTTCAGCCGCTCTTCCTGGGGCGGACAGTTTCAGCTAAGAAGCGCGGCCTTGGGGTCTAAACCTAATAATCCCGTGAGGCGCGTTGCGAGGAAAAATGGCCGAATGGCAGGAGAAAGGCGATGGGCGTATCGGCGATACGGCCGAGACTTTCGCCGACCCGGTCGGCCATTTCTCCCGCAACCCGACGGGACGCGGGTCGCCAAAGCCGCGGCAGCGCGATAACTAAGTTTAGACCCTTTAACCTAACGGCGATTTTCCATCATCGCCGCTTCCAACGGAACCGCGATGAGTGCTCTCGACAACGCCACCAGCCCCTATCTTCTGGCCCATAAGGACAAGCCTGTAGCGTGGCGGGTCTGGAGCACCGACCTGCTGGCAGAGGCCGAGCGCGAAGGAAAGCCTATTTTCCTCTCCTTGGGCTATGCCGCATGTCACTGGTGCCATGTGATGAATCGGGAGAGCTTCTCCGATCCCGAGACTGCCAAGCTCCTCAATGAGAATTTCATCCCCGTGATCGCCGACCGGGTCCAGCGCCCGGACCTCGACCAACTCTACCAAGCTGCCGCAAATGCGATGGGTCACGCCGGCGGCTGGCCATTGAACATTTTCCTCACCGGCAAAGGCCTGCCCTTTTTTGTCGTGGGCTATCTGCCCAAGGAAGAACGGCTGGGCCAACCGGCTTTTAGCCGCCTCCTCACCGACATCGCCGCACTATACCGCGATAAACCCGATGAAGTCGCCCGCAATGCCCAGGTCGCTTACGAGCGGGTAGCCACTCTGCTCGACCGCGACATGCGCGGGCAAGCTGAAGCCATCCAGCTCGACGTAGCCGCCATGCGCATGGGTCAGCGCTACGACATCTTCCTGGGCGGTCAGATCGGGCAGATGAAATTCCCCCAGACAATCTTCCTGGAAACTCTCTGGCGTGCCTATTTGCGCACCGGCATTCAGCAATTCGTCCAGCTCATCACGACCACCATGGACGCCTCGGTGCTGGGCGGCCTGTACGATCATGTCGGCGGCGGTTTCTTCCGCTACACGATGGATGAGAGATGGCTAGTGCCGCATTTCGAGAAGATGCTGGCCGACAATGCCCTGATGATCGAATTCCTCACCAGCATGTGGCAATTCAACCGCAGCGGACTTTGCCGTCAAAGGTTGGAGGAAAGCGTAGCCTGGTTATTGCGCGATCTGTTGATGGACGGCGCCTTCGCTGCGGGCCTGGAAGCGGAATCGGAGGGCGAGGAAGGAAAATATTATCTTTGGAGCGAAGCGGAAGTGGATGCCGCTTTGTCTGGCACCTTCGCTCAACGCTTCAAAGCAGTCTACGGCATCACCCGCGACGGCAATCATTTGGGACGCAATCTTCCCCGCCGCATGGGCCACCTCCAACCGCAACTGTCCCAAGCCGACGATGTGCTGCTCGCCAAGCAACGCGGCTTGATGCTGGCAGCGCGCGACAAGCGTGTGCGCCCCGCCCGAGACGAAACGTTGCTGGCGGATTGGAATGGATTGGCCATTTCCGCGCTGGCTCAGGCAGGTGCGGCGCTTGACCATCCTGATTGGGTCCTAGCCGCTGTCAACGCCTTCGACACGGTGGTGAAAATTTTGGAAGAGGGAAACCGGCTTTATCACTCCGCCAATGGAGGCAACCGCGGTTCCTTTGGCTTTGCCGATGATTACGCCTTGATGGCGCGCGCAGCATTGCACTTGTGGGAAGTGACCGGCGAGCAGCGGTTCCTCGATGCAGCACGACGCTGGGTAGCGACGCTGGACACCCATTTCTGGAATTCCGAAAAAGGCGGCTATTGCACCACCGCCGATGATGCCGAAACACTGATCGTGCGGGCCCGCGTGCTTTATGACCAGGCCATACCGTCCGCCAACGGCATCATGATAGGCGTGCTCACGCGGCTCGGCATGATTACAGGCGAGGGGGCCTATGGCGAGCGGGCACGCGCGCTACTGGACGGTTTCGCCGACGAATATGGCCGGGCCTGGGCTTCTTGCGCCTCTTACATCAACGGCTTCGAGAATTTCGCCACCGGCTCGCAGTTGGTGATTGTGGGTCCAAGGAACAATCCCCGCACCCAGGAACTCATCAAGACGGTCTGGGGCAAAGCCTTGCCCAACCGGCTGCTTTATGTGGTCGAGACGGGCGAAGCGCTTCCCATGGGCCATCCCGCCTTCGGCAAGGGCATGCAGAATGGGGCGCCCACCGCCTATCTCTGCCAGCGCAATATATGCTCGCCGCCTATCACGAGCGCGGTCACGCTCAGCCAGGCGCTTACCCTTCCACCCAGGCCAGCCGCCGCCGGCTCGGCTTAAGTTGCTAGTGCGAAGAGGCATGCAAAAAAGACGCTGGGCTTGAGTCCGTCTGCCCGGCTAACGTGTAGAAAAGCACAAAGGCTCGGCATGAGCGGACAGACAGTCACTATCAAAGGCAAGGGCGGCGACTTCACCGGCTATCTTGCCAGCCCCGGCCCCGGCCGCGGCCCTGGCCTGGTGGTGATCCAGGAGATCTTCGGGGTCAACAAAGTGATGCGCGATATCGCCGACGGAATGGCGTCGCGCGGTTACTTCGCGCTAGTGCCCGATCTTTTCTGGCGGCTCGAGCCCAAGATCCAACTCACCGATA
>DATFSP010000188.1:0-8556 GCA_035262545.1 Rhizomicrobium sp. | reverse complement strand
GTCCAGCCATGACGAGGGGCAAGTTCACATAGGCGACTTTGTCACTGCGACGAGGGCCGACTTAGCAGCGAACAAGCCCTGCACGCTGATTTTTGATAATCGCTTCAACGACGGAGGCGACTATCTAAACCTGGCGAGACTTGCCAGCGCCTTGCCTAAACTGGTTTCAGGCGAAATTATTGTCCTGACCTCGCCCATGACTTTTTCCGCGGGGATCACCACTGTGGGCTTCGTAAAACAGGCAGGCGGTGGCCGCGTAATACTGGTGGGTGAGCCTATTGGCGACCGGTTGGCGTTTTATTCAGAAGGCAATAGAGGGTGCCTACCGAATTACCATCTCTGCCTGAACTACCGCACCGGGAAGCACGACTATGCTCATCCTTGCACGGACTGGCGGGTCTGCTTCTGGCCCAACTGGCTATTCCCGGTCCGCGTAAATAGCTTGGCACCGGATCGAATTGTAAGCATGACTTTCGACGACTGGCGGATGGGACGCGATCCCGCATATGAAGAGGCTCTCAAGCTTGCGCGGCAATGATCCAAATCGCCTATTGGGGGGCCGTGACAGTGGCTCCTTGCCCACAAATTTCGCTGCGCGTTCCTGCGCGCCCAATCGTTCCCAAACTGGATACGAAACGGTTCTAACATCTGGTTTGCTTTGGCGCGAACGAAAACTCTGAATTTGGCAGCCTGCCTACTTGCGCTTTCGGCAATTCTTCACGCGGTCATGCGCTGAGGTGGCCGGCGAAGTTCTCAGCGATAGGCTGACGTCAAGACAATTCTTACCGACTCTATGATCGGATCGCTTTTGCCGATCCCGTCGTACCAGCTTTGCGTCATGTCGTAGACATAGGGAAGCAGCGTGTTCGGATCGACCAACAGGCGCAAGTCCATTCGCGGCCAGACGCGCGGCGGCTGGTTGTCGGGAAGCCTGAGCCCCGGATCGGCCTCTTTCAGCGCGGCTTTGAGATCGTCCGTTTTAGGGGTCGCGTGCACGACGATTTCCGCGCAGAGGCGATACGATCCGGGCACGCATGGCAGCTCGCGCGTGAAGGCAAAGCTGATGTCATGCTGGACGACGTAATGCCCCAACCCCAGACCGGGCAGGAACAGGGGAGCCTGCATCTGGTACCAGACGCTCTGTTCGAGCTTTGCGCCGATCCATGTACCGGTCTGAATGCCATAATCCTGCTCTGCCTTGGATTCGATGAAATCCGGTGCAAAGGCAAGACTTGGATCGCCTGTGATTTGCTGCCCGAGCCCCGAATACGTGATCCGCGACAGCGGGGCGGCCCGCCTAGAAATCAGGGCGGACACTTGCGCGGCTAGACTTGCGCCGAAGGCTTCCGGAGACCGGACGGATTTGAAACTCCCATCGCGCCCAACCCCAATGTCTGGGGCATCTAACAAGCTGCTGGCAAGAAAATAGAGCGCTGGCCATTGGGGCACTTTCGCGTTGGCCGGCCAATCGCCCAGATTGTAGTTGCTGTCGCCGGCTTCGTTGGTCACGATCCAGCCTTCGGACTCCTCTATGATCCGGCGCTTGAGTCCGACCGTGTGCTGGCTGCGAATAATTTTCCCTTGGATCACGCTGGTGTCTTCGACATTGAGGGCGACATCGGCATCGCTGTTCGACCAGGCAAATTTGAACGAAGCGGTGCGCGCCGGAAAATCTTTCATCAGGGCAGCGACATTACTGTCGCTTGCATTCTGGCCCTTCCACTGCAGGAGCAATCTGGTGTTGTCCTCCGCGTCCCTGCGAAAGCCATAGTCCCGGTCCATGGCAATCGCCGCTTCCAGCGCCGCGGGAGCTCGATCCGCATCACCCAGTTGCTGATAGGCCGCCGCGACATTGAATTGCATGATGGCTGTTGATGGATAATCCATGGCGTCGCGGTAAAGCGTGATGGCTCGTTGCGCCGCGTCGAGCGCTTGTTGAAGTTCGCTATTGCGCAGCGTTTGACTGCCGCAGCTGGCGCGCGCCAGATGGATCCGGTATTCACCGTCCGCGATGCGTGCCGCGCCAAGCGGCAACAGGACATTCATTCCAGGCTCGCCCGCCACGATATCCAGTTGCGATTGCGCTGCGGCCAGTTGTTGCTGACAGTCCGTGCCCCCCGCCCCTGACAGGAATGCCGCATACTCGAGCCGCGCTTCGAGGGTTTCCGGGGATCGCGGGTCGTCTCCTTCAAGACGCGAAATCGCTGTCTCGAAGTCCGCCGCCTTGGGTTCACGGTCCGGCGCAGCTGTGACTTGGCCGCTTGGCGCGGACGCTTGCATCGGCGCACAGGCCGCAACAGCCGCGACTGCGGCAATCAATAGCAAGCGATGATGGAGCATGCTTGTCAGCCAGTTGGTTGGCGCGAGTGATTTACCGGAGTGACAGGCCCACATGCGCCTTGGTTGCAAACGCGCAGTTGTAATCCAGCCAAGGATTGGCTGGGTCATAGATGCAGCTATGGAACGGCCCGCCCGCGTTGTAGATGGGCCACCCAGTCTGCCCAACTATCCTGAAGCGCATGCGCTCATGATTATGATCGTGATCATGGTCGGCATCGTCATGCTTGGAGCCGCCATACGCGAGGTGGGCGCGCGCGGCGCCGCCGGCACCAAGCCCTACGCCGTGCGACCATGCCCCGTGATCTCCGCCACCCGGTCCCCCGCTGGCCATGTGCGACCAACTGCCATGCGATCCGCCCGTGCCGCCGGCATGGTATCCGTTGCCTCCACCGTGCCATCCGCCGGCGACGCCGGCATGGTAGCTGCTGCTGCCGCTGCTGCTGCCGCTGTGGCCGCCGCCACCTCCACCGCCGCCAGAGTGGCCGCCGGAGCCGCCGCCGCCACCACCACCACCACCACCAGTAGGCGTGGCGAGGGCAGGGGCAGTTAAGAGCAGCATTGCGATGAGGATTGCGAGGTTCTTACGCATGGCGGTGACCTCTGGAATATGGGGGAATCATAGCACCATTCATGAGGGCGACACATAGCTGCTTGGTGCCGATTTATGAGCTGATTTTCATCGGCCCTGGCCCGACCGAAGCGTACAAGCAGAGCCTGTACTGTAAAAGCACGCCATTCTGACCGACGCGCGATCACACGAAAGCCAATTCCGCACCTGCTCCATCGTGACGTGCGCGCCCATATCGGGCGGCGGGCCATTGCGTCGGTATCTATGAAACCGAAGCTGTACCCTTAGTCCAAGCCCAGCCAGCGAGGCGCCAGCCGCCCGCCTCCCCGCGCGTCCAGGGGGATGGCGGGGCACCAGTTTCAAGCTGAAAGGCGATCGTTCTCTTGGGAGGCCGCCCCACACGGCCTCCCGACTACGGAATCGCTACAGCTGTTCAATAGGTGGTATTACAACCGGTGTGTTAATTGTGAGCTCATTCGAGGTATAGAAAATTACTATATCTCCGAAGATAATGGTGCCGGTGTTGCCCTCCTGGAATTCGATACTGAATTCCAGATCATTGCCTTCAGCCATAAGCGTAGGACTGTCCGGCAAAAGGTCAGGCAGAATGATGTGGTGCCATGTGCGCTCCGGAGGATCGGCGTTTGTGAACGTGTAATAGAGTACATCTGCGTTATTGAGGGTTACAGCAAACGACGGCAACCCAGTATGCCTGGTGCGGAAAAAGATTACTGCAGGAGTCCCTGGAGCGAGGCCGGGAAGTGCAAGTGGATAGAATTCAATGTCATTAAGTATGGACTCTGGATCAGGAAGTTGGATTCCGCCGGCAGTCCCGGTCAATGCCACGTGCCGCGTGACGCTTGTTTGTTCGAGGACGATTGTAATTGGTTGATTACCGGCAATACCTTTGATGCTAGCCATGTGTCTTGGTTCTCCTTTCTTATCGGCCCGGTCTGATAGCCCACAGGGAGCGCACAGCCCGCAATGACGGCCTACAGGACCGGCAAGACCGATTAAAGTTCCTCGCAAGGTTCTTCGTATTAACCAAGCAAAATGGATGCCATCGGCAAATTGGCGGCATTCCAAGCGGCGCAGGAAGCGTCTGTAAACTCGTTTGACAAGCGGGAACTCACCCACACTTTGCTTGAGCTTTGATAGCGCGCTTCGATGCCTTAGCTTCGCCATCTCGCGGCGTGACACGCACGAACACACGAAAGCCAATTCCGCACATGCTCAATCGTGACGTGCGCGCCCATATCGGGCGGCGGGCCGTTGCGTTCTAAGTACCCGACGATATTCGGGCGCTCGAAGAAGCCCCATCTAAACTCCAGTTTTTATCGAGAAAACGCAAACGCGCGTTCACCATCGGATATATGCGACTGCAAACGCTGCGCCAGTACCTATTGTGTGCGACCGCCAAAACGCTGTCATCGTGCGCTCCGGCCTAGCTGGAGAGGTTGCACACGTCCCTTATCCTAGACCCGCCGCTGCAAGCCTTTCCAGCCGAGTCCGCGCGAGCCTGCGAATGGCCCAAAGGACAAGTTGAGGGCATCCCGGCTCCCACTACCTCCGATTCAGGAAGGTGCGCGATTGCATTAGCCTTGGTCCGGGGACGTGCGTCCTTATGGATCACGCTCGATCTGGCTTAAGGTGGCAAGACGACAATTATGGGGAGGACGACATGAAAATCCTGATCGCACTTGCAGCGTTGGTGTGCGCCTCGGCTGCACAGGCTGACACTGGGGTCGATACGACGATCCGCCAGTTCAGCGATGCTATCAACAAGGGCGACGTTAAGGCCACTAAAGCGTTGTACGTCGCCAAGCCGGTCATCATCGACGAAGTTGGGCCCCACCTGTGGACGGGACCAAAGGCGTTTGATGGCTGGCTGGCTGATGTGGCTAAATCGGACGCGGCTGAGGGAAAGACTGATGGGCAGGCGGCTTTAAGCGCACCAACCCGCGAGGTTGTGTCCGGTGACCGCGCCTACGTCATCGTTCCCTCGACGTACAGCTTCAAGCAAAAAGGCAAGACCTTGCGCGAGACTGCCCAGATGACCTTTGTGCTGACCAAGGTTTCGTCGGATTGGAAAATCGCCGCCTGGACCTGGACGGGGCCGGAAGGCGTGCCCGTCAAGTAGGCGCCCCGCAGAATATGGCTCACGCCAGGAGACAGGCAATGAGACGATGCGCAATACATCCATCTCAAGCCTAGTCTAGCCCGTCGTCGCGCTGGTTGACGAAGATCAGCACCGCCAGGATTGTCAGGTAAAACCGGAAGGCGCCTTCCTGGCCGTTCCAGGTGCGCGATTGCCACATCGCGAACCATTCCCCACCCACCACCATGAAGCCAAAGAACCAGACAAGGAAGCCGGCTAGCGCGCCGGCGATGCTCCAATGTTTGGCGCGCTGAAAGGTGCTGGCCGGTGCATGGCGCGCCCGCCACATCGCCCAAGCGCCCAGCGCGAACAGCACGCCTGTGAGCGCCTCACCGGCAATGATCAGCCAATAGCCGGCATGCCATAGCGCCGGTGCGACGACCGCCCGGCCCATAATCAGTGGATCATGAAAAGTGGTGTCCATGCTCAGGACATGGCGAACGAAGTCGAAGTTGGCGCCATAGTCGAAGACATTGTCGCCGGCGCAAAGTAGCGCGAACGACGCCATGCAAAGGCACATGATGATCTTGGAAGAGCGCGCGATCATGGCACAGACCCACCGCCTACTTCCTCTGCGCCAGTATCCTGGCCTTCGAGTTCCTCAGACACACGGCCCCCAACAGCCTTCTATTCAGGCCATTGAGGCAGACAGGGAGCGCGCGAGCAACCAGGTTGTGACTGCCCGGGCAAACGCTTACAGGGAATGTCCGTTTTGGGTCAGTACCGGACCTCCAACACGCTCCCCGGCTGGTGGGGCAATCGACCGAAATAAGCATTGGAAAACATAGGGACTGGCAATTGCCCCAGCCCAACTCCTAACGGAGCTGTGGACGGAACAGGAGCCTGAACATCCTAATCGCGCTTGTGACTATGCCCGCCAGGATCAAGATCAACGGCCAGATGAGGAGCGGCATAGTTAAGAAAGCTTGCCCATAAGCCCATCCCCGCCTTTCGGGTCAGCTAACACGGGGAAAGTGGCAATTATTAGGGATGCGATCCCTGCCCGGAATAAGCGTACGGAGGGTTGTTCATTTTCGAAACTCTAGCCGAACCAATCTGGCATGTCGTTGACACTTAGCCATACATATAGCATGCTATATTTATGGACTATGTTCCCGGTAAAGTTCCGCACCCGGCGGTCACGACCGACGCTTTGGCGGAGTTGGGGCAGTTGTTCCTCGGAAGTCGCCTGAAACGATTGGCCGAACGTTTTCAAGCCGACGCCGCCGCAACTCTTCAAGCCATGGCCATGCCGATGCAGCCTGCCCAGCAGTTGCTGCTCGCGACCTTGCACCGGAGGGGACCGGCTACCGTGGGCGCCCTGGCTGAGCAGTTGCGGATAAGCCAGCCTACCGTCACTCGCACTGTTCTGGCCCTGAGGGAACAGCGTTTAATCGCCACCAGTCGCAAGGGTCGCGATCAGCGCCACAAAACCGTGGCGCTGACGACAAAGGGAAGGGCATTGATCACTCGCGCCGAGCGGGACCTGTGGCCCCGTGTTGAGGGGGCGGTCGCCGAAATGTGCGCTGGCCTTAAAGGGTCATTCCTGGATCAGATCGCCATGTTGGAGACGGAGTTGGACAAGCGATCCTTGGCCGAACGAGTCAGCGCAGCCAAACCGGTCTCCCCTGGACTGACGATCCGGGACTTCGACGATGAGCTTGCCGAAGCCTTTTATCGGATCAACGCCGAGTGGATCGAAGAGATGTTCACGCTTGAGGACAATGACCTTGCTCTTATGTCAAATCCGCGCGAGTTGATTATCGACAAGGGCGGCATCGTCCTGTTCGCCGAGACGCCGGACCTGGGTGTGGTCGGGACATGCGCTTTGATGAAAATGGGAGACGGTTGCTACGAGTTGACCAAGATGGGCGTGCTCAAGGCCGCGCGAGGGCGAAAGGTGGGCGAATATCTCCTCGCCAAAACTCTGGAGCGCGCGAAACTTATGGGGATTGAGCAGCTATACTTGTTGACGAACAAGAAGTGTGAAGCGGCAATCCACCTCTACGAGAAACTGGGCTTTGAACATGACGGTCATATCATGGCGACGTATGGCACCCGCTACGAGCGGTGCAATGTGGCGATGAGCTATAGCCGTTTATGAGCAGCATGGCGTGAAAGAGTTGATCGCCCGTCAGCGAGGTCCGGTCTGCGAAAAGTTGAGTGGCCATCCGAACAAGCTCAGGGCGATGATCAACGGGTCGCCGGTTCGATTCCTGCAACGTCTGAGGAGGACATAATGAACCAGTCCAACAAGGCCAAACTCTTCGCGTCGCTTCATGTCAAAGGTAAGCCCGTCGTTCTCTACAATGCGTGGGATGCGGGCAGCGCGAAAACCATCGTCGACGCAGGCGCAAAGGCGATCGGCACTAGCAGCTGGTCGGTCGCCGCCGCGCAAGGCTATGCGGACGGTGAAGAGTTGCCGAAGAACCTCGCTCTGGATATTGCCGCGCGTATTGCGTCGACGGTAGACGTTCCTGTTTCTCTCGACTTCGAGGGCGGCTACACGGACAGCGACGCGGAGCTCGCCGATAGCATCAAACACCTATTGGAACGGGGCTTAGTGGGCATCAACTTCGAAGACCAGATTGTCAAGGGCGAAGGTCTTTATGACACTCAGCGTCAGGCGCGGCGCATCGCGGCAATCCGCAAAGCGGCAGAGGACGTAGGCATTCCGCTCTTCATCAACGCTCGGACAGACCTATTCCTTGGTCGCGGCGGGAGTCCCGCAGAAGCCGCTAAAGCCGCGCTGTTGCGTGGTCCTGCCTATGCGGACGCAGGCGCCTCAGGTTTTTTTGTTCCTGGCGCAACAGACGAAGAGCAAATCGCCAGCATCGCGGGCGCCGTCGCCGTTCCGGTCAACGTGATGATGTTCGACGGAGTGCCTTCCGTAAGGCGCCTCACCGAGCTCGGGGTGTCCAGGATCAGCTATGGTCCGATCCCCTATGTCTTTGCCATGAAGATGCTTCGAGAGGAGGCGGCGAAGCTGTTCGCATGAACAATCGCTGGGGCGCGCTTGCAGAATGGTCGATGCGGGCAAATCTAATTTGATGATGGCTGCTGTGCTGGTTGCCAGAACTCGATCTTTGTACCGTCAGGATCGAGTATCCATGCGAATTTACCGACACGATCCGCTTGACGGCCCTTGACCTCGACGCCCTTGGCCTCAAGCGCAGCAAGGAATCCGTCCAGGTCGTCTACCGCGAAATTGACCATGAATTCACGGGACGATGGGCTAAAATAGCCTGTATCCTTTTCGAACGGCGCCCATACACCGTGCGGCGGACCTGCACCTTCCGCACGGATCACTGCGCCGCCCCAATCTTCGATATTCAAGCCGAGTTTATCGCGATACCACGCCCCCAGCGCCTTTGGGTCAGCGCTATAGAAGAATACTCCGCCCAAACCCGTGATCCGCGCCATCGCTATCTTCCTCCGCCTCTAAGTCCTCGCAGAAAGTCACCTTCGCGCAAAGGTCTCGTCATACTCG
>DATFSP010000187.1:0-9589 GCA_035262545.1 Rhizomicrobium sp. | reverse complement strand
CGTCGGCTGTCTCGTCGGAAAAGTTGGCGGCGATCTCGTTGAAGCGGTCCACCAGCGCTTTTTTTGCAGCCACTCCCTCCATCACATTGCCGCGCACATCCTTGGCTGCATCAAGCTGCGGCTCCTGGGGCAGATAGCCCATGCGGATGCCGTCGGCAGCCCAGGCTTCGCCAGTGAAGTCCTTGTCCAGCCCCGCCATGATCTTCATCAGCGTAGATTTACCGGAACCATTGACGCCAACGATGCCGATCTTGGCTCCCGGATAGAAGGACAGCCATATGTCCTTCAGGACCTGCTTGCCGCCGGGATAGGTCTTGGAAAGACCTTTCATCACAAAAACAAATTGGGGCCCGGCCATGCTGGGGTTCCTTGCGTGGATGAGAGAGGAGGGCTTTTAGCGAAGGCTGAAGTCCGCCGCAACGCGCCTGAGGGCGCGGGCGCCAAACGCTAGAATTTGATCTTGGCGTGGCTAAGCAGCGATAGCGAAGTTGCGCCGCTCTGGCCTTGATAATTCATCTGATAGGCCGCGTTGGCCTGCAGCGCCAGCGCGCCGTCGAAGAAGCTCGTGACATAACCCAATTGCAGATCGGTTTCCCGGGTCTGACTGGTAAAGCGGTCATTGGCGACGAACATGGGCGGCAGGTCGCCGGACGCGGTTACCGCGCTGAAGCCATTGTCGATCACGCCTGGTGACGGCCGCGAGAATGAGAAACCCAACGTGTCGCCGCCGAACAGCCCATGCTTGGCGATGGAGATAGCATAAGAATGGGAATCCAGAGTCGCCGCCGGCGCCTGACTGCGCTGATCAAGCTGGCTCAAGCCGTAGGATGCGGTCGTCACCCAGCCATTGCCGAGCTTCAATTGCGCCGATACATCCAGCGCATTGGTTGTGGTTTTGCCCGCTGCCATATTGGCTACTGCGTCCAGTCCTTGCTGGCTGTTCTGGACTGCGGTGACATCGAACCCGGCCCACTCGTTTACATCCCAAGATGCACCGGCCAGGACGGACTGCGAACGGGCATTGTCGAACGCCATTGGCAAGCCGATGCCCGGCTCATAGGCAAGGTGGTCGTTGCGATCCGTCCATTGCGATGCGCCCAGCCGCACATGTAGATCGGAACTGGGCATGTAAGTCGCACCCAGATAGTGGCCGCCGCTGGCAAGGCCCGCGGAGCCGGCATCACCGATCAAAGGCGACTGGAAACCGTCGTAATCGTCGAAGCGTTGCGAAAGATCGACGCCATAGCCCGTATCCACCGCTAAGTCGGCGCTCAAAGCGACACTGGCCGCGAAATTCTGGGGCGGTGTCACGGTGCCGAAACTGGTGGCGATCGTTGTCGGCGCAGCGGAGAACAGATCCTCTGCCGTGCGCGAAGATGGGCCTTCCAGCGCCCCGGCCGGTAGGGCGGCGGCGGAGGGAATGGGAGAATCGGCCCCGAATGCAGTCAGGCTGGCAGGCACGTGCGAATCCGCAGCACCGGCGTTGCCTGCAAAGACAATACAGCCGGCCACAGCAAGCGCGACCTGGAAAACCCTTCTCATTCCCCGTCCTATACCGGTCGCCCGGTTCAACTGCAAAATACCAGAGGGAACGTCCTATTCCAAAGAAAAGACCAAGAGTTTCTGGTGTTTTCAGGTAACAGTGGCCAGATTCTAAACGGGGTATTACCTCAAAAATCTAGAATAAAATTGTCCAACCACGAAAACATAGGACATTTAATTACGCATCGAACGCGACAAGCAGCAACGGGTTTCTTCAGCCTTGGAGTATCGCGGTCGCCGCATTGCCGGAAAAAAGTTCCTCCCCGCCACGGCTGTTCACTCCCATCACGATCATGCCATAGCCGTTTAGCGCCTTCTTGAGAATCGCTTCGGCCCCGGCGCTGCGCTTGGAGATGAGCGTGCTCAGCCGGACGTCATAGCGTCCGGCCAATCATCTCCTTTAGGACGCCCTCCTCGCGGAGGCGGGTCCGGGAACGGCCATCAGTCTGCGACACAAAAGGGCACAGACGGGGCGTGCCGGTAGGCCGCGCCAGGGCTGTGCGTGCGTGGCTGCAGATGGCGGCGCAGCAGCGCCGATCGGCGCCGTCATGGAAAGGATGGGCACGACAAGGCCGCAGAATCGCGCCAGACCGAATAAGGAGAATCTTATTTTCAAATGGCCGCCAGAAAACTGAACACCCCGAAATCGGGTAACGAGCCACCGCTCGGCGCGTTGCCGCATGCGGTTGCAACCCATGGAAGCGCATGACAATTTGGCGCTGGAAAGCGGACAAATGGCCGTCATGCGCACGGGATTTTCATTTCTTCTGGCGGCATTCGCGTTATGGCTCCCCGCAACAAAAGCGCTTGCAGCAGGCAAGGCGGTATCCACGCCCGATCTCGGCCAGTCCATCATTTTTCCCGCGGGCGTCTCCGTCAGTCCGGATCAGGTCTATGCCCGGTTGGAGGGCTATCGCTCGCTCACACTCGACCTTTATCAAATTCCGCCCAAACCAAAGGAGGCGCCGCGGCCGGCGATCCTGTTTGTCCATGGCGGTTCGTGGATAAGGGGCGATGCCCGCCATGCGCCGGGCTTTGATGAATTTCCCTCGCTCCTCGCTTCACTTGCCGCAAAAAACTTTGTGGTAGCGAGCATCAATTATCGCTTGGCGCAGGAAGCGCATTATCCCGCCGCCGTACAGGACGTAAAGTCCGCTATCCGGTGGCTCCGAGGCCGCGCCGCTGACTACGATATCGACACAACCCGTATGATGGTGTGGGGCATGGAAGCCGGTGGCCAGATCGCGGCGCTGGTGGGCACCTCTTGCGGCGTCAATATCCTGGAGCCCGCGGCGGATGCGAAGTCGAAAGCACCGTTGGCCTCCGATTGCGTCCAAGGTGTGATCGACTGGGCGGGACCCGTAGACCTGGCGAGCTGGGATTCCGATGCCGGACGCAAACCGGCTGCCGGCGGGTCAACGCCTTTGGGGACCTATCTGGGCTGTGAGCCGTCCGATTGTGCGCCCGGCACGGTCAGGGCGGCGAGCCCGCTCGCCTATCTCGAATCCATGACGCCGCCCTTTCTGATTCAGCAGGGCGCGGCCGATGCCTTCGTGCCAGTGGCGCAGTCACGCAAACTTTATGACGCCTTGCAGGCGCTGCATGTGCCCTCCACGCTTGTGGTCTACCCCGATGTCGGCGAAAATTTCGCAAGGAACGGCGCACCCGATTTGGCGACGCAGGCCAAGGTGATCGCCGATATGGAGGATTTCATCGCCAAGACCTTTCCCCTGGCCCCAGCCGCGGCGAAAGCTGAAACGCCCCACCCCCCAAGATTCAAGAAGAAAAACAAATGAGCGACTTCGACACTGCGCCATTCTCGTGGAGCGATCCTTTCCTGCTGGAGAGCCAGCTTTCCACTGAAGAGCACATGGTGATGACGACCGCGCGCAATTACGCCTCTGACAAGCTCGGCCCACGAATCCGCGATGCATTCCGGGAAGAACGCTTCGATCCCAAAATTATGCGTGAGATGGGCGAGCTGGGCTTTCTGGGCGTGACCTTGCCCGAGCCTTATGGCAGTGGCCTCTCCTATTCCTGCTATGGTTTGGTGGCCCGCGAAGTCGAACGGGTGGATTCCGCCTATCGCTCGGCGCTGAGCGTGCAAAATTCCTTGGTGATGCATCCGATCTTCGCTTTCGGCAGCGACGCGCAAAAGAAGAAATATCTGCCGGCGCTGGCGAGTGGCGCCCTGGTCGGCTGCTTCGGCCTCACCGAGCCCGATCACGGCTCCGATCCGGCCAGCATGGCGAGCCGCGCGCTCAAGGACGGGGCGAGCTATCGTCTATCCGGTGCCAAAATGTGGATCACCAATTCCCCGATCGCCGATCTGGCATTGGTCTGGGCCAAGCTGGATGGAGAGGTCCGCGGCTTTCTGGTCGAACGTGGCGTGAAAGGCTTCTCGACCCCACACATCGAAGGCAAATTCTCGTTACGCGCCAGCGTCACCGGCGAAATCGTGCTGGAGGATGTCCTGGTACCGGCCGATGCGCTTCTGCCCGGCGCAAAAGGTTTGCCATCGGCCTTCTCCTGCCTCAATCGGGCCCGCTTCGGCATCGCCTTTGGCGCAATGGGCGCAGCGGAAGCCTGCTGGCACATGGCGCGGCAATATACGCTGGAGCGCAAGCAATTTGGCCGCCCCCTGGCCGCCACCCAACTGGTGCAGAAAAAACTTGCCGAGATGCAGACGGACATCGCACTCGGTCTAAACGGGGTTCTGCGCCTCGCGCGGATGATGGACGAAGGCACAGCATCGCCGCCCTTGATCTCGCTGATGAAGCGCAGCAATTGCTGCAAGGCATTGGCGATCGCCCGCGAGGCGCGCGACATGCTGGGCGCCAATGGCGTGGCTGACGCCTATCCTGTGATCCGTCACATGCTGAATCTGGAGGCGGTCAACACCTATGAGGGGACGCAGGACATGCACGCCCTGATCCTGGGCCGCGCGCAGACGGGCCTGCAAGCCTTCCAGCCGGACAAGCTTTAGGCGCGTCTTGATCACGCCACTCCTTCCCCACGCATGCGACGCATGCTGGTGGGGAAGATACCGCAGCAGCACTTGTGGGCACGTAGGCATGAGCCGGAGCGCCAAAAGCAAAGCTGCGGAGGCTGGGCCTTAAGAATTATCCGGCAGCGTGTAGCAAATATACTCGCCGGAATAATTGCCGCCCGAGACCGCCACGACGATATATTGCTTGCCATTGACCATATAGGTCATGGGCGAGCCCGATTGACCCGCCGGCATCAACACATCGCCCACATCTTTGCCAGTCTCCTGATCATAGGCTCTCAGCATTGCGCCGCGCGGATGATCCGGCGTGATCGTGACCTGGGCATCGCCCGCGATTACCAGATGCTTGGTCACCAGCGTGCCGATATTGTAGCTTTGCTGGCCAGTGCGCGGGATGTTGAGGCCCTTGAGCGCTGGATTGTTGCGGATGAAGTTGGGCGATTCACCCGCGGGCACTTGCCAGACGATGTCGCCCTTATCCAGGTTGATGGCGCTGATCGTGGCGTAAGGCGGCTTGATCAACGGCATGCCATTGATGGTGAGTCCAAAATCCTCGGAATCGTTGGACGGCTGCGGAGCCACACGCGGTGCCGGCGCGGAGTCGGCGCCGGCCTGCGCGCCAGCGGCATAGACCATCTCGACCTTTTGTCCGGCCGTACCCTCGACATAGCGCATGTCGGAAAGGCCCGGGGGAGGCGGCACCAGCCCCATGTCCTGGATGCAGGAATTGCAGGCATAGAGATAAGCAGTGTGGTTCTCGGGATTGAAGGAGCCGCCGGGCCAGTTCGTGCCACCATTGCCGGGGCCGAGGCTCAGCGTCGCCAGGATGCCCGGCCGTTGGCTCAGCACTGGCGGCGTGTACATGGGACCTAGCTTGTAGTTCTTCACCAGATCAAGCGCTTTCTGATGCAACTCAGGGGTGAAGTCGATGAGATCGTCTGCCGACACGCCGGTACGGGCATAGGCGCGAGGCTTGGTGGGAATGGGTTGCGTCGGCGAATACCACTCGCCCGGTGCGTTGCCTTGTTCGACTTTGCGTTCCGGGATCGGCCAGACCGGCTTGCCGGTGATGCGGTCGAACACGTAGAGGTAACCCATCTTGGTGGGCGCAGCGACTGCCTTGACCGGCTTCCCGTCCACATTGATATCGATCAAGAGCGGTGCCGAAGACATGTCATAGTCCCAGACTTCATGATGGATGAGCTGGAAATACCACTTCACTTTCCCGGTGTTGAGGTCGACCGCCACCAGACTGTCGCCATATAGACCATTGCCCGGACGATAGCCGCCATAGAAATCCGCTGTCGGTTGCTCGACAGGGAGATAGGCGAGACCCGCTACTGGATCGGCACTAATTTCGGTCCAGACGCCGGTGTTGCCGGTATACTGGTTGGAATCGTTCAGCCAGGTTTCCGCGCCGGGCTCGCCCTTTTGCGGAATGGTATGGAATTCCCACAGCTTCTTGCCGGTGCGCACATCGTAAGCGCGCGCAGAGCCCTTGTTGTTCTTGTAGCTCACCGGCGTAAAGCCTTCGCGGAAAGCCGAGCCGATGAGGATCTTGTCGCCCACCACGGTTGGAGCCGACTGCCAGCCGATTTCGCCCGTAGTGAGATCGGGCTGGATTTTTTGATCGTCATCGGCCTTGAGATCCACCGCGCCATTGTTGCCGAATGAGGGCACGCGCACGCCGGTCTTGGCGTCCAGGCAGATTAGCTGATAGCCGGGCGTGACATAAAGAACCCGCGCATCCTTGCCGTCGCCCCAGTAAGAGAGACCGCGTCCGGACAATTGCCGCGGCGCGGCGGCGCCACGGGCACCTTCCCTCTCGCCATGCACCCAAAGCAGCTCGCCCGTCACGGCGTCCAGCGCAACGATTGCGCGGCGCGAACCGGCGGTCGCATAGACCACGCCGTTCACTTCAAGCGGAGTACCCTCCAGCTTATATTCCGGGCGGTTTCCCATATTGTCTGTCTTGAAGCGCCAGGCCACTTCGAGGTTGGAGAAGTTGGACGCATTGATCTGGTCCAGCGGTTTGTATTTGCTGCCTGACGCGTCGCCCAGATAGACCGGCCAGTCCACATTCTGTCCGGTTTGCGCCAGTGCGGGTCCTGCCAGCAGCAGCAGCGAAGCGGCAGTGAGAAATTTGCTCTTCATTGAATTGCCCCTTGTCTCTCATCCCCACAGGGTGACGGTTTGCGGCCGCAATCCCCAGCATACGAGCATTTTTACGCCCTTTTGCCAGGTGGTGAAAGACACGCATCAGGCAAGCCTGGTGTGCGTGTTTTCGGCGAAAATTGGGGAATTTTTGCCTGTCAGGCAAAAAAAACCCACCCATCGCCGGTTGGGCGATGGGTGGGCGCTGTTTAAGCCTGATCAGAAGTTGAAGGAGATGCGGCCATAGTAATAGCCGCCATTGGGATCGAAATTGCTGAAATTGGGTGTATCGAGCACGTTGCCGCCATTGGCCGGGAAGCCCTGGCCCGGACCGAAGGCATTCGGATTCCACGGCACCGTGTTCTGATGAATGTTGAACAGATTGTTGGCGCCAATCGCGAGCTGGAGCTGGTCGGTGATGTTGTACCGGCCTTCCAGATCCGTGAGGAGAACGGGCGCCTGGCGAATGAAAGTGCAGTCGGGAAGATTGCTGCAACCAGCCGCGCTGGTGTAGCCGTGCTGGGGACCCCAATATTGCTCACGCAACGTTACGCCGAACTGATCGAGCGACCAGTCGGCAGTGAGGTTGAGCCTCGTCGCGGGTACTCCGTGCACGAAGTTGAACAGCGTTTCCTGGGTGAAGAAGGTTGCACCCACCGCAGCGAGCGGTGCCGGGACAGGAACGATGCTGGACACCGCCGTGTTGTTGTAGTTGCCCGCCAGGGTCCAGTTCACCAGACCGTACTGACCGAAGTCGGTCGGGTAATTGGCGGTGAGGTCAATACCCTGGGTTTGGGTGGCAAGGCCATTCGCGAACGCTGTCACACCGGCCTGAATGACGGTCGGGTCGAGCGTGACATGGTCCAGTGCGATAGCCTGAGACACCAGCGCTGGCGCCAGTGGCGTGCCACCGATCAAATATACCTCGCTGGAGGTGGTGATGCGGTCGCCGATGTGGATCGAGTAGAGGTCCACCGTCACGCTGAGATCCGTCAACGGATGGGCCACGAGACCAACCGAATAGCTGGTCGAGACTTCCGGTCTGAGGTTCTCAAGTCCCAGCACCTTGGCCGACGCGGAGTTGGCGGGCAGCTGCACCGAGGCGTTGTTCGGCGAGACGTTGACGGCGGTGTAGAATTCTTCCGCCAGGGTCGGTGCGCGGAAGCCGGTCGAGATGGTGCCGCGGATCGCATATTGGGGGTTGAAGTCGTAACGTGCCGTGATCTTGCCGATCTCGGTGCTGCCGAAGTCGGTGTAATGCTCGAAGCGGCCCGCGACGTCGACCTGCAGGGCCTCGATCGGCGCCACAGCGAAGTCCAGATAGGTCGCATAGTTCTTGCGGGAAGCGTCGATCGTGCCCGCAGGCGGGAAGCCGGGGAACGAGTTGGAGCCTTCCTTGTAATAGGACGCCGGGTCGCCCGACCCGATGCGGAAAGTGTCTTCGCGCGCTTCAGCGCCCCACGCCACCGTCAAGGGCGAAGCCAGGCCCACATTATAGGAATGGGTGGCGTCGATCGTGCCGGTGAGCTGGCTGGCGGTGAAACGGCCGTCATAGAAATTGGTCGGCGACGTGTGGGTGTCGATGAACAGCGAACGGTTGAGGCTGTTCAGGGTATAGATATTGTCGATGTCCTTGCCGTAGCCGACATTCAAATCGAACGCCCAGCCGAAAGCATTGAACTTCTCGCCGACATTGTACTGGTAATCGTCTTCCTTGAGGGCTTCCAGAGGACGGAAGCCGAATTCAGCCGGGAGCAATTCGCCGGGTTGGGTATAGCTGCCCGCTTTACCCGACGAAATCACCGTGCCGGTCGCGGGATTGAGGCCCGCGCCGGGCGCGCCGGGAAGCGCGCTAAGGCCCTGAGCTGTGGCGAGTGCAAAAGGACCCGTGCAGGATGGTGTCGCACCATCCGCCGTGCTGGAGCCCTGCGCATATCCGTCTGGATTGGCAGCCGAGCAAGGCTGGCTGGAGCCCGGTCTGGCCGTGACTTTCTGCGGCATACGGTTGTTCTCGTACGACCTGCCGACTTTATGGCCGATGGTGCCAAAGGCATAAATCTGCAGGTTGTCGCTGAAGTCATAGCCCGCGTTCAGCGCGCCCATCGTGAGCTGGTATTCGGGATTGCCGTTGATCGGGTTGATCCTGGGATAGCCCTGGATCTGCATCCCGACTGAAGCCGGGATGGCGCCACCCGACGTTGGGTCCAGGCCCTCGCCATTGGGGCCAAGGCCCGCAACGCGCACATCTGCGCCGCCATACTGGGTGAAGCCGCCGAACTGCTTTTCGACGGTGAAGTTGACGAAGCCCTTGTCGAACAAAGGCAGGCCCATGTTGTAGGAGAGGTCGTACTTGTCGCCGGCGCTCTTGAGACCATTGACGGTGGGGATGCCGCCGCGATTGTAATAATAGCCGCCCGTGGCCATGGCCTGGCCGCCCGACGATTTGTTCTTGAGGATGATGTTCACCACGCCGGCGATGGCGTCGGTGCCGTATTGGGCGGCCGCGCCGTCCAGCAGCACTTCGACGTGATCGATGGCGCCTGAGGGAATAAACGAAATGTCTGGCGCCGCGCTGCCGGAGGTGTAGTCGCCGGAGTCGACATGCAGGTTGCCCGAATAATGACGGCGGTGGCCGTTGATCAGCACCAACGTATCATTCGGAGAGAGGCCGCGCAGCGCTGCGGACAGCGTCAGGTTCGCGGTGTCACCACCAAATTGCTGGGCAGTGAACGAGGGAATGGCTTGACCCAATTGCTGGCGCAGGTCGGTCGAGCCGGTGCCGTGACTAAGTGCGTCGGCGCCCAACACTGTGATGGGCGCAGCCGAGTCGGCGGCCGTCATGCCCTGCACGCGAGTACCGGTGACGATCACCGTTTCCGCTTC
>DATFSP010000186.1:0-2383 GCA_035262545.1 Rhizomicrobium sp. | reverse complement strand
CGGTAGAACACGTTGGGCATCAGCACGGCATAACCTTTCTCAGCCACGCGTCGAGCCATGCCCCGGTTGGCGGGGCGGATGCCGAAAATATCGGTGTAAAACAACATGCCGGGTTGCTTGCCAGAATCGGGCGCATACAGGATGGCTTCGGCGGTGCCGTCCGCGGCAGCAATCTCCAATTTCTTCTCGATCATGCATGCTCCCACTGATAGATCACGGCATTCCAATAGTGCACGCGATGCGCACCCGTACGGGTGAAACCGCGCTGCCGTAAGATGCGCCCAATCATGGCGTTGAAATAGCCATGTGCAACAAGGACTGCGGCAGCGGTTTTGTCCCGTTTTCCCGATTCACGCACCTTATTGATCAGGATGTCGGCCGCCTGGGCGGCGCGGTGCTTGGCTTTGCGATAATTTTCAATTTCCGGATGATAGCCCGCATGCCACAACACCCTTGCTACGATCGCCCATTTGGGCACTGTCATCTTCAACAATGGAATCCTGGGCGAGGCCAAGGGCGCTTCGGCGAACAAAGCATCCGCCGTGATCTCCGCATGAGGCGCCAACGCTTGGGCGCTTTGATGGGCGCGTGGCCGGCCTGAGCTGAAGACTTGGTCCAGTTCCTTCACCAGATCGGCAAGTTCCTGTGGGGGCAGGCTGTCGGGGTCCAGCCCTGCAGCTTCATAGGCATCGATATAGGCGCGGAACTCATGATGGCTGGTGCGCGGGCGCAACGGAAGCGCTGGGCGCCCATGCCGCACCAGGATGATCCGCGCGCCCTTGGGAATGTGAAGTTTCAAATCCGGCGTGGGCATCACAAAGCCTATCTCAGCGCCACACTTCACGAAGGAGCCGGCAACCTCAAGCTTCCAGTGCTTACCAGAACCGCGCCACGTCAAATGGATCAGACCGCGGCGCCCCCACCGAGGGTAAGCCCAGGGGCTACGGTGGCCGACTTTTTTCTCGGTCCCGGACAAGCCGGGAAACAGCCGCTCACGTTAATGCGTGTGTCGGAATGGCGAACATTTCTGGGTCGTCCGCCCGTGTAAGCAGCCATCCACGTGCTACGCTCGAGGATGGCTGGGGCGGAAGGGATCGAACCTTCGGATGCTGGAATCAAAATCCAGTGCCTTACCACTTGGCGACGCCCCAATCCGTGGTTAGGCGGCGGACCATATAGAGGGGCCCAAAGGCTTTCAACGCGGCGAAAATGCAAAAAGCGACCCGGAAGGTTCGGAAATTCCAGCGCTTTTGGTCGGTTGCGGGGGAGGAAGGGCATGGCTATAAGGGCCATCCCGCGAGACAGGCCAAATCAGCCGTCCGGCATCGGAGAGTAGCTCAGCCTGGTAGAGCACTACGTTCGGGACGTAGGGGCCGGAGGTTCGAATCCTCTCTCTCCGACCAATCGCAATTGTTCATAAATGTGCTCCTGGCCCTTCGGTGGCGCTCCGGGCGTTCCTCGCTTTCGCGGCTCCGCTGGACACAGGCGGAGTCCGTCCGCCGCGCCCCTTTTATCCGCAAAGCGTAACGCGAGCAGATGCCGCTTAAGCAGGCGGATGTCCTCCGGCCGCAGAGCAGACCGGAGAGCCCAGAAAAAGTCCGCCACCGCCAAATCGTTGAGACTGGCCGCTTTCCTCGCGCCTCGTGGCGCGCGTCGCCTATCCCTGCGATCCCGGTTAAGCTTTCGGTCCCAAAGATCCGCCCGGCATGTCCACCGGCATGCACCGCCATCCTACCGCTTTTGTGGGCATCGAACTGGTGGACACGCTGCTCAAAGTCACTACGCCCGATGGGGTCGAGCGCGTGAATCCCATCCACCGCGGTCAGATCTATATGCTCCCCAAAGGCCTCACCCATATCGAAGAGAACGTGATCGGCCGTCTTCAGCGCAATTCCATCTTGATCGAACTCAAGGATGCAGGACCACTTTCATACGACAATCATGGCCAAGCGCCTTCGGGATTCGGCGCACTGGGACAAAAGCAGGTGGCCGATAATCCGCGCGTGATCCTGTGGGATGCGCATCGGGCTTCCGGCGAGCCCGGCAAGGCATTTTTCCAATCGCACGACTTGTTCCTGGTGCCGATCGACGCCGGCACTCTTTCCGTCACGTCACCTGATGACGCGGCCAAAACTTTGCCTTTGGCAGGCGGCCAGGTGGTGTTCCTTCAGGGCGGCCATGTGCGCACCATCCAAGCGGCCGAAGGAAATGTCCGCGCCGCGGTGGTGGAGCTGAAGTAGGGCGGCCACGGCCAGCTCAGGGCATTTTCCACCTGGGGGTTCCTTCACTCCGCGAGAGCGATTTGTTATTGCGTGCGGAATCGTCCGGGACAGAAGAAGAATATGCCTAACGCGAAACCGCCTACGCCCACGATCTGGGTTAT
>DATFSP010000185.1:0-12128 GCA_035262545.1 Rhizomicrobium sp. | reverse complement strand
CCTTGCGTAGTCGCCGCTGAGCTTCATATTTGAGAAGATCAAGAACGCCATTCTTTACCTCGACAGCTTCCAAATTTTGCTCGGGAATTCGAGTAATGACATTCGCCAATAATTCGCCGTAACGTCATAAGTCGCGAGCTGGCTGCGTCACACACTGCGGGAAAGGCGTTCACTTGGCCGAGCCGCCGGTCAGGGGCAGCAAGCAGCCTGGTCAAAGAGGCTCGACTTGGCGGTCTAGGAGCGATGCCGGCCCGGCCAAAAACGCGCCACTAATCTGGATGGGTATGCCTCATTGATCGGCGCGGACTTGCCGCGAGCCGTGCGTTGTATTACAGCCGCCTGCCGGAACCGCGCATATTTGCGAAAGCAGCGCTTCGGCGAACGCTCATGTCAAACGAGAAATCATGATCAACGGCACAATTAAGTTTTTCAATGCGGGCAAGGGCTTTGGGTTTATTACACCGGATGGCGGCGGCAATGACGTTTTCGTTCCCCACGCGACCTTATCGGCATCGGGTATAACGCACCTCAAGCCAGGTCAGCGGGTTTTGTTCGAACAAGCTCCGGATCTGAAGGGCCCCAAGGCAGTAAAGCTTCAGCTTCTTGGTGAAAAATCTCACAATGCGGCATCCCCCGCCTCTTCAGCACATGTGACGGTTTACTGTGATCACTCGTCAGATTTATCCGCCGATGTATTGGAAGCGATTCGAGCCGCAGGGTATCAGCCAGAGCTAGTCGACTATATCACGACGCCACTCAGTTATGACCAACTTCGTCGTTTGTCCCATTTGTTGAATGAGGTCGATCAAAGTCTGGTCCGCCGCTATGTTCCTCTTTTTTTAGAACTACAGCTTGACGACCGCTTCTTAGGCGATGTGGAGTTTTGGACGGCGATCATCCAACATCCCACTCTTATCAATGGGCCCGTGCTGGTGTTTGCGGGTAAGGCACGTGTTTGTAAATCGCCCGACGAAGTTCGTCGCTTCTTGCGACACGATGAGGAAGGGCAGGAAAGGAAACCCAAGGGATTAACGCCACGCATGGCTGCGATGTTGAAAGGACACCCAGTCGCAGCTGTCTTGGAGAAAAAAGCCCCCAAAGCAGAATTGCCGGTGCAACAAAATCCCGAGAAAAAGGCTAGGCCAGCGGTAGTAGGCACAAATGCGAAGAGGGGGAGGACGGCTTCAAAAAAGCCTGCTGTCGCCAAGACCGCCAAGAAGAAAAAGCCAATTGCCAAATCCAGGAAGAAGTAGAGTGGACATCGGGCCAATGACCCCGAACCAGCGCCGGCCTGCCGAACCAGTTTCGCGTCCGCCGGTCTGGTTCGTCATTTGGACCAAGTCCAATCGGCGGCCGATGCGCGGCATCCACCACCGGGCGCGCCGGTCCAGGCGCGGCCACGGACGACGCGGCCAGTGCGCGCGCCGGTCGCCTTTCCGTCCTTTAGCGCGAAGCCGCCATTGACCATCACATCGTCCACTCCCACCGCAAGCTGGTGCGGTTCAGTATAGGTCGCCCGCTCGATGATCGTGTTCGGATTGAACACCACGATGTCGGCGTAATAGCCGGCCTTCAAGAGCCCGCGATCCTTCAGCGACAAGTTGGCGGCGGGCAAGCCCGTCAACCGGTGGATGGCATCCTGCAAGGTGAGGTCGTGGTTCTCGCGCACGTACTTGCCGAGCAGCCGCGCAAAATTTCCATAGGCGCGCGGATGGGGGTGGGACAGCAGGAACACGCCCTCCGGTCCGGGCGCCGCCTGGTCCGAACCAAAGCTCATCCAGGGAAGCGCCACCTCGCGGCGGACATTGGCCTCGCTCATCATGAAATAGGCAACGCCCACCCGCGAGCCATCCTTGATCACAAGATCGATGGCCGCATCCTCTGGGCTTTCGCCCCACATCTTCGCCACATCGGCCAGGGTCTTACCCGCGAGCGGCTTCAATGCCGGATTCTTGAATGCCAGAAGTAGCGTGCCTTCGGCGCCCGCGCCGCCATAGAGGTTGTCCCAGGTCTTGGGATGGGGGTCGCGCATTTCGGTCTTCACCTTGGCGCGGATCGCCGGATCTTTAAGCCGCTCGATCCATTTTTCGAGCCCGCCATCCTGCACCCAGGAGGGCATTGCCGCATCGAGGCCCGTCGCGCCGGAGGTGTAGGTGTACATATCAGCCGTAATTCGCACGCCGCGGGCGCGCGCAGCGTTAACCATCGCGATTTCCTCGTCCAGCTTTCCCCAATTTGAGCGCCCCGCCTGCTTGAAGTGATAAATCTCGGCGGGCGCGCCGGAGGCTTCCGCGATGTCTATGGTCTCCTGCACCGCTTCTTTCAGCCGGTCGTCTTCATTTCGGGGATGGACAGTGTAAATGCCGCCGCATTCCGCTGAAATTCTCGCCAACGCGATGAGCTCGGGCGTCTTGGCATAGGTATTGGGCGAATAGATCAGGGCGTCGGTTAGACCCAATGCCCCATCCTCCATCGCCTGCTTGACAAGTCCTTGCATCGCAGCGAGCTGTTGCGGCGTGGGCTGGACATCCGCTTCGCCGAGCAGGTTGGTGCGCACGGTACCCGCGCCGACGAATGCAGCGACGTTTGGCGAGATACCTTTCTTCTGCAGCATGTCGAGATAGCCGCCGAGGGTCGTCCAGGTGATCGGGAATTTAATGTCGCCTTGGCGCTGCTCTTCTAGGCGCTTCATCTCGGGCGTCAGCGGCCCCATGGAATCTTCCCCTATCACCTCCAGCGTGACGCCTTGCGTGAGATCAGACAGACCACGTCCATCGGCGATCAGGCTTTCCTCGGGATGAGAGAGCATGTTGATGAAGCCGGGCGATACGGCTTTGCCGCGGGCGTCAATCTCAGTTGCGCCATGCCCGTCCAGATGGGGCGCGACGGCGGCAATCCTGTCGCCCTCCACTGCAATGTCGGCGGTGTAAGGTGCGCCTCCCGAGCCGTCGTAGACCGTTCCGCCACGAATCACCACGTCGTAGAGAGGCGCGGCTGCCGCGACGCGGTCCGCGGACACCGCGGCCAAAGTAAGCACAAAAACGGTTGCAAGACGGCGCATGAAGGCCCCTTCCTCGTCGGCGTCGATCCAAGGCTAACATGGTCTTGAAAAGGGGCAATCCCGTTGGCAGCACCGTCGCGGTCCTCCTCTGTTGAGAAGATGAGCACGTCGAATTTTCAACGTCCGCTTCGGCGCCAAACCGCCGGCGCGACGGGATAGCATTCAGCCGCTTGGCTCAAAGGCTCGACTGGTTCTACGTCCGGCCGTGACTATCGGCGTGTCCCGGTCATACGTTCAGCGGTTGATAAAAGCGAGGAAGGTGTATGGAGAGGTCGTGGCGGACCTCCTCCAACGGACGGGCCAGAAGGGCCTCCCAATTCTCGGCAGCCAGCCACCGCGCCTTCCTGCCATTGCGCCAGGCTTCGCGCACGGCCTTACGCGCCTGAGCGGGCAGCCGGCTCCAGGCCATGGCCACGATCATGAGCATGCCCAGATTGCCCTGCTGGCGGTAGACGAAGGTGAGCAGGCAAAGTTCGCCCAGCTGATCGCGACCGTAATTCGTGACGGTGTGAAGAAGATCGTGCATTTCGCGCAGGCGACGGCGGAAGAGTTCGACATCGGGGGGCACTGGGTCATCGTCCCAATGCTGCGACGCCTCGACTAAGCCCTGTGCGGACAGTCTTTCGGCTTCCATGAAATCGAGATAGGCGCGCCCGAGCGTTCCGGGCGGAAGCCGGTTAAGTCCTTCGCGGTCGTTGAGCGTAGAGAGCAGGTCGCGACGGTCTTTAAACACCGCCTGCCCTAGGGCCGTTTTCTCGAAGCGGCGAAAGTTGCGAGCGGCGGAGCGGCCGCGCATGGCGCGAAAGATGACAAAGACCTGGCGCGTGTCGCCGGTAGCAATGAGAATTTTCGTCGCGCGCAGCGCCTCGAGTGGGCGAAGGCGTGTGTCAATTGCGGGTTGCGCGAGCATAACCAAACCCTGCGTCGATCTCTTCGATATGGTTATATACAAAGAAGCGGACCTAGGGCAGCCGCATCGATTTGTCCAGACGCGCCCGCGAGTCCTATGGGCGCGGCACCAGACTCTGCTGCGACGCAGGCGCCGGCGGGAGGCCAAGATCCGCACGCACCGGCTGTGCCGCGCCGTAGTAGCAATCGAGCCAGTTGCGCTCGTCGGCGATGCTGTCACAACGCAAGGAAGCCGCTTTCACTTCGTCACGTGGACTGGGCTGGGCCGCGTTACCCCCACCGAACATTTCATCGGCCTGAGTGCAGGCAGAAACTCCCAGGGCACCCGCGACGATCAGGGCGGTTCCAAGCCGTAGTTTCATTGGATCGCTGCGCATTCTGGTCTCCATTCTGCGTTTTTGAAAGGTGGGCCACCATCCCGGGGAATGCCTGCGCCATCCGGTGCGATTTCTATTATTGCCCTACGTCGTTCACACAGCAATAATATCCGATATCTGGGAAATCGGGGGGGCGATGTTTCACTGGGCGGCGCGATGCCATTTTGGCGCGTTCATACGCGTAACGCTGCTGTTGACCATGATTCAAAGCCACGCATATGCTCAAGGCGGGATAAATGCGCAGCCTGATCCGAACCCGGAAATACCCCTTCCAGCGTGGGTAACGCCGCCGGAAAAAGTGATACTGCCGCCTGCTACAGCTGCAATTTCGCCCAACGGCTTGCGAGCGGCCTGGGCCGCGGCGGATCAGAAAGACTTATTGACCGCCACCCGCGGCTCCGCCGGGTCACCCTGGGCTGCGCCACAGCGCCTTCTCACCATCCGCGGGGCAATACACAAAATTGTGTTTTCACCGGATGGGCTTCGCATAGCTTACGAGAATGAACGAAGCTGGAAAGGGAATGGCGCGCCAGACGATCACTGGGAATTTATCTGCGTCTATGACATGCCAACCGCGCAAATTTCCTACGTCGATCCTTCCTTTAACTTCGACACCGATCCTTCTTGGAGTGGCGACGGCAAGGAAATCGCGTTCACGCGCAAGGTAATGGGTCGTCCCGACGAGCGGCTGACGCGGCCGGTCGTCCAACTCAAACATGGTGCCTGGACGCCCCCCGAACGGCGCGCTGACGAACGCTTTACCATTGCGCAAATCCTTGGCGCACCCTTTGTCTATCCACCCGGGTCTTCCGGCGATGGCATGGCGCTTGCTTTTGTCACTCGCGAAGCGAAGAGCCGGAATTTGTATTTCATGCAAATCGACAATCACGCCAGGCTTTTGGCGAGCTATTCAGGTGACGACGGTCAGGAACTGGCGGAGCCGCCAGCGCTGTCGCGCACCGGCGCCGCGGTCGCATATGTGCGCGGTGGCGCCGTCAATCGGCAGGGCGATGCACCCAATCCCACCGCCATGCCTGACCCGCCCAAGCAGGATATCTGGATCATCGGCACTAAAGGTAAGGACTTGCCGCGCCTCTTGGCTGAAGGCCACGATCCCATGTTCACGGCAGATGATCGTTATGTGCTCTGGCGTGATCATGACAATGTGATGGCAGCATCGCTCAGTTGGAACAAGGGACGCCTGTTGGGGATTGGCGAGCCGGAAGAATTTCTCACTGGCCGCCGCGAAAGCCTCGTTTTTTCGCCGGATGGTGAAAAGGTCGCCTACCAGCGCGGCGACGGTGTCGAGATCTATGATTTCGCCTCAAAGATCGCAGTCGTGATCCCGCATGGCGATGATGTGGATCAGGGACCAGTCTGGTCATCCGATGGACGAACAATCGCGTTTCGGCGGGAGCCCGCGAACGCGCAAGATTTGGTTCGGAATGCCTGTGGTAGCGAGCGCTATTGCGGTCCAGTGGTCTCGACCACGCCGTGGGCCATCTGGACCGTCAGCGTATCCGATCTTTTGCATCCGCGCCGGATATGGCAAGCAAATCCAGGCGTGGGATCGGTGTTCTATCCTCTGGACCAGTCCTACAGCCCGGCTACACGCGGCGCCGAACTTCTCTGGAGCAAGCTAGGGAAGATTATTTTTCCTTGGGAAGGCGACGGCTGGCGCCATCTTTATGCGGTGCCCGCCGAAGGCGGAGATGTCAAGCTGCTCACGCCCGGCGATGGCGAGGTCGAGACTGCCGCACTCACTCGGGACGGGCGGGCAGTTGTATATGCCACGAATATCGGCGATCTGGGGCGGCGCCACATTTCGGAAGTGTCACTCGACAACAGGTCGGTCCGCCGCCTCACCGCTGGCGAGAAGGATCAATGGTCTCCCATCCCACTAGCAGGAGGCAATCTCGCCTATGTCAATGCAGGATGGGATGAGCCGCCTAAGGTAGTCGTGCGGTCGGCCAACGGAAACACCCGGGCCGCGGAATTTCCCAAGGCACCGTCAAACTTCCCCTCGGCGCTCTTGGTCAAGCCTCAACTAGTGAGCTTCCCAGCCGCAGACGGCCAGACCGCGTACGGCCAACTGTTCGTGCCGGCTCATAGCGATGGCTGCGGGATTCTCTTCTCGCACGGCGGGATTAGGCGGCAGATGCTGCCCGGTTTTCACTACATGGACGCTTACGCCTATCTATACGAGATGAACCAATATCTGGCGAGCCGCGGCTGCGTGGTGCTCTCAGTGGAGTATCGAAGCAGCATTATGCGTGGCGAAGCATTCCGGGATGCGCCCGGTTGGGGTTTTGCGGGAAATTCCGAGCTGCGCGATTTTGTGGGTGCCGCAGAGTGGCTCAAGTCACATGAACAGGTGGATCCCAACCGCATCGGCGTCTATGGCCTTTCTTGGGGCGGCTATATGACTGCCGAATTGCTCGCGCAGCACTCAGATATTTTCAAAGCAGGCTTCGATATGGCGGGTGTCCATGACTCGGCCGACCCCAGCTATGCCAAGAATGGTGCGCTCGCACATCTTTCGTCTTGGACGTCGCCCATCTTCCTCGCGCAAGGCGATGACGACATGAATGTCGATTTCAACCAGGGCACGTTGTTAGCCCGTGCCCTCCAAGCCCAACGGCCTTCCGTTGAGTTAAGGCAAGAAGCGTTTCCTGGGCAGACGCACGAGATCTTTCTCACATTTGAACAGCTTGTCAGCCTGTACGCAGAGGGCAGTGACTGGATCGTTGATCATCTTAAGGCCAAATGAATGCACGAGAATGGATCATTCGCTCGAGTCAAACTACGCCACGGCACGACGTTGCATTCTTTCCCAACGGCCTACGTGGGACCCGACGCTCTGGTAAGAGGCCTTACGCTGATTCGATCTTTTCGAGGGCGGTGAAGAACCCTTCCATATCGGCCTTCGACCCGATGGTGATTCGCGACACAGTAGGCCATGCCGGAAATGTGCGCGCGATCTCCACGCCGCGGGCACGGAACGCCGCTTGCATCTCTTTGGACGTCTTGGTCTTCCAATCGATCATCAGCATATTTGCCTGGCTTGGTCCGATGATCTTGAATTTCCGCTTGGTAAGGCGGTCCTCCACCATTGTGCGTGTCGCAATCAGTTCCTGACGGCGGCGCGCGATCAGGCTGGCCTCAGTGATGCTGGCAGTGGCGCAAGCTGCCGACGGCACGGGAAGCTGAAACGACAGGAAACCGTCGTCATACATTTCTAGCTTTTTGATGATGTCGGGACGCGCCATGTAATATCCGACCCGCATTCCGGCCATGCCGAAGATTTTTGAGAACGTGCGCATCACCAGCACATCCTTGCCCGCGCGCGCCAAATGGGTGGCGGTGTTGTCGGGGAAGCCGGGCGTCCAGTGGATGTAAGCCTCATCGATCACGACCACGGCGCCTTCAGGCTTGTTGTCCACCAGCCATTCGATGTCGGCCATGGGCGTCATCGTGCCCGTGGGATTATTCGGCGAACATACATAATAAAGCCCGGCTTTGGGATCGGCGGCAAGCATAGCTCTGACGTCATGGCTGTAGTCAGACTTCAAGGGGACCTTCTTCATAGGCGCGCCAAGCCACGTGGCGGCGCGCTGCGGGGTTTCATAGCTGGGATCGGCCAGCACAAGTCCCTTGGCGGGAGAGCAGAAGGCCACCACCGAGCGCGCCAGCGCCGGGTTCGAGCCGGGCCATGTGGAGATGTGATCGGCGGGAATATTTTCGACTTGTGAAATCGCTTTTACCAGCGCGCTATGCTCGTCATGGGGCGAGTAGCGATTGCTTTGAGATGAGACGGCAGCCGCGGCCTTGAGGCCCGGCGCAAAGGGCGGCGCCCAGCATTCATTCAAACCGATCTGAATTTTTGCGCTAGTCTCTTCCTGCGCGTTTGCGAATTCAGGTCCGTAAGCGAAAGCAGTCGCTGCCGCGCCACCAACCATCATGGCCGCGCGCATCATTTGGCGCCTAGAAAAGCCGCGCGATAGAAGATCGTCTTTTGCTTCTTCACGGATGAAGAGTGTCATGTGTCTCTCCTCGAAGCTGCGTCCTGGATGCACGGGGCATATTCGCGACAGTCTAAGACGGGCCGAGAGGGATAGATAGATGGCTGCCCCTACAGCACATGGCCCCGCCAGCTATACTGTCGCTTTCGAGAAGCTGAGTATACGCCCTTCTTCTGGGCCGCTCATGAACAACAAAATACTATTTAAGTTCCCTGGCGGGCAGCTATCAAAATTAGGAGAGAAACCGCTTACGCTGGGCGGCGTCATCGCTAGGCATCGACCATATATAAAGAGGCTGATCAGATGTCCGATTACGATCTTTATTACTGGTCCGTTCCATTTCGCGGCCAATTCGTGCGCGCGATTTTGGCTTATGCCGGAAAGGAATGGACTGAAGCCGGCGACGAGACGATCTCGGACCTTATAGATAGGCCGGTGAGAGACATGCCCGTGCCGTTCATGGGCCCGCCCATGTTGATCGACAAAAAGGCGGCCTTCGCCATCGCTGAAATGCCGGCCATCGCGCTGTACCTAGGTGAGACGCTGGACCTTCTGCCCAAAACCGCCGCTTTGCGCGCCATCACCATGAAGGTCGTCAACGACGCCAATGACGTGATCGACGAGATCACACTGGATGGTGGCCGGCAGATGTGGACGGAAAAGCGCTGGAAGGGATTCGTCCCGCGCTTGAAGAAATGGATGTCTCTTTGGGAGGAGACTGGGCGCCGTCACGGCTTGAAATTGGGCTCTGGCTTCCTGCTTGGCGGCGACGCGCCCGGCATCGCCGATCTGGTGACGGCCACGCTGTGGTCGACTATGGCCGACCGGTTCCACAAGATCGACACGATACTGAAGAAAACCGCCCCCATGACTGCTAGCCTTACGCAGCGGATTGCCGATCTGCCCCCCTTGGCTAAGCTGGCAGCCAAGGCGAAGGAAGATTTTGGCGACTCCTATTGCGGGGGCCAGATTGAAGCTTCGTTGCGCAAAGTGTTGGGGGATTAGGAATCGCCATGCTGAACAGGCGGAATTTCATCGCTTCTGCACTGGGCACGACTGCGCTCCTTACCGCAGCGGCGGGGGCCGTAAGCCTTGATCCGGCGGATCTTGATATCCGCTTTGGCACGACCGGCTCGATCTTCGGCACCTGGTCAAGTGGCGTGCTCAAGATGTCCACCAATATGGAAATGATGCTGGCGGACGTCAGACATTTTGGGCTGCAGGGGTTTGAGCCCTACGCCGCGCAGATCATTCCCTGGCTTGGCCGTCCGGAGGCGTTGAAGGCGCTTGCCGAGCGTGCCGGTGTCGCGTTGATGGATGTCGGCGATGTCCCGCCAGCAATCGGGTCTCCTCCCACAGCGGGGGTGCCTGCCGATTATCCTTGGCTTGGCGGCAAAGGGCGCGTTGCGCTCATTGAACGCATGGAAGCATTTGCGCGCGATTTTTTGCAACCGCTGGACATCGATCATTGGAAGAACAATATGGGAGCCCGGCCGCCCGGCGGTCCAAGTAATGACCAGCTAAAGGCGCTTGCTGATACTGCCAATGAAATCGGCTTGCGAACGAAAAAATATGGCGTCCGTTTGTCTCTCCACCCTCATCTATGGGGACCGATGGAGCGGGAGCGCGATTTTCGCACGGTGGTGTCTCTTACAGACCCCAATTATGTCTGGCTGATATTGGACACTGGACACAATGTCTTAGGCGGCATGGATCCGGTAAAAATCGCGGACGAGTTCTTCCCCCGCATCAGTGAATTTCACCTGAAGGACACCTACCCAAAATTCCGCAACAACAGCCAAAGCCCTACACCGGCAGAACACGCAAATAAAAGCGTCTATGCTTCTGTGGGGCAGGGCGGCGGCGTGGACTTTCCGGGGTTATTCCGGGTCATGCGTCAGCGCCGCTTTAAGGGGTGGGCGGTATTTGATATTGATGCGCCGCGCCCAGGCGACGGCACAGGCAGCGTGGATGACAATTTGGAAGCCAGCGTCCGCTATATGCGAGACGTATTGCACGTCCAGTTGCCCCAGCCTTCCGGGCCTGGCCTATTCAAAGAGGCTTGACTCGAAGTCTAGAGGAGAAGCCCGATACCGGCTTTTTTTCGCAGTTGTGCGGTGCCCTTTTCCCTGATGCCGAGTGATGTTTTTCGGCTTCTCCCTAAACTCCACGCGCATATTGGTTGAACCACTCAATGGTGCGGGTCCAAGCTTGCTCCGCCGCGGCCCTGTTGTAGCGCTCTGGCGTGGCGTCATTAAAGAAGCCGTGCACAGCGTTCGGATATATGTGGCCCTCGAACGTGATATCGTTCTTTTTCAGTTCGGCGGCCTGCGCCGGATAGCCGTTCGCCAGTGCCTTATCGAGCGCGCCGTGATGGATGAGAATCGCAGCCTTGATCTTTGGCACGTCCTCCGGCTTGGACGGCGCGCCATAGAACGGCGCGGCCGCCTTCAGGTCGGTCCCCATCAAGACCGCTAGGGTGTTGGCCACTCCGCCGCCAAAGCAGAAGCCCGTCGCCACGATCTGACCGGTGCAATCGGGGCGTGCTTTCAGCCACTGCGCGGCCGCAAGAAAATCCTGAATCCGCTTGTTGGCGTCCATCTTCGCGAACAGGAGTCCACCCTTGTAATCATCGCCCGGATAACCACCGACGGACGTCAGGGAGTCAGGCGCAAAGGCCATGAAATTTTCCAACGCAAATCGCCGCGCCACATCTTCGGTGTGCGGGTTCAGGCCCCGGTTCTCATGTACGACGATGACGCCAGGCAATTTCGAGGGCGTCGCGTCACGCGTGTCGGCGCTGAATGGGCGGACGAAATAGCCGCGGATATAGCCATTGCCGTTAGGCGAGGGGATTGTTTCATAGCTCGCCTTGATGCGTTCATCGTCCTTGCGAATTTGTTGTCCCAGCGCGTAATTGGGCATTAGAGCATCAATGATCGCCGAGGTGGTGAGCCCCGCGACGGCGAAACGCTTGACGCCATTAACGAAGGCGCGACGGCTGATCTCGCCATGAATAAACTTGCTGTACAGCTCCACCGCTTCCAAAGGAATTTTTCTGCTTTCCTTGCCGGCCATAGTTTGCTCCCCTCGATTGAGATATTTTGGAATTCAGGCATATCCAGCTGAAGCTGGCAAATGCGGAGCGATTTACCGCTTATTTCGCTCGTTTTCTCCGTTACCGCGAATATTGCTCCGCCCTTTTGCCAGAGGAAGTTATAGAAATACGTATGGGTCTGGCTACCGTGCAATTGGGCCAAACAGGGTCCCTTGAGCGCTCATCAGACCAGTCTTGCGGAACAACTGCTCCACTTCGGGTTGCGACTGGCGAGCCTCACGCCAATCCTCCTCATTCGCGATAAGATAAGCAGCAGTTGCCAGTACGGCGGTGTCGAGCGCGAGGTGACGTGGATCGACCTTGTCGAACGTATCGGTGATCGCATGATGTCGGACGTCATAGTCCCCGGCTGCCACTTGCAGATCGAGACTCGGTACGCCGGCCGCCATGAAGGAGGCGTTGTCGGACTCGATGTCGGCGCCGTCCGTCACTTGAGTGGCATGCAACGGCGCGAGCGGCTGGAGCAGTGCCTTGAGCGGTGCCACCAGGTCGGATCGGCCGTTCGTCTTGAAGCCCAGCGGCACTTGCGCGCCATCGTCCATCATTAGGAAGGCGCGGGTTCTGTCCAGCTCGTCCCGGTGACGCTGAACATAGGCTCGCGATCCCAAATTGGCTTCTTCTTCGCCCGAGAAGAAGACGAA
>DATFSP010000184.1:0-3775 GCA_035262545.1 Rhizomicrobium sp. | reverse complement strand
CGTGTTCTTCTATGTGGTGCTGGACGGCTTCGATCTTGGCATCGGCATTCTATACAGCTTCGCCACCACCCGCGCCGAACGCCAGACCATGATGAACGCCATCGCGCCCATCTGGGACGGCAACGAGACCTGGCTGGTCTTGGGCGGCACGGGATTGTTGGCGGCGTTCCCACTGGCTTTCGCCATCATCCTGCCCGCCGTCTATTTCCCCATCCTGGTGATGCTGCTCTCGCTGGTGTTCCGCGGCGTGGCGTTCGAATTCCAGTTTCGCGATGCCGAGCATCGCCATAGCTGGGACCATGCCTTCGCGTTCGGTTCGGCGCTGGGCACCTTCGCGCAAGGCATCGTGCTGGGCGCCTTCATCCAGGGCTTCCATGTCGAAGGACGGCATTTCGCGGGCGGGGCGCTGGATTGTTTCACCCCCTTCTCGCTGTTCACGGGACTGGCGCTAATCTGCGGCTATGCGCTGCTGGGCGCCTGCTGGCTGATCCTCAAGACCGAAGGCGCGCTGCAGGACAGGGCGCGAAGCTGGGCGCGGATCGCCTTTCTTGCCACCTTCGCCGCGGTGGGGATTGTAAGCCTGTGGACGCCCTTCATCGACGCCGACATCGCGCGGCGCTGGTTCTCCTGGCCCAACATCCTGTTCCTATCACCGGTGCCGCTCGCGACTCTGTTTGTCGGATTTCTCTGGTGGCGCGCGATGGCGAAGAAACGGGAAGTCGCGCCGTTCCTGTATGCGATCGTGCTTTTCTCGCTGTCCTACCTGGGCATCGCCATCAGCCTGTTCCCCATGATCGTGCCGCATCATTTCTCGCTGGAGCAGGCGGCGTCGGACCCCAGCACGCAGATTTTCCTGGGGCTGGGCACGCTGTTCCTGCTGCCCATCATCGCCGTCTATACGGGATGGTCTTATTGGGTGTTCCGGGGCAAGGTGCGGGGCGATATCGGCTATCACTGAGCCCATGACCGAGAAAACCGTTCTTGTCACCGGCGCCGCCAAGCGGTTGGGCCGCGCCATCGCCTTGGAGCTGGCGAGCGCGGGCTGGAACGTCGCCCTGCATTATTCCACCTCGCGCAAGGAAGCCGAAGAGGTGGCAAACGACATCCGCGCAAAGGGCGTGGCATGCGCGACCTTCGCCGCCGATTTCGCCATCGAGGCCGAAACTGGCACGCTGACGGAGCGCGCAAATGCCGAGCTTGGCCCGCTCACGGCGCTGATCAATTCCGCATCGCTGTTCGAAAATGACGATTGGCGCTCGGCCAGCCGCAAAAGCTGGGACGCCCATATGGAAATCAATCTGCGCGCGCCTTTTCTTCTGTCGCAGCATTTCGCCCGCCAATTGCCCAAGGGCGGGAAGGGCACCATCGTCAACATCATCGACCAGCGTGTGCTCAAGCCCACGCCGCAATTTATCTCCTATAGCCTATCCAAAGCGGGCCTTCATTGGCTCACCACCACGCTGGCGCAGGCGCTTGCGCCGGATATCCGCGTCAATGCCGTGGGACCGGGACCCACATTGCGCAATCCCCGCCAGTCGGAAGCAGACTTCGCCCGCCAGCGCGACGCCACCATCCTGAAGCATGGCGCAGAGCCAGAGGACGTGGCGCAAGCGGTGCTCTATCTTCTGGCAGCCGAGGCAGTCACCGGCCAAATGCTGGCCGTAGATGGCGGCCAGCATCTGATCTGGCAGACCCCGGACGTCCAGGTGCCGGAATGAGCAAAGTCGAAACGCCGCGCTTTGCTAGCGCCACTAGCGGCATCCGCCATGTCTTCATCCGCAATCTGGAACTTCCGGCGCATATCGGGGTCTACCGCCAGGAAGAAGGACGCACCCAGAAAGTGCGCATCAACGTGGACCTCGCCACCGACGACATTGCCGACGCGCAGGACATGTTGGAAAACGTGGTGGACTATCACGTAATCGAAAAGCGCATCCGCGCCATTATCGCCGAAGGGCATGTGCGGCTGGCGGAAACACTGGCGGAGCGCATCGCGACCGCTTGTTTCGAGGATAAGAGGATTCGCACGGTGCGGATCCGGGTGGAAAAGCTGGAAGCTCTCACCAATGCTGAAAGCGTGGGGATCGAGATTGAACGCTCGCGTTAGGCTACCTTAACTTCGTGTTCGCGCCGCCAGCGTCCAATGACCTTGCCGCTAGGGACTTGGCGGCGGGATAGTAATCACAAGAGCGCGCTAATATATTCGCGCTATGCAATCCGATACGCGCCCGTTGAAGGGCGCCGAGTTGATCGCCTCATATCTCAAGACGCTGCCCGACCAGCCTGGTGTCTACCGCATGCTGAACGCGGCGGGCGAAGTCCTTTATGTGGGCAAGGCCAAGAGTCTGAAGAAGCGGGTGAGCGCCTATGCGCGCGGCGGGGTCCATGCCGACCGGCTCACCCGCATGGTGGCTGAGACGGCGGAAATGCTGTTCATCACCACGGCGTCGGAGACTGAGGCGCTCCTGCTGGAGTCCAACCTCATCAAGCAACTTAAACCGCGCTACAATGTTTCCTACCGCGATGACAAGAGTTTTCCCAATATCCTCCTTCGGCAAGATCATCCTTTCCCGCAGCTTCTCAAGCATCGCGGCGCCAAATCCACCAAGGGGATTTATTTCGGACCCTTCGCCAGCGCCGGAGCGGTGACGCGCACTTTGAACACGCTGCAGCGCGCCTTTCTCCTGCGTTCCTGCTCGGACTCGGTGTTCGCCTCGCGCACGCGGCCCTGCCTCTTATTCCAGATCAAGCGCTGCAGCGCGCCCTGCGTCGGCCGTATCGGCCAGATGGATTACCTCCGACTGATCGATGAGGCGCAGGCGTTCCTGTCCGGGCGCAGCCGTGATGTGCAGCAGCGCCTCGCCGGCGAAATGGAGAAAGCCGCCGAAGCGCTTGATTTCGAAGCGGCTGCGATCATTCGCGATCGCATCCGCGCGCTGTCCCTGGTGCAGGGCCACCAGGACATCCACATTCCCGGGATCGTCGATGCCGATGTGATTGCGGCGCACCAGGCGGGCGGGCAGACCTGCGTTCAGGTGTTCTTCTTCCGTGGCGGCCAGAATTGGGGCAATCGCGCCTATTTTCCGAGCCATGACCGCCAGATGGCGGTCGAAGATGTGCTGACGGCGTTTGTCGGCCAGTTCTACGACAACCGGCCGAAGCCGCCGCTGATCCTGTTGAACCACCCCCTGACCGAGCAGGAACTGGTCGAGGAGGCGTTGTCGATCGGCGGACCGCATGTGACGCTGGCGGTGCCGCAGCGCCGCGACAAGAAGAAGTTGATGGACCGGGTACTGGCCACGGCGCGCGAGGCGCTCGGGCGCCGGCTGGCGGAGAGTGCGACGCAGCGGAAATTGCTCGATGGGGTCGCTGCCGCGCTGAGTCTCGCCGAGGCGCCGAAGCGGATCGAGGTCTACGACAACAGCCATATTCAGGGCAGCAATGCGGTCGGCGCGATGATCGTCGCCGGCCCGGACGGGCTGATGAAAAGCGCCTACCGCAAATTCAACATCCGGACAGTCGGAACGGGCGGCCGCGTGTCGCAGGGCGCGGCAGCATCGCAAGCTCTCGGCGGCGACGATTACGCGATGATGGAAGAGGTATTGCGGCGCCGGTTCGGCCGGGCGTTGAAGGAAGACCCGGAGCGCGAGCGCGGCACCTGGCCCGATCTGGTGCTGATCGATGGCGGGCAGGGTCAGTTGACGGCGGCGCTCGGCGTGTTGGCCGAACTCGGCATCGACGATGTCGCGATCGCCGGCATCGCCAAAGGACCGGA
>DATFSP010000183.1:0-6297 GCA_035262545.1 Rhizomicrobium sp. | reverse complement strand
ACCGGCGTCATGCCCTTCCAGGTCGTGGCGGGATTGGAACCGTCAACCGGTTTGGTGTAGTCGAACTGATTGTCGCGCAACGGCACGAATTGCGGCAGCAATAGCGCGATATTGCCCTTGTCGTCGGCGTAGAGCGTGTCGTTCGAGGAGTTCGCGCCCAGGCTCGCCACCTTCATATATTCGGCGAAGGTATTTGCCTTGGTGCGGCCGAAAGATTGCTCCAGGGCTTCGATAGGCTTGTTCATGATGGACATGGCGATCCATTTGCCATCGGCTTCGCGCACGATGGGACCGTGGACCGTGTAATAGGTGGTGAAGGTCTTCTTCGCCATGCTGCCGTCGGCGGCGCGGTATTGGATGGTGATGTTCTTCTCGGTCACCGGCCGGTCTTCATTGCCGTATTTGTAGAAATATTTGCCGTTCTTGTTGGTGACGGTTTCGGCGAATTCGTCCACGCAATCGGCCGAGCTGGTGGTGTGCATCCAGCCCAGATGCTCATTGAAGCCTTGATAGAGGAAGGGCTGGCCCCAGGTTGCGGCGCCATAGGCGTCAAGACCTTCGTCGCTGGCCATTGCCACTTCCGAGCGGAAATAGAAGGACGTGTGCGGATTGATCCAGAGTTCGGCGTAGCCGTTACTGGTCAACTTGGGAGCAATGGCAATGCCATTGGAACCGACCGATTGGACCCAGGCGAGGTGTCTTTCCCGGTCGGTCATCGAGACGCTACGTTTCTCGTAAAAGCCCTGCAGTTGCCCCAGGCTCGCGTCCTCCACATCGCCGCCAATCGACCCTTCGGTGAAGGAGAGCGCCATCCATGGCTCGTAATGGGTTATGTATTTGGGCTTCACATCGGGATGGGTGGCGAGGAAGTAATTCAAGCCGTCGGCCCAGCCGGTCATGATCTTCTTCAAATATTCGGGGCTTTTGGCGTAATCGGCCTTCAACACTTCGGGATCGATGAAAAGCCGCTGGCGCAGGTCGCTCCAAATCGCGCCTTGGCCGTCATGCATCGCCGTGACGCCAAGGTTGGTGGCGTAGTTGGTCTCGACGCGGTTGAAATCGTCCTCGGCCTGGGCATAGACCATGCCGAACACTGCGTCTTCGTCTGTATGACCTTTCACATGGGCGACGCCATAGGAATCGCGCACGATGGTGATGCCTTGGGCCTCGGCCTTGAGCTTGGCGTCATCAGCGCCTGCGGCCAGGGCCGGCGCGACGATCAACATGGAAAATAGCGCCGCCGTGCCAAGCAAACGCGCGGATAATGAAGTCATGGAGCCAGTCCCTTTTTATCGCGCGCGTTATAAGGAATTAGGGCAGCGAAAACGAGGGCAAAGGGTCGCAATCGTACTTTCGCCGGCGATTTTGCCTGGCAAACTGTGCTTCACGCGCCCCGTCTAAACCCAGCGCCAAATCCCGGCAGCAATGTGGGCGCCGGGGATATGCAGCCATGTCGCGGCGAGCCAGAGCACCAAGCCGCCCAGCCAGTCAAGCGGACGAAAGCCACCGAGCCGGGCCCTGCCGCCGGCGATGGCGGCAAACGGCCAATAGCTGGTCTTGGCTTCCCAGAGAGGCCAGGTTTGAGGCTGGAGTTTTTCCTTCTTCGTGTCCTGCAGGGCCGCGCCGGCCAACGCCAGGATGGCGATCCCGGCGCAGAGCACGATATTCGCGCTGGTGGGAAAGACCGCGATATGACACAGCGCCCACAGCGCGAAGCTCCACATCATCGGATGGCGCGTGACCGCGAAGACGCCCTGGGCCTCTACAGGCACCATCGCGGGCGCGCCGGGATTGGGTAAAGCAGGATTCTTGATCAGCGAGCCCACGAACAGGATCGAGGCGACCAGCATCACCAGTGTGACGATAGCCCAGAGCGCATCGTCCGCTGCCCAGAGCGGCGGCGTCGCTGGCGCGCCGCGATATTCCACCACCATCCAAATCAAAGTCGCGAACGCCACCAGCGAATAAAGGCCCGAAAAGCCGCGCTCGCCGATCGATCGCGCAACGGGGCCGCGCAACGGATGCGAAAGCACAAAGTGGCTGCCCACGAAAGCGATCGTGGCAATAATCAGGGGGCCGACCGACTCCATGGCCGGCACTCAGGCGGTCCGTTTTCGCCCGCCCATCATGCGCGAGGACCAGATCAGGCCCGCGCCGATCACGGCCGTGACGATACCGATATAGGTCCAAGTTGGCTTCAGATACATCAACGGGCTGTGCGGATAGGCGAGGAAACCTGTGCCCTCGCTCACCCAATGCAGTCCCAGAAGAAGAACCAGTAGTCCGGTGACGGCTAGCACAATTCGCATGACATCCCCGCTGCTGAATTGCTTGGGGAAGCCTAGCGCAGGCGGCGTGGCCCGGGCAAATCCGTCACCGGAAGGTCCTTAATATAAGTGAATCAGGGATACATCGCGGACGCGTTCCTTCCGCCGTTCCCGCATGGAAACCGGGAACGCAATCACATTGCCGCTGCAATGTGGTCTTTTAGAAGAACAGCGGAATGCTGCCGGGCTGCTGGCCGGGCCTGCCCGTGTTCGGGAAAAGGTTCGCGCCGGTCGAGGCCAGTCCCGCGTAATTCCAGCAATGCACGCTCACCACTGTGGCGAACCGTCCGCAATTGGGGGGCTCCCGGTCCTGCTCGCGCGCCGACACGTCGCGGTCGCGGGGCGGAAGCGGATAGGCCGTCTGCGCATTCGCGATCGGTATGGACGAAATCAGCAGGGCAGCGGAAAGGGGAATAAGGGATAAACGCATCGTGTCCTCCGTTGAGAGGACCAGCCACCCCAGCCAAACACTATTCTGCCGCCAACGCCCGATCAACAGCCACTCCGCGAAGGAAAGGTGACGTTCACATTGCCGAGCGATGAACTGGCCGCTGGTGCGGGAGTGGGTTTTGCGCGTTTAACAAACGGAACCACGAAATTTCCTTAATGGCCGTTCCCGCGCTGCCTGCCGCCGTCCATGCCGCCGCCGCCGAGCCCACATCCTCGATGGTGAGCGAGCTGCAGGTCATCGTCGTAGATGACGGGCTCAGGCTGGTGGCGGGCACCGTGATCCTGGCGGTGGGATGGATGCTCGCGACTTGGGCCAAGCGGGGGCTGGAAGCGGGCCTTGCCCCATTGCCCATCGACCTCACGCTCAAGCCCTTGATCTCGTCGCTCACGCGCTACGCCATCCTGATCCTCACCGCGCTTCTGGTGGTGCAGCAATTCGGCGTTCAAACCACGTCGCTGATCGCGGTCCTGGGCGCGGCCGGAATCGCCATCGGCCTGGCGCTGCAAGGCACGTTGTCGAATGTGGCGTCGGGAGTGATGATTCTGGTGCTGCGCCCCTTCCGCGTGGGCCAGTTCGTCGAGATCGCCAAAGGCAGACAGGGCACGGTGCGAGAGATCGGTCTCTTCACCACCCTCATCATCACTCGCGACGGCGTCTACATCTCCATCCCAAATTCCAGCATCTTCGGCAGCGATATCCTCAATTTCACCCGCGAGCGCACCAGGCGCATCACCTTCATGGTGCCGGTGGATTGGGTGAATGATCTGGACCTGGTGGAACGGACCATCGTTGCCGCGCTCGCCGCCGATCCCAGGGTGCTCAAGGAGCCTGCGCCCAGCGCCGTCGTCCATCAGCTGCAGGAATATGCCGTGGTCATGCGCGCGCGTGCCCATGTGCGCAGTGCCGATTATTGGCAGACGCTGTGGGCGCTGCAAAAGGAAGTGAAGGCCGCGCTGGACAAGGCCGAGGTGCTGACCGCGGTCACCCGCCAGGCAAATATCAAACGCAGCGAACCACTGGAGCCCGGCAACACGCCGCCGCCGGTCCCGCACCCCGACTAACCTCTCCCCGGACCCGCGATTTGTGCTGGCGTCAGGCTTCGTAGCCGAAATTGCGGAACGGCATGGCGCGCAACCGCTCGCCCGTGGCGGCGAAGATCGCGTTGGCGGTGGCCGGCGCCATCGCCGGTATCGCCGGTTCGCCCATGCCGGTAGGCGGGAAGTCCGACTGAATGAAGTAGGCTTCGACGATGCCGGGCGCGAACGGAATCCTGAGGATCGGATAGGCGTTGTAATTCTGCTCCTGAATCCGGCCTTTCTCGATGTGAAGCTGAAGCCCCATCGCGGTCGAGAAACCGTCCACCGATGCGCCTTGCGCCTGGCTCTCCGCGCCCGCCATGTCCACCACCGGGCCGATATCGGCCACCACCACCACGCGGTGCACGATGATGCGCTTCTTGGCGTCCACGCTGAGTTCGACCGCCTGCGCCACATGGCCAGAGTGCGAATAGCACCAAGCCAATCCCAATCCGCTGCCCTTGGGCAGCTTCTTGCCCCACCCCGCCTTTTCGGCGCAGAGCTTGATCACGCCCGTGGCGCGAGCGGGATTGAAATTCACCTTCTTGGTGTCCTTCGGCGCCAATTCCGGCACGTCGCGGTTCACCGCGTCGATCAGGAACTGCACATGGTCGCGCCCGGCCGCCAGCGAGAGTTCATGCATGAAGCTCTGCTGGGCGAAAACCTGAGCATTGTCGCCAGGCGCGCGCCACGGGCCGGTGGGGATCTTCAAATCCATCATGGTAAGGGCACGGCGCAGGTTGGGTGCCTTGGTAGAATAAGTGAGATAGTCGGAATAATCGCCGCCCGACACTGGCTTCTTGCCGTCGGCGGTGAAGGTGATGAAATGCTCGGCCCAGGCGTCCAGCCTGCCGCTCTTGTCGATGGCGCCCTTGAATTGGTGATAGCCCGCGGGGCGGTAGAAATCGTGGGCGAAGTCGTCCTCGCGCGTCCATTGCACGCGGACGGGGCCTTTCACCTTCTGCGCAATGGCGGCGGCCTCGCACATATAGTCGTTCATCAGCCGGCGCCCGAAGCCACCGCCCACCCGCGTCTGATGGACCACCACCTTCTCCACGGGCAGGTTCAACATGCCCATTACCATGGTCTGGCCGCGGTTGGGCTGCTGGGTCGGTACCCACATTTCCATCACGCCGTCATGCCACCAGGCCGTCGTATTCTGCGGTTCCATGTTGGCGTGCGCGGCGAACGGATATTCGTAATAGGCCTCGACGATCTTTCCGGCATTGGCGAAGGCGTTGTCCACGTCACCCACATCGCTGTCGGGCTTGGCGGGAAAGGTCTTGGCGTATTCCTTGGCGCGCGCCGCGAATTGGCTGGTGGAATCCTTCGATGCCTCGCTTTCGTCCCACACGATATCGAGCTTTTTCTTGGCCTCGAATGCGGCCCATGTGTTTTTGGCGATGATGGCGACGCCCGGCATCACCTCGGTGGGCTTGCCGGTGCCTTCGACCACGAATGCGTCGATCACATTTGGAAGCTGCTTGATCTCGTCCAGATTGGCGGATTGGACCTTGCCGCCCACCGCCGGGCATTTGGTGTAGTTGCAATAGACCATGTCCGGCAGACGCACATCGATGCCGAACAGGGGCTTGCCGCTGACGACCTTCGGATCGTCCACGCCGCGATGGCGACGGCCCAACAGGCGGTATTGATCGCGCGTCTTGAGCTTGAGATTGGCGGGATCGGGCACCGGCATCTTTGCCGCTTCCAGGGCCAGCGAGCCGTAAGTGGCGCTCTTCTGGCTGGCTTCGTGGGTGAGGCGGGAATCCTTGGCCGTGATCTCCGACGGATTGACGTTCCATTTCTTTGCGGCGGCGGCGATGAGCATTGCCTTGGCGGCGGCGCCAGCCTGTCGCAACTGGTCCCAGGCGCGCGGGATCGAGGTCGAACCGCCAGCGCCCTGATAGCCATAGACTTTGGTGTTGATGGCGGCCTGCTCAACCACGACATGGTTCCAATCGGCGTCCAGTTCGTCGGCGATGATCAGGCCGAAAGCGGTCTTGATGCCTTGGCCTATTTCAGGCGCCTTGGAGTAGACGGTGACGATATTGTCGGGGGCGATGCGCACGAAGGCGTTGATCTCGGGCGCTTTGCTGACTTCGCCCGCGGCCTGCGGCGCCTCGGAATCGGCGTACGCGCGGTTGGGCAGATAGAAGCCCAGGACCAGGCCGGCGCCGCCAGCGCCCGCCAGTTTCAGGAAGGCGCGCCGTTTCAGGGGGAGGGGTGCCGCCACCGCCAATCCGCGGGCTTCGCGGATCAAAGAGGCGACATAGGCGTCGGACTCGGCAAATTTCGAAATGGCTTCGCTGGACATGATTGGCTCGCTTAGACCGATTTGGCGGCGTTTTTGATGGCCTGGCGGATGCGCACATAGGTGCCGCAGCGGCAGATATTGCCGGCCATCGCCGCGTCGATGTCGGAATCGTCGGGATTGGGGGTG
>DATFSP010000182.1:0-9146 GCA_035262545.1 Rhizomicrobium sp. | reverse complement strand
GGAGCCTTGTGCGACCTGCCTCGATCACCGCGTCCAGCGCCGAAAGACCTTGGCGCGCCCTTATGTCGTTGGCGAAGCTCACCACCAGGATCGAGTTAGACACCGAAATCCCCACGGACATGATCGCTCCCATCAAAGATTCCACATTGATGCTGGTGCCGGTGAGCGCCAGCATCCAGAGAATTCCGACCAGCGCACCCGGCACCGCCATCATGATGATCAGCGGATCCACCCAGGATTGGAACAGGATCACCAGCAGCGCATAGACCAGCACCACGGCCAGGATCAAACCCTCGCCGAGGTCGGTGAAGGCGGTATTCATCACTTCGTTTTGGCCACGAATATCGATGCGGGTGGTGGCGGGCAGGCTGGGCTTCATTTTATCCAGCACCATCTGTATGTCCTTAGCGACGCCGCCCAGATCGCGCCCGTCGACATTGGCATCCACGTCGATTATCCGCTGCACGGTGTAATGGTTGATCGACTCCATCACATTGTTAGGCGTGATCGAGGCAATGTCGGATAGCCGCGTCACGGGCGCCGCCGCCGGCGTGCCCGGGTTGGCCGCGGGGGCGGGCGTGTTGACCGGCATGTTCATCAATTCGTTCACGGTGGTCACTTTTTCCAGCGGCATCTGGACGCCCACCAGATAATTGACCCCGTTGACGGGGCTGAGAAAGAAATTCGGGGCAATGCCGACGCTGGATGACAGCGAAGTGAGAAGGTTGTTCGCCACCTGGCTTTGGTTGACGCCCACTTCGGCGGCGCGCTGGCGGTCCACCGCGACCATCAGGTCCGGATAAGACATGACCTGCACGATGTGGGGGTCGGCGACACCCGGAATCTTGCCGATCTGCGCCAGAATTTTTTGGCCCAGCGCGAAGGACTGGTGGACGTCCAAGCCCTGGACCTGAATGTCGATGGGAGCGGAAAGACCGAAATTCAGCACCTGGCTGACGATATCGGCGGTCTGGAAATAGAAGGTGGAGTCGGGAAAGGCGCGGGGCAATTCGGCCCGCATCCGGCGCATATAGTCCACCGAGGCGTGATGGCCCTCATTGAGCTGGATCAGGATTTCTGCGTCGTTGCCGGCGACGTTGTCGGTGGGTGCGAAAGCAAGATTGTAGAACACTGGCACACCGATCATGTCATTGATGGTGCCAAGCTCGTTCGCTGGGATGATCTGGCGGATCTTGTTCTCCACCGCCAGCACGGATTTCTCCGTTTCTTCGATGCGCAGACCCGAAGGACCGCGATAATGCAGCTTGATGATGCCAACGTCCGCGGTGGGGAAGAAATCGGTGTCGATGGCGAAGAACAGGACCGCAGTCAACGCTAGCAGGCCGCCCAGCGACGCCAACACAAAACGCCGCTGCGCCAGGACCAGTGCGAGTGCCGCGCCATAGGCGTCACGAAGTCTCGCGAACTGGCGTTCGAAGAAGCCGAACAAGCCGGGCCCTTCGCCTTCCCGATGCACTTTGTCGGTCAAAAGGTAGCGCGCGAAGGCCGGGACTACCGCGAAGGAAAGAATGTAAGACGCGAGCATCGCCATTACCACGGTTATGGCGAGCGGGATGAACAGGAAGCGCGCCGGTCCTTCCAGAAGGACGACCGGGAAGAAGACGATACAGATGGCCAACGTCGCCACGGTAAGTGGCTGGATCACCTCCGTCGATCCGTCCAAGATCGCCAAGGTCAGTTTCTTGCCCAGGGTTTGGTTGCGGTGGATGTTCTCAATTAACACCGTGGCATTATCGACCAGCAAACCGATTGCCAGCGCCAACCCTCCCAAGGTCATCAGATTGATACTCTGGCCGGTGAGCAGAAGGCCGATAATGCCCGCCAGGATCGAAAGCGGAATCGAAAGCGACACGATCACGGTCGAACGCCAGTCGCCGAGGAACAAAAGGATCATCAACGAAACGAGGACGGACGAGATGATTGCCTCGCGGATCACGTTGGTGACCGCGGCGCGCACAAACACCGACTGGTCGAAATCGAGCTTAAGCTCCATACCCTTGGGTGCGGCCGCCTCGATCTGGGGCATCATTGCACGGGTGGCGTCCACCACCGCCAGGGTGGATGCGTCGGCGTGCTTCAGGATGGTGAGATAGGTGGCGCGTTTGCCGTCCACATGCACCATATTGGTTTGTACCGCGAAGGAATCTTCGACCGTGGCCACGTCGCCCAAGAGGACCGGCACGCCATTGCTGATGCCGATAGGGATCTGATTGAATTGATCGGTAGCCGTGGGGCTGGAGTTCAGCGACACATTATATTCATGGCGGCCCAGCCGCGCAGTGCCCGCCGGCACGATCACATTGGAATTCTGCAGGGCGTTCAGGACATTCTGTGTGCTCAAGCCTTTGCCCGACAATTTGGCGGGATCGACGTTGATCATGATCTGCCGCTGCTTGCCGCCGAAGGGAGCGGGCGAAGAGAGGCCAGGAATAGTGAAGAGTTGGATGCGGATGAAGTTGAGGCCGTAGTCGAATAAGCGCTGCTCGGGCAGGGTCTTGCTCGAGAGGGTCATCTGCACCACCGGCACGTTGGCGGCGTTGAACTGGATGATCAGCGGCGGCTGCATGCCAGGAGGCGCGTTGTGCAGGGCGGTATTGGACGCGGCACTGATCTCGGCGATGGCGCCGCCGATATCGGTGCCGGGCTGAAAATAGATCTTGAGCAGCCCTACACCCGGGATCGCCTGGGACTCAATGCGGCTGATGCCGTTGACGGCGGTGGAATAGCTGCGTTCGCTGATCAGGTTGACCCGGCGCTCCATGTCCTCTGCCGAGAGGCCGGGATAGTTCCAGGCTACCAGCACCACCGGGATGTCGATCACCGGGAAGATGTCCACGATCATGCGCGTGATCGAGAGCATGCCGAGAAGTGCGATCAGGAGCGCCGCAATGGCGGCGGTGTAAGGCCGGCGCAGTGCAAGGCGCACAAAGGAGAGCACGGGCTATGATCCTGAAGAAGCGCGGTTAAATAGGGCAAGAGGTGCGGGTTGCCAATCCGCAAAAATGCCAGGTTGCCAAGTATTTGCACGCATAACTGCCGTGCAGGATAGGCAGGAGGATGCACGCCCTCCTGTGGGTGTCGCGATTCCGCCTAGCATATTGAATTTACCCGCGAAATCGCGGCCCTCCGTTCCAGGACCCTTCGCGGCGCGTAGTTTCCATGCCTCTCATTTCGGGCAGCGGCGTAGCGCTTTTGTCATGTGCGCAAACTTGGGCCGCGCCGCTGCGGTGCAGGCGACAAGGCTGGTCCCCTCGCTTTTGCTTCGGTACGTTGCCGTGACGCCGTTCGGCGGACCTGTTCACCAACATCACAGTCCCCCGTCGCGAGATTTTGCGCCCCGGGATAGACTGCCCCTCGGGCGGCCCGCCGCCCTTCCAGTGTGAGGCGCGACATGGCAACCAAAACCAAAAAGAAAGCCATCAAGAAAAAGGCGGCGGTGCCGGCCGTAGCACCCCGGTCGGAAGACGCCAAATTGTCGGCGCGGCCCATATGGCAGGGTAATTTGCGCCTATCGTTGGTTTCCTGTCCCGTGGCACTTTACAACGCCACCAGCCGCAGCGGCGATATTTCCTTTCATCTCCTCAACCCCGAGACCAACAACCGCATCCGCATGGTGCCCACTGACCCGGAGACCGGTCCCGTCAACCGTGCCGACCTGGTAAAAGGTTATGAGATTTCCAAGAACCATTACGTAATCCTGGACAAGCAAGAGCTCGACGCGGTCAAGCTTGAAACCACCCGCACGATCGAGATCGAACGATTCGTGGATGAAAATGAGATCGACCGCCTGTTCTGGAACGATCCTTATTATCTGGTCCCCAACGAGGACCCCGAGGCTTATATCGTGATCCGCGATGCGCTCAAGGAGGCGGGACGGATCGCGCTGGGCCGTGTGGTGATGCATACGCGCGAGCGGATCGTGGCGCTGGAGCCGCGTGACAAGGGTATCGTCGCCTACACGCTGCGGATGCATGACGAAGTGGTTGCGCCGCAGAGGGCCTTCGCCGACATACCCAGCGAAAAGCCGGATGCCCGCATGGTCCAGATCGCCCTCAAGATCATCGAGCAGCAGGAAGGCGATTTCGAGCCGGAGAAATTCAAGGATCGCTATGAGGAAGCGCTTCGCGACCTAATCCGCCGCAAGGAAAAGGGCGAGAAGCTCGTCACCGCCGAGCCGGTCGAGGAAAGCAATGTCATCGACCTGATGGAAGCCTTGCAACGAAGTCTCAAACGCAAAGGCGCGCCGCAGGAAAGTTCACCCCGCCGCCGCGCGCGTTAGTCGCACCCCAATTCGCGGAACCCGCGGCAAACGGGGTCCCACGAAGTTTCGCCGCGAAAAAAATCAAGAGATTAAAAGAGGTTGCACGAGCGCACGCGATTACGAGATTTTATTTAGTTTTCTTCACGCGATTTTTCAGCCAAAGACAAATGCGCACGGGTCGGCTTGAACATTTTTTCGCCGATCCAATGTCGCCCTTGGGCGCGAGCGCGCGCCCGACTGGGTCGAATGATCCCTCGCGATCTCATCACCGGTCTTTTGGCAGAAGGAAGCGCATTTTGTTCGACGATTTGTCGTTTGTCAGCTACATGCCATTTTTTCCCGCGCGCGCCATTGCCGCGGTAAGGCCCCGACGCGGTTTCGGACGCTTTCTTTTTTGGGGGGCGGCCGCACTGACCTTGATCGCCGCATGGCAAGGCGTCGAGAAAAATTCTGCCACGCTTCCATCGGCCACGCGCCTTTCGATCAACGTGCCTCATGTACCTTATCTGACGCGCCTGTTCGCGCCGGAAACTGTGACTGTTACGCCCGGCGGTTCCGTGTTCGGCCAGGAACGAGCCATGTCTCCTTCCGCTTTGATGGCGCGCTGGGAACCCCTGATCCAGCAGGCGTCGCAGAAATTCGACATTCCCGCGCAATGGATTCGCGCCGTGATTCGCCAAGAAAGTGGCGGCCGCACGGTGCTTGCCGACAATAGTCCGATCGTTTCGGCCGCCGGCGCGATGGGAATTATGCAGATGATGCCGGACACCTATAGCGAGATGGCGATGCAATTTGGACTGGGTACCGATCCCTTCGACCCGCATGACAATATCTTTGCCGGCGCCGCCTATCTGAACTGGCTGCATCACAAATACGGCTACCCCGCCATGTTCGCCGCCTATAATGATGGTCCAGGCAATATCGAGGACCATCTCTATCGCGGCCGCCCGCTGCCTGAAGAAACGCGCGGCTATATCGCCGGGATCGCGCGCTTCCTGAAGGCTAAAGTCCGGACCTCAAGCAAGGTGACGTTCACCGAGCCTGACGGCGCCAAGGTCACGATCGACACCGCCCAGGTTACCGGCGTTCAGGCGGCCGCGCCCGGCACCTATGCCGCCAATGTCCACGCCCTGATAATCTCAAGCAAGGATCGTCGTGGCGTGCGCGAAACCGTGGCCGAAGCCACAGCGCTCTTACGCGCAAGCGGCGCTACGATCTGAGCCCTATTGGGGCTGCGCCACCTGCTTGCGCAGCGAGGCGATGTCCTTCTCGGTCAGATGCGCGCCCTGGGCGCCGAACCGGGCGGTGACATAATTGGCCACCGCTGCGATCTCGTCGTCGGAATAGGCATTGCCGAATGCGGGCATGAACACCACCCCCTGCGCCGTCTTGCGATCGACTCCATTGATGATCGCCTGAGCGACATTGGTGGCGGAGGGATCGTTCACTGCCCGGGCTCCGGTAAGCGTGGCATATTTGCTGAGCGGACTGATACCCGTCCAATCATGGCAACTGGCGCAGGCACCGGCGAAAATCTTTTCGCCGCGTGGATCGAGATCCGGTGTCACGCCTTGGCGATGCGAAGCCGGCGCCGGTACCGTCACCGCGCGCGGCAAATCACTATCTTGGGCGGGAACGCTTCTCAGATAGACCACCAGATCGTGTATATCGCCGGGCGTGAGATAGGTAAGGCTGTCGTCCGAGGCTTCGCCCATCGGTCCCGCTGCGCCGCCATGGCCTTCGGCGTGGCCGGTCGAGAGATAGGAGGCGAGATCGTTGTCAGTCCAGGTGCCCAGTCCCGATTTGGCATCGCTGGTGATGTTATAGGCGCGCCAGCCGGCGGTGAGCGCTCCGGCGAATTTGCGCCGATTGTCCATCGCGAAGGCGAGGTTGCGGGGCGTGTGGCATTCGCCGCAATGACCCAGCGCTTCTGCGAGATAGGCGCCCCTGTTCCACTCCGCGCTCTCCATCGCATGCGGGCGGAAACGGGAATCGTCATTGTAGAAGAAGTCCCACACCTTCATCAGACCGCGGTTATTGAACGGCCAAGCGAGGTTGTTGGCGCGCGCGGGCGCATGCACGGGTGGAAGGCTGAATAGATAGACCTTGATCGCCAGCGCATCCGCGTCGGTCATGGCGTTGTATGAGGTATAACTCATCGCCGGATAAAGCGGCGTGCCGTCGGCGCGAATACCCTTGTGCAGGGCGTCAAGGAATTGCTGATCGGTGTAATTGCCGATCCCGGTCTCCTTGTCGGGCGTGATGTTGGTGGAATAGATCGTGCCCATGCCCGGCAAATTGAAGGCGAAGCCGCCCGCATAGGGTTGGCCGCCTTGAGCGGTATGGCAGGCCACGCAATCGGCCGCGTGTGCCAGATACTCACCCCGCTTGATGATTTCTGCGTTGGCAAGCTCGGCCGGCACGCCGGTAGGATTAGGTCCCTTATAGTCCGCCAGCGCGACCGTGCCGCCCTTGGCGAAGGACATCGGTCCCGGAATCGCCAGGAGCCAAAACGCGAAGCCAAGCGCGATGACGACGATCGCCGCTACCGCTATTCCCCATCCTTTTTTGCTCATGCAATTTTCCTGCCTGCCAGAATATCGCGATCAATCGGCAATTTGCGCAAACGGATACCGGTCGCCGCGGCGATGGCATTGACCAGTGATGGCGGTCCTGCCGTGCAGCCAGGCTCGCCGATGCCGCCCGGCGCCTCATGGCTTGGGATGATATGCACGTCGATGGGCGGCGCCTCGCTGATGCGCATGATGCGGTAATCGTTGAAATTCCTTTGTTGCACGCGGCCATCTTTGACGGTGATGTCGCCATAAAGCGCAGCCGTGAAACCGAACATCAATCCGCCCTGGACCTGCGCCATCAACGTGTCGGGATTGACCACGCGGCCGGCATCGATTGCCGAATGGACCTGGCGGATCTTCACTTGGCCATTACCGTCGACCTCGGCTTCGCAGACCGTGGCGATATAAGTGCCGAAGCAGAATTGCGCGCAAATGCCCCGGCCCGCGCGCTTGGGCAATGGGCCGCCCCAACTCGACCGCTGCGCTACCAGCTGCACGGCCGCCTTCAGGCGCGGCGCGCCATCGAGCATGGCCAGGCGGAAGGCGACCGGATCCTTGCCTGCCTTCAGCGCCAATTCGTCCATCAGGCTTTCGGTAGCGAAGACATTGTTATTGGGCGCCACGCCTCGCCAATAGCCGACATTCAGTGCTTTGGGCGGCACTTCGATATATTCCACCCGGAAATTGGGAACACCATAATTGTTCTCGGTCGCCCCTTCCAGCGAGCCGCGATCCAGCCCGCCTTTAAGCGGCTTGCCCGACATGCGCACCGAGACTGCGCCGCCGGCTATGCGGTGGGTCCAGGCGGCGATCTTGCCATCCTTGTCCAGGCTGGCCGACATCACATTCCGGTAGGCGGGACGATACATGTCTTGCTGCAAGTCTTCTTCGCGGCTCCAGATCACCTTGACTGGGCCGTCCACTTTTTGAGCGACGCGCACCGACTTCACCACCATGTCGGTGTCCAGTCTGCGGCCAAAGCCGCCGCCCAGCATCTGATTATGGAAATTGACTTTGTCGGGTGTGGTATCCAGCGTCTTGGCGGCGGCCGCCACCGCGCTAGTCTGCACCTGGCTTCCGCCCCACATCTCGCAGCCGCCGTCTTTCACGTGCACGGTGAAATTTTGCGGTTCCATCGGCGCATGCGAAAGGAACGGCAATTCATAGGCGACGTCGAGCCTATCCGCACTCGAGAGGGCATTCTTCGCATCACCCTCTTCTTTGGCCAGCACGCCGCCCGTGGCCGCTGTCTCGCGGATCTCCTGCCACATCTTGGAGGAGTCCATCTTGGCGTTGGCGCCGCCGTCCCAGCTTATGTTGAGCGAATCAAGGCCCTTCCTGGCGGCCCAATAATGGGGACCCACCACCGCGACGATGTCGTCCAAGACCACCAGCTGGACACCGGCGGGAAGCTTGCTGGAATCGACATGAGCGACTTTGCCGCCGACAACAGGTGAAGCTGCCAAGGCTGCGATCTTCAGGCCGTCCATGCGGACATCGATTCCATATTGGGCCTTGCCGTTCACTTTGTCAGGCGTGTCCAAGCGCTTTACCGATTTGCCGATCAGCTTCAGGTCTTTGTCGGCCTTGAGCGTCACCTCCTGCGGCGCCGGCAGCTTGGCGGCGCGGGATGCAAGCTCGCCGTAAGAGAGTTTGCGGCCGCCATGGCCGTCATCGATCACCTGGCCATTTTCGGTCCGCAAGCTTGTCGGATCGACTTTCCATTGCAGGGCCGCTGCCTGAACCAGCATCGCGCGGCCCGAGGCGCCCACCTGGCGCAGTGCCGTGTAAAAGCTGCGGATCGAAGTCGAGCCGCCGGTGGACATGCGATGCGAACGGGGGCTGCCATAGAGCGCATCGATCGGCGGCGCCGGCAGCGGCGTCACGTTGGCGAAATCCACGTCCAATTCATCGGCGAGAAGCTGGGACAGCGAGGTATAAACGCCCTGGCCCATCTCCTCCTGGGGAATCTGGAACGTCACCTTGCCGTCCGGTGCGATGGCGATGAAAGCGTTTGGGTTAAGCACATATTTGGTGGGTTTGGCGGCTTCTTGCGCCAGGGCCGGCAGATGGAAGCCCAGCATCAGGCCACCGCCCGCGGCCGTGCCGACCTTCAAGAAATTACGGCGCGACAGGGCGCCGGATTGGGCTTCGCTGGACATGATTGGCTCGCTTAGACCGATTTGGCGGCGTTTTTGATGGCCTGGCGGATGCGCACATAGGTGCCGCAGCGGCAGATATTGCCGGCCATCGCCGCGTCGATGTCGGAATCGTCGGGATTGGGGGTG
>DATFSP010000181.1:0-3136 GCA_035262545.1 Rhizomicrobium sp. | reverse complement strand
CATGTTTCCAGTGACGACAGGCTGGCGTGTCAGCATTTCTGAAGGCGCGTACCACGGCTGCTTCTCGACGACGCCGTTCTGGACCGCTTGTGCAACTAATTTTCCAATCTCCTCACCCTCCAAAGGAACCAGCGTTCTCTCGCCGTCATACTTGTAGAGCTGAGGACAATAATAGAGGGCATGGATTCGCGGATCGTACCCTTCGAGCACGAGGAAGTGCTCGCGCCTAAGAAAGATATTGTACTTCCTGACGACCTTCTTTTCCTTTGTGGCCAACGCAACCCGAAGCTTTTCAGCTGACGGGCCGACGATGGTTCCGGCCTCGAGAAGAATGATCCAGTCCTTTTTTGCAATGTTGTCTGGATGGACCGGGATGTAGTGGATTGGCACCTTTCTTCGGAACAGACCCATTGTGCTTAATTCTCTTAATCGCCGGTTGGATAGTGCCGTAAAGGTATACAGGAGCGTGCGCCGGTACAACCCGCCCCCGGGGTGCATCGGGGCTAAGGTCATGGTCTGGCTCAAGGATCGGGGGTCAGCGCCCCGAGTTCGGCCGCATTGACCGGCGTCATTTCAACTCGACCGACGTGCTGCCCACGCCCGCCGTGAACTGCGCGGGGAGGTCGCGGCCGTCGGCTTTATTGCAACGGATTGTGGCGTGTAGGGATGTCCGCCTTTGCGGTGAAGCGGACATATCGCGAGGGTTGGAAGCGTTTCGGTCTGACGCAAGTGGCCTCGACACGCCACCCAGGCAGCCTTTGTACGCATCATCAGCGGCGGCGCTGTCCCCCGCTGGGGCCAACTCCCATCGCGTCAGTCCAGGCTTTCTGCCACTGCTCGGCGAATTGCATCCAAAACTGCATCGGGTTCGCCGCGGCCCCTGCGAAAGAGTCTACATGCGGCCAAGCGCCCGCCGGCTGGGCGTCGGGCCAGGATTTGAGCTTCGACAGCATCACCGACGGCGCCGTCATCGGGTTTGGTGATTTGATCTGCTCCTCCCAAACGTCCATCATGTGATCCATAGTTTGCATCTGCAATTTCGTGATGCTCTGAAGCTGAGCGCGGGCGGCATCCACGATTTGCTCCGGCCATCCCAGTGCCCGAGCAGCCGCGGCCATCTTCTCAATAACTTCCTGGCTGTGTTTCTCGTTTTCTTTGGCCGCCTCAACGCGCCAACTGGACATCGCGTCAAAGGCTGCGTTCACGGCCTCGCGCGCCTCATCGGAAAGTCCGGGAACGGCGGTCGGATTGAAATTGCGGGGCGTTGTGGAATTGTCCTGCATGGCTCGTTTCCTTTTACTGCGGGTCGACGTGATCGATGTTCCGCCTGATCGCAGCGAAGTATTGGCCGGAGATCTCTTCGGACGCCGCGCCATGAATGATACCACTCCGTTTGTCTTCCGTAACGGGTGCGCTTCCTGAAAAGTTCCAGGCGTAAGACGGGCCTGCCGGTGAGATGGCCCTGCTTCGCCAAACTGATTTTTGCTGGCCGCTCGCGTGGGCAGCGCCTGACAATACCGATGGCTGTGCGACCGTGGTGTGAACCTCGTTCACGCCTGCGAGCGACCGCATTTCGAAAGCCGGTTTTTCAGCGCCGAAGAAATCACCCGCGATCGGCTTTGCCGCGTAGCTCGCGATGGGCGGCCCGCCAAAGTCCAGTCAAGAAGGTCCGCGAGGCCAACCCGATCATTTCAGCTGAACTGGACGCTAGCCTTTGCGGCGATCATGAAGATCGCACGGCTGCACGTTATGCCGCGATGCGCGATGGCGGCATTCCACAAGCGTTGGCGGCGAGAATAGGACTAGGACGGCCCCGACGGACGAACGAAAACCCGTTTTACCGCGGGCGCCTGCCATTGGCATCCGTAAGGCCACGGTTCGCGCGCGCAAGCCCACCCGTCCGACGAAGCCATCGCGGGAGGGTTCTCTTTGGCGAGGCTCGGGGCGAGTTCCGCCCTCACCTCGGCGCCAATGCCAAGCACAGCCGTGGCAGCTGCAGCCACAAACGCCAAGCCGATAACACCAGCGATAAGTCTAAAGACGCTCATCGTTGTTTCCCCAACACTGATCCGCACTCCTGCTCGCCCATCATGGCGCCGGTACGTCCGCCCCGGCGCCGAACAGGGCCATCCCGTGGCCAAATAGCGGCGGCGCCCAACGCGACAGCCGCTGTCGTTCTAAAGCGAAGCCCCGCGGGTGGCGGGGCTTCATCCAGCGGGCGCCCTCAAAGGGCTGAGGTTTGCGGGGCGTCCACATCGTCAACATAATTGCATATCGCCGGCAGCGACGCTGTGACGGCCATCACGTTTTGGTCGGTGCCAACACGAAAGCTTCATAGAACGTGACTAGCCTCGCGCGGCGACACAGCCTCGCTCCGATCAGCGCTGTCTGGGGGAGGCTCGCGGCCGCGATCGAATGGCGCCGGGTAACGCGCGCCGGAAAAGAGAATCTGGCCACTGACGGAGTTTGGCGTGCCACGCACTTCACCGTCCCCGAAAAAATTCGAGCTCGGTACGGTGATGCCGTAGTCTTTCGCCCGATTGCGGTTTAGGATCGTGAACCTGCCGGGCCAGGGGCTTATTTTCAACTGGTATCGGATCGACCCGGCAACGAGGGCGCGTAGGGGAAACGAGCGGCCCTTTTGTGTTGTGAAGTCTTGGACTTGGAAGCCCCGGAGAGTCCAAAAGTGAGTCTCGGACGAAGCGTAGTGCTTGGACGTTGCAGGTGGGCTGCCGGCTGCGTCCTTGTTGGAGCGGCGTCGGTGGCCCTGGTCATTTTTGCGCTTTTGCTTCCTGCGAATGCGCAGTCCTGGGGAAATTCTTGGGGAGGCAATTCCTGGGGCGGGGGCTGGCGCCAGCAGCCGTACAATCCCTACGGCGGTTTTGGGCGTGATCGTGGATGGGACTCCTGGGGATATCGTCAGCGTGAAAGGACTTCGTCTCCCCGCCTGAGGGAACGAGCCAGAGACAGCGAAAAAGATTTCTCCCACGCTCCCTCTGGCACGCAGCGCAGGGAGGCCACGGTCAAGATCGTGGTGGTGGGCGATGCGAATGCTGACTGGCTTGCGTCCGGCCTTGAAGATGCCTTTTCCGAGGATCCCGAGATCGGCGTCGTGCGCAAACATCGCACCGAGTCC
>DATFSP010000180.1:0-5928 GCA_035262545.1 Rhizomicrobium sp. | reverse complement strand
TCGAGGCGAAACTGCAGGATGATGTTCGTTTGTCCCAGCTCGCTGCTGGATGTCATCGTGTCCAGTCCAGGGACCGAGGCGAAGACATTCTCCAACGGCGTCGCGACCGCCGACGCCATCGTTTCAGGATCAGCGCCGGGCAAGTTTGCTTGCACGCTGATGGTCGGAAAATCGACATTGGGCAATTCACTGACCGGCAGGACGGCGTAGCCGTACAAGCCAAACAGCGCGATTGCCGCCATGACCAGACAGGTCATCACGGGCCGCTTGATGAATTGGGAAGAAATATTCACAGGCCAACCCGCGCAGGTGCGGCGCCAGGCGCGCGTGGCGTGGAAATCACCCGGACGTCGCCGCCCGGCACGACCCGAAGTTGGCCCTCAACCACCACCGTATCGCCGGCGGCGAGCGTGCCAGACACTGCGGCGTTCGTGCCGTCGTCGGTCAGCACGCTCACCGGCACCTCGACGGCTTGGCCATTCTTGACCGTGAAGACGAACGTGCCGTTTGGGCCGTTGTTGACGGCATCCCGCGGGACGATCAGCGCGCCCTGTATATCATTGAGCTGGGCGGTGACGTTGACCAATTGACCTGGCACCAGCGACATGTCGTCGTTTGGAAAAGTGGCCCGCAGCTCGATCGTGCCGGTTTGGTTGCTAACGGCGTCGCTGACGAAATCCACCGGCGCCTGCAGCGTCTCCCCATTCTGGACACTGACGACGGCAATCAGGCGGCCGGTCTTCTGGCGCGCCTGTATACGCGGCAGATCGGATTGCGGCAGAGTGAAGGACACCTTGATGGGACGGATTTGCGCGATCTCGATGAGCGGGGCGGCGGGGCTGGCCGGACCATTGATCATGTCGCCCGGCTGGATCAGCATGGGCCCGGTCTTTCCGTCGATCGGCGAGCGGATCTGGGTGTATTCCAGATTGAGGCGAGCGGTATCGGCCGCCGCCTTGTCGGAAGCCACAGTGGCGGCCAGCATTGATGCATTGGCGTTGGCGGTATCGCGCAGCTGGCCGGAGATGGCGCCTTGCTTGGCGAGCGACGAATATCTTTGCTGGTCGAGCAAGGCATTTTGCAGTTGTGCCTGGTCCTTCTGATAGATCGCCTGCGCCTGGGCCAGCGCCGCCTGGAACGGCCTGGGATCGATCACGAACAGCAGATCGCCCTTTTTGACGAGTTGGCCTTCCTTGAACTCCGCCCTGTCGAGCGTGCCCTGGACCCGTGCGGTCAGTTCCACGGTGTCATAGGCGATGATCGTCCCCAGGCTGCGCTCGACGACCGGCATGTCACGTTTTTCGACACGCGCCACGCGGACGGGGGCGGCCACGCTCGGCTTCGCGCCCGTGTCGCCGCTCATATTGTTGAAATACCAATAGCTCCCCAGGACCAGCACCAAGAGCCCCCCGCCAAGGGACCAGGCGCGAAGCCTCTGGGACATCCCCGGCCCCGTCACCGGGGGAAGGCGGTCGAACCGTCTCTTTTGGGGGGCGTTCATCGGGGCTCCATAGTACAGGAAATGACTTCGGGCAGACTAAGACAGGGGGACTGGCGGGCTAAACCAAGCCTGGAAGCCAGCGGGTTTTAGCGTGTCAAGTCCGGGGAACCGAGAGCCTATACCACAAATTTTCCCAAGCTAGCCTGGGTCTGCGCCAGGGAAGCCGGTCAAAAGGTGCGTTCCAGAGTGAGGGCGATGAAGTCGCGGTCGGCCAGCGGTTGCTCCCCGGGCCCACCGATGAACCCGGTCAGCATCAGGCTCGCCCTCCAGGTCGAACGGTAAAGTGCGCTTACGCCGATCTGGAAATCGCCGGTGCCGCCATTCTGCACGTAATAGGAAAATCCCTGGCCCGTCAGATTATACCCAAGGCCGGCTGGGACCGTGAGATCGAGATTTGGAAGAACCTGGAAATAGTGGGGCTCGAACAGAAGCCTCATCTTCATTGCAAATCGATCCGGGGACGCGCCGTCGGTGTATGTGTGCGTGACAGCGTCGGCGGCCAGTTCCAGGCTGAGATCCGCGCTATCCCACATGCCGGTTCGCTGAATCGGCAATTGAAGCGATGCCTGGGCGTGGAGGAGATCGCCTCTTACATAGGTTTGTCCGCTGGGAATGGTGATCGAAGCTATTTCGTCCGGCGCATAGAGGAGAAGCGGCGTGTTTTGCCTGAGCGAGACCTCGCCGGCGACCGTGCCATCGGCCATTGCCGTGCTCGCGCTGGCACCCCAGAGCGTTATGCCCTTGGGATAGACGAGCTGATAAGACCCGGCGATCGCGGAATTTGGATTCTCGACTGTCTGGACGATCTGGGGATCGCGGGCGTTGAAGCGCAGCGCATAAAGACCGAAATCGATATCGCTGAATGATAAATGCAGCGCCGCGCCGAATTGCCCGTCCGCGGGCACTTTGCCATCGGTATCGCGAACCAGATACCGGCCCGGCGAAAGAAACATGCGCCCGGCGCCCGCGCCGATGAAATCGATATAACTCAGATAGCTGCCATCACCGAGCTGCCGCGATGGGCGCCCCTCGAATTGATAATAGAAGCTGACCGCGACATTGGGAAGAAATTGCGCCGTCGCGAATATTTGCGCGACGGGCAGGTACACATTGTTCGAATAGCCGGTTTCGCCGGTCGTAAACCTCGTGTAGTCGATGGGCGCCTGGGCAGAGGCAATCGAGTTGATGTCGAAGAAGAGGCTTTCGCCCCAGAGCACGGTCTGGCGTCCGACTCGTATCGAAACGGGAACGTCGGCGATGCCGATCGTATCGTAGAGGAACGCATCGTCCAGCTCGGCATATTGGCCGTGGAGATTGCGGACGGCGGGCGCGAAGCGGCTGCTTGGCACCCCGATGACATTATACGTCGCGGTGGATTTGTTGTCGGTGGCCTGGTGATAAACGCTGTCGTACCAGGCGGCGGCACTGAGATGTAGGCCGAGATCGCCACGCGCCAGATCAAGTTGCGAGATGAGGTCGAGGCGGTTGGATACGAGTCCCGGCGCGAAGTTCCGGTCCCCATCGTCGCCATTGAGATTGGCGAGGCTATATTCATTGGGAGGGAAAATTCGCGCAGCCACGCCATAGCGCAACGTATTATCCCATCGAAGGTCGACGCCATCCGCCGCGTAAAGTTCGGCCGCGGTGGCCGCCAAAGGAGTTGTGAGCAGCAAGAATGACGCGCCCAGGCGCGCCACAAAAGAAGTGAGGGCGTTTTCGCGGTGCCGGGGAGCGTTTTTTGCGCTATAGCTCGTCTAATATCTCCCGTGCGCTAAGCCCAATGTCGAGGACAATGCAGTTCAAACTTCCGTTTTGCGCCTGCGTGCTTGTGGGCTTGTGGTCGTTGTTTGCGCCCGCTTCGGACGCTGCGGTGCCGGAACAGCAAGCTTTGCTGCTCAAGTCGCGCCTCACCCCCGTCGGGGCGGAGCGTGCGGGCAACGCGGACGGCACCATTCCGGCCTGGACGGGAGGGTACGCGGCCCATACGCCGGGGGCTCAGGGAAAGGAGCCTGAGTTCGATCCCTTTGCCGGCGAGACGCCCCTTTTTTCCATCACGGCCGCAAACTATCGCGACTACGCGGACAAGTTGCCGGATGGCGCGAAAAGATTGTTCGAGAAACACCCGGGCTACCGCATGGATATCTATAATGCGCATCGCACCGCCGCGGCGCCGGACTGGATCTACGACAATATTTTCAAGAACGCCACGCGGGCCCATGCGGCACCCGAAGGCATCGCATATGGCGTGGAGGGCGCGGCGGGGGGCATACCGTTTCCCATTCCGCAGAACGGCTTCGAGGCGATGTGGAATCATTTGCTTGCCTTTTGGGGACCGGCGCGCGAACTGACCATCAGCAATTACGTGGTTCCTGAAAATGGCGCCATCGAACAGGTGAGTTCGTACAAAGAGATCGCGGACTTTCCCTATTATTATCCCGGCGCGACGCCGGATTCCTTTGGCGGCTACTATTTCAAGACGCTGCACATCGCCGTGGCGCCCCCCGCGCGGGCCGGAGAGGGTTATCTCAACTGGCAGCCGATCAACAGCAAGCGCAACGATTTTCTTGCCTGGCGATTGCTTCCGGGCGAACACCGCGTGCGCAAGGCGCCGGGAATTTCCTATGACGTGCCCGACATCGATTCCGCCGGGTTCATCAACCTGGACGAGTATTATCTGTTCTTTGGGGGCCTGGATCACTATGACTTCAAGATTCTGGGCAAGAAGGAAATGTATGTGCCCTACAACAATAACAGGCTTTATACCCGCCCGGTCGCGGAGATTCTAGGGCGTGACCACGCCAATCCCGACGATTTGCGCTACGAATTGCACAGGGTTTGGGTAATCGACGGCACGCTCGCGCAGGGCAAGCACGATATCGTTACACACCGCCGTCTATACCTCGATGAAGATACGTGGCTTGCCGTATACAGCGATGCCTGGGATGAGCAGGGCAGGCTCTGGAAATTCGGCCAGGCGACCATGTACCTCGTGCCGGATGTGCCCATGGTGATCATGGGAAGCCAGTTCGAATATGATTTCGAGCTTGGCGGCTATGCCTACAGCTTTGCGTTCGACGCGAGAACGCAACCTTATAAGGTGACGCCGCCCCATCCCGCTTCGCTTTTCAGCCCGGAATCGCTGTCAGCCCGCTCCGTCCGCTGATCCTTCAGGCTGCCAGGCCCAGATAGGCCAGACTTGCCAGCCGCTGCATCTCAGCAGCCGACATCGTGCCCGCCATGACGGTGCTGATCCGGTCATCCTGCCAGACGCATATTCTCACGCCATGTTGTTCGAACTGGTCGAAGCGGGTCTTGCCGTCCGATGCGCGCAGATAGAGCGTCAAGAGCTTGTTTTGCCTGTCGCGATATTGAATTTCCGCCGCGCTATCGTAGAAACCCAGTCTGGTGATTCTGTATCCCATGCGCTCCAGGTCGGGCACATTGACGTTGGCCTTGACGATCTGGCGCAACCTCTCGCCGTAACGCCGGGCATCGTCGAGATTGGCCACGGCCACCGACATCCGGGCATTCGCGTCGTCGCTGCGGACAGCCAGCGCGGCCTGGACCACGTCGCCCGCGGAAGTGTGCGAACGGCTCATATAGACGTTGAGGCCGCCGAGAGTGACAAGCATCGCGGCGGCGATGGCGCCCGCCAGCCGCCAGGCGAATTTCGCGGGACGCGCGGGGACATGTCCGCGAACCAATTTCTCCCATTCCGGCGCGAGTGGCTGCTCAGCCAGCCGGGAGTATGCGCGCTTCAGCAGCGCCTTATCCGACCGGTAGGCGGCAATGCGCGCCGCGAGGCCGGGATCGAGGGACGCCGTGTCTTCGATCTTTCGCGCCCTCGCTCCATCCAGCTCGCCGTCGATAAAGGCGTGCACATCCAGATCGCTAAGGTTCACGACATTGGTCACTAATTCACCTTCGAGCCGGACCTCAAGGTCACGGCCTCTTCCTCTTGCATTATGCTGCGAAGGTGATCGCGCGCCCTCGCCAGCCGCGACATTACGGTGCCCTGGGGAATGCCCAGTTCCTCAGCTATTTCCCGGTATTTCAACTCTTCCACGCAGACCAGCAACAAAATCTCCCTATGTTCCACGCTCAACTGGCTCATGGCCTTCGAAACATCGCGCACCGCATCCCGGTCCGGGGCCGGTACGCTCAACTCCGGGTGATCCGACAACTCATTCAGGTCATATTCCCTGTCCTTGCGTCGGCCCCGTCGCACCTGGTCGATATAGAGGTTGTGCAGGATCCGCCGGAGCCAGCCTCCGATGCGCGGCAGCTCCCTGAGCTGCGACGATTGACGCAGGGCGTGCTCGATGCTGTCCTGCACCAGATCGTCCGCCACCGCCGCGTTGCCGGCGAGCGTCAGCGCATACCGTCTGAGAGCGGGAAGGTTGGCAACGAGCGCCTCGGAAAACTGG
>DATFSP010000179.1:0-7017 GCA_035262545.1 Rhizomicrobium sp. | reverse complement strand
CCATTTCCGGCTTGGTAGACGCCACCAATCTGATCGCCCAGGATCGCGGCCGACCGCTGCACGTGTTCGACGCCGACAAGCTGACCGGCAATCTTCATGCCCGCATGGCCAAGGACGGCGAACAGCTCCTGGCGCTGGACGGCAAAACTTACACGCTGGATTCCGAAACGGTGGTAATCGCCGATGACCGCGCGGCCCAGGGCATCGCCGGTGTCATGGGTGGCGAAGAGTCGGGCTGCTCGCTTGAAACCACGAACGTCTTCATCGAATCCGCTTGGTTCGATCCCCATCGCGTGGCGCAGGCCGGACGCAAGTTGGGCATCATTTCCGACGCGCGCTATCGTTTCGAGCGCGGCGTCGATCCGCAGTTCGTACTGCCTGGACTGGAACTATGCACCCAGCTGATTCTGGAATGGTGCGGCGGTGAGCCTTCCGAAGTTGTGATCGCAGGTGAATTGCCGCCCCTGCACAAGCATATCGATTTTGATCCTTCGCTGGTCGAGAGTCTTGGCGGCATTCAAGTGGATACGGATGAAAGCATACGGATCCTTGCGCGGCTGGGGTTTACCGTTATCGAGCACGGCGACATTTTGCATGTGACCCCGCCCAGCTATCGCCGCGACATAGACGGGCCTGCCGATCTGGTAGAAGAGGTGGTGCGTATTCATGGTCTTGCCGGCGTGGTCTCGGCTCCGTTGGAGCGCGAGCGGGCGGTGGCCAAACCCGTGCTAACTTCAGCGCAGCGCCGCAACCGCGCCGTGCGCCGCACGTTGGCCGCGCGCGGCTTCAATGAATGTGTAAGCTTTTCCTTCATCGCCCGTGCGCAAGCGCGCCTTTTCGGCGGCGGCGACGAAGCACGCCAACTGTCCAATCCCATCGCTTCGGATCTCGATGCGCTGCGACCGTCACCTTTGCCCTCACTGCTGGCAGCGGCTTCGCGCAATGCGGCGCGGGGTCTTTGCGATCTTCGTCTGTTCGAGATTGGCCCAGCGTTCCAGAGTGGCATGCCGGAAGCACAAACGACTAACGCCGCAGGAATCATTACTGGCCCGGGTGCGCGCGATTGGGCCAAGTTGGGTCGTCCCGCCAACCTGTTCGACGCCAAGGCGACAATGATCGCCGCGCTGGAGGCAGCGATGGGCGGCCCCATGACGGCCCCGGTAACAGCGGGCGCTGCTTCCTGGTTTCACCCCGGCCGCAGCGGCACGATCGCCTTGGGACCCAAGCAGATCGGCTGGTTCGGCGAACTTCATCCCAAAATACTGGCCGCTTTCGAACTCAAAATTCCCGTCGCGGGTTTCGAAATCAATCTCGACGCCATTCCCGAGCCCAAGGCCAAAAAATCGCGCACCTCGTTCGTGCCGTCGCCCTACCAGGCCATTGAGCGCGATTTCGCCTTTGTGGTGGACGCCAAAGTGCCGGCAGGCGAGATCGTCAAGGCTGCCAAGTTGGCCGAACGTGGGCTGATTGAAACCGTGACAGTGTTCGACGTCTATGAAGGCAAGGCTTTGGGCGAGGGGAAGAAATCCATCGCAATTGCCGTGCGAATTCAGCCCAAGGACAAGACGCTGACGGAAGCTGAGATCGAGGCGCTTGCAACGAAGATTGTGGCGCAAGTGAGCAGGACGACGGGTGCGAGCTTAAGAAGCTAGCGCATCCTGCAACAGCCTGGGCGCCACATTGGTTTGTTCCACCAGCCTGTCGAATTCGGCACGTGCACGTGGATTGGCGGATTGATGCCGCTCGGCCAGGATGAATTCATTCTTCAGAGAATGTTCCAGGCCTGTCAGTTCTGTTACCCGCACTTTGTAACCCTGCGCTTCCAGGAACAGGCCGCGTAGCACGTTGGTAATGTGGGCGCCAAATTCGCGTCGCTGTATGGGATGGCGCCAAAGCTGCGATAATGAGCCTTTGACCTGTTCCAATTGACGCGCGACTTCCGCCTGACAGCACGGCACCAACGCGACATATTTCGCTTCATGCTTGAGCGCGAACAGTATTGCCTCGTCGGTCGCGGTGTCACATGCGTGAAGTGCTGTGACCATGTCCACAGGACCCACCTCGGTATCCGCGATTTTTGCCTGCACGAATTTCATGCGCGAGAAGCCGCTTGTCTCCGCAATTTTTTTCGCTGTCGCGATCAATTCAGGGCGTGCCTCCACAGCCAACACCGTGCCTCGCCCGGCCGGTCCGAAATAAAGGTCATAGAGAATGAAACCCAAATAGGATTTGCCCGCCCCAAGATCAGCCAGCACTGGCTCGTCTCTTGCCTTCAGAAGCGCATCGGTGGCCGGCTTTATCAGCTGAGCTAGATGCTGCACCTGTTTGAGCTTACGCCGGGAATCCGCATTCAGCCCGCCATTGGGTGTGAGAATGTGCAGCGCCTTGAGCAGCGCCACGGATTGCCCCGGCCAGATGTCCTTCTGCGTCGGCGCGCTCATTTGAACATGTCCAGGGCGTGGGCGATGCCGTAGTAATAATTGTAGGCCCTGACCGCCCAGTAATTCATCTCTGCCCATTCCTTGGGCGGACTGAGATCGTCCCAATCCGCCGCGAGCGTTTTAGCAATGCGATTGGCCATGTAGATGCGCCGGCGACCCTGCCAATAGTGTAGAAACGTATCGTGAATTTGCGCGACGGGCATCTGGCCCAACCGCAGCACTTCTGAAAGCGCGAATTGCTCGATGGCCGGAAATTTCTTGGCACGCCCGATCAGAGCGTCGATCATTGCCAGCGCATCGTCCAGTAAGCGAACATGCGCGGGCTTCATCCCGATCAGCCCGCTATTGAACATGCAGCTGTGAGACACGTCGTACCGATAGGCGCCCAGATGCGGCAATTGGGTGCGAAAACCTTTTAGCGGGGGGAAGGGATTGTGTTTCTCGAAGCGGTTCACCACGATTGAGTCCGCCATCTTCTCCTCGACCTCGGCATGGAAGCCCGGCCGGACTATGGAATCGGAATCGAGGAACAAGACCGGTTCGGCGAATGTGGTGAGTGCCTCGCGCACCAAGGCGGGCTTAATTCGGTGGTGATAGAGCCCGGCGCCCGACCACTCCCTTATGCGGGGCCCAATATCCATTACTGTAACCGGCCAATTGCGATAGAGTTCCGGCGCGTCCGACGCTACGACAATGCGGGCCTTCGCCGGGTTCAATTGCGCCCGGAGCGAGATCAGGCTGTATTTCAGTTCCGCCCGGTACCGGGCACGCCCGCCATAGTCTAGATAAAGGTAATTCAACATCTTACGATCAGTCTGCCACGCTGGCATGGCCGCGCAAAACGGCAGTTGAGGCGGGAGAGCCGGCCTGCTAGACCCGCGCCCCACCTGCCTCGTCTAACGAAGCTAGGCCAAAGGACCCAATGCCCGAGCTCGCTCAAATCCGCAATTTTTCGATCGTTGCGCATATCGACCATGGCAAATCCACCCTGGCCGACCGCCTGATCCAGGTCACGGGCGGTTTGTCCAATCGGGAGATGAAGGACCAAGTGCTCGATTCCATGGAGATCGAGCGCGAGCGCGGCATCACCATCAAGGCGCAGACGGTGCGGCTGGACTACATTGCCAAGGACGGCAAGCCTTATGTCCTGAACCTGATGGACACGCCCGGGCATGTGGACTTTGGCTATGAGGTGAGCCGGTGCCTGGCCGCCTGCGAGGGCGCGCTGCTGGTGGTGGATTCCAGTCAAGGGGTCGAGGCCCAGACGCTCGCCAATGTGTATCAAGCGATCGACGCAGGGCTGGAGATCGTACCCATACTCAACAAGGTGGACTTACCTGCCGCCGAACCGGAGCGCATACGCCAGCAGATCGAGGATGTGATCGGGCTTGATGCGTCGGAAGCGGTTTCGATTTCGGCCAAGACCGGGCTCAATATCGATCAGGTGCTGGAAGCCATTGTCACGCGGCTCCCGCCGCCCAAAGGCGAGGCGGAGGCGCCCCTTAAGGCATTGCTGATCGACTCCTATTACGACGCTTATCTTGGCGTGGTTGTACTGGTGCGCATCGTCGATGGCGAGCTGAAGAGAGGCCAAAAAGTGCGCATGATGGCGACCGACGCGGTCTATACCATCGAACGCATAGGCGTCTTTACGCCCAAACAGGTGGCTGTGGAAAAGCTCGGCCCCGGCGAGGTGGGTTTCATCACCGCAGCGATCAAGCAGGTCGCCGACACGAAGGTGGGCGACACCATCACCAATGAACGAAATGGCACGCCCTCGCCTCTCCCCGGCTTCAAGCCCGCGCAGCAAGTGGTGTTCTGCGGATTATTCCCGGTGGATGCGGCCCAGTTCGACGATCTCCGCGACGCGCTGTCCAAGCTGCATCTCAATGACGCGAGCTTCACCTATGAAACTGAAAGTTCGGCGGCGCTTGGTTTCGGCTTTCGTTGCGGCTTCTTAGGGCTTCTGCATCTGGAGATCATTCGGGAGCGGCTGGAAAGGGAATTCGATCTCGATCTTATCACCACCGCGCCCAGCGTGATCTACAAGATCTTCATGAATGACGGCACGGTAAAGGAATTGCACAACCCCGCCGATATGCCCGATGTCACCCGCATTGATCGTATCGAGGAGCCTTGGATCAAAGCCACTATCTTCGTGCCTGACGATTATCTGGGCGCGGTGCTGAAATTGTGCGAGGACCGGCGGGGCCGACAGATTGAGCTTACATACGCGGGCAGCCGCGCGATGGTCGTCTATATGCTGCCGCTCAACGAAGTCGTATTCGATTTTTATGATCGGTTGAAATCTGTGTCGCGCGGCTATGCCAGCTTCGATTATCACATCGAGGATTATGAGGAAGGCGACCTGGTCAAGATGTCCATTCTGGTGAATGGCGATCCGGTAGACGCGCTGTCCATGATCGTCAACCGCCAGCGCGCCGAAGGTCGCGGCCGCGCCATGTGCGAGAAATTGAAAGAGTTGATCCCGCGCCATCTGTTCCAGATACCGATCCAGGCGGCGATCGGCGGAAAGATCATCGCGCGCGAGACGCTTTCCGCCCTGCGCAAGGACGTCACCGCCAAATGTTATGGCGGCGATATAACCCGTAAGCGCAAACTCTTGGACAAGCAGAAAGAGGGCAAGAAAAAGATGCGCCAGTTTGGCAAGGTGGAGATTCCCCAGGAAGCCTTCATCGCTGCCCTGAAAATGGACGATAATTAGCGCCCTCGCCTCGGCCCCCAACTTTGCACCCATCGCACTTTCGACATTGCTTCCATAAGTCGCTATAGAGCGCGCGTTCTGGAATGACCCGATGCGCACGGCTTTGATCAACTACGGCTCCGGCAATATCGCCTCGGCAGCGAAGGCTTTGGCGCGCGCGGCGGGCGAGACAAATCACCAGGTTACCGTCACCGCCGATCCAGAGGAGGTTCGCCGGGCCGACAGGATCGTACTTCCGGGCGTGGGCGCTTTCGCGGATTGCATGCGGGGTCTGAAGGCCGTTCCCGGCCTGGTGGAGGCGCTCGATGAAAGCGTGGTCATTAAGGGCAAACCGTTCCTGGGCATTTGCGTGGGCATGCAATTGATGGCGCGCGACGGGCGCGAATTTGGCTTGCATAAGGGCCTGGGCTGGATCGACGGCGAGGTCGTACCAATTGCGCCTACTGATTCCACCTTGAAGATCCCGCATATGGGCTGGAACGAGATTGTCCCGCTCCAGAACCACCCTGTGTTTGCCGGGATCGGCCGAGGCTCGCATGCCTATTTCGTGCATAGTTTTGAACTGAGGCCAGAAAATCGTGAAGAACTTCTGGCGACTACTGAGTATGGCGGTCCCGTCACCGCCGCTATAGGTCGCGGCAATTTGGTGGGCACTCAGTTCCATCCCGAGAAAAGCCAGGCGGTTGGCTTGCGTCTTCTCGCGAATTTCCTCGGTTGGTCGCCATGATTATTTTCCCCGCCATTGATCTCAAGGACGGCCAATGCGTGCGGTTGAAGCGCGGGCTGATGGAAGAGGTCACGGTCTTTAATGCCGATCCCGCGGCACAGGCGAAGATCTTTGCGGCCCAGGGGTTTCGCTGGCTTCATTGCGTGGATCTGAACGGCGCCTTCGAGGGCAAGAGCGTCAATGCGGATGCGATCCGTACCATTCGGTCCGCGATCGATCTGCCCATCCAACTGGGCGGGGGTATTCGCGACCGCGCCGGCGTGGAAGCCTGGTTGGAAGCCGGCATCACACGCGTGATCTTGGGGACCGCCGCGTTGACCAACCCCACTTTTGTGAAAGAGGTCGCGCGCGCACATCCCGGCAGGATTGTGGTGGGCGCCGATGCCAAGCAGGGCAAGGTCGCGACGCAGGGCTGGGCCGAGGTGAGCGATTTGGCGCCGGTAGAATTGGGCAAACGATTTGAGGATGCGGGTGTGGCCGCGCTTCTTTTCACCGATATCGATGGCGACGGCTTGTTGAAAGGCGTCAATGTGACCGCTACCGCGCGGCTGGCCCGGGCGCTGTCGATCCCCGTCGTCGCTTCGGGCGGGGTAGGGTCGCTCGCTGATATCGAGGCGCTGGTCGCCGCCAAGGAGACCAATATAGAGGGTGTAGTGGTCGGCCGGGCGTTTTACGACGGCCGGATTGATCCTGCCGATGCGTTGGCGGCCGCGGCTTAATTTCGGTTCAGTCGCCGAGTAATCTCTTCCAGCTGTTCCAGGTTGGAATAGGCGATCCGAACTTCCCCACCTTTGTCCCCTTTGTGGATGATCTGAATTTTCAGACCTAGTTTGTTGGAAATATTGGCTTCTAGGTCAGCCAGATTCGGGTCCTTGGCAGGTTTTCCACGTGCTTTGGATTTTTTAGGAGAACGCTGTTCAGCTTGGCGAACCGTCATTTGTCCAGCCAGGATTTCCCTGGCTGCGGCTTCTGGATCTGTGGAACTTAACAGTGTTCGGGCATGACCAGCTGTAAGTTTTCCTTCCGTAAGCCATAGCTTGACCGGCTCCGGCAATCGCAGAAGCCGAACAGTGTTCGCAACATGGGAGCGGCTTTTTCCGACATCCTGCGCTACCTGTTCTTGC
>DATFSP010000178.1:0-47387 GCA_035262545.1 Rhizomicrobium sp. | reverse complement strand
GTTCGCGAAATGCATCTGCTCCGAAGCGGTCACCAGGGGTGCGGATACCGACACCGCAAACGCCGCTTTCTCGTCCCGCCCTGCCGCCACGACCGATAACCATCCTCCCTGTGAAAGGCCCCAATAGCCGATATGACCGGGATCGATGCGTGGCTCATGGGCGATGGCATGGGCTCCGGCGATGGCGTCGTCCGCCAGGGCCTCGAAGCCCGCGCTGGCGAAATTGCCGGAGGACTGCCCGCTGCCCCTCCGGTCATAGACCAGCACAGCCATGCCCATCGCAGGCAGTCCGTTCGTGAGGTGGCGGTACAGCGCATAGTCGCGGGTGGGCTGTTCGGCGGGATGCAGCACCACGACCGCCGCCAAATGGTCACCCACAGCCGGCATAAACAGCGTGCCGGTCAGATGGACGCTCCCATTATCGAAATGAATGTCTTTCTGAACCACTGCCGGATCGCCTTCAGTCGTCCAGGGCTTGTCGGCGGCGTGTGATGGCACGGCCAACAGCAAAAAAAAGCCCGCTATGAGATGAATCCTGGCCACCGCGAACTCCCATACCATTCAGGCACGAGGGCTGAACCTAATCGTCAGGCGGTGCGGTTGAAACCCCTTGAGCCGTCTCAAGGCGTCTAGGAATTAAAGCGCCGGGCGGTAACCATCGCCCCTGAATTCGATTCTTGAGCCGCGCCCTATTGCGTATGATTGACTCGTTTCCTGGGGGGCTTTGCTCGGGAAACACGCTTGAAATGGTACGACTAGCGGGCCCGGAGCGTCTCCCGACCTCCGGGCTTTTTTTGTGCAAACTATTATGGCTGGGCAGGACGCCGGCGATGCGTTTTAATCGCCCGTGATGAAATTGGGGCAAGGGCTATGAAAATGTTTGCCGCCGCAATTATCCTGCCATTGACTGCGCTCTCTGCATTTGCCGCAGAACCCGACCACTTGACGCTACCGCCGGGATTTCACGCAAGCGTAGTGGCCGACGGGCTTGGCGACCAGGTGCGCCACATGGCGTTCGCGGGACCAAACCGGCTGTATGTTTCCACCGAACGCCAGACCAAAGATGCCCCCAATGAAGGCGTCATCGCGCTTCGGCTTAACGCCCAACATGTTGCCGAGCGGACCGAACATTTCGGCAGCGTCGATGACGGCACCGCGATCGCGTTTCATGACGGCGCCCTCTATGCTTCTTCGCCCGGCACCATCTATCGCTTCCGCCTTTCCGGCGATGGACTCACGCCGTCAGCGCCGCCGGAAGTCATTGTCGATGGAGTGCCCGGCCGTGCTGCCATCGCTTTCGACGGCAAGACCGGCCTTTTTGTTGCGATAGGCGGAGGCGGGAATGTCTGCGCCCCGCCCGGTACGCCGCGCACCGCAAAATCGGTGGGACCGAGGCCCTGTCCGATTCTTGAGACGCGGGCGGGCGTGTGGCGTTTCGATGCCGCGAAAACCGGCCAGACCTGGAACGGCGGTGAGCATTACGCCACCGGCATTCGCGACACCAATGCGCTCGCTTTCGCCCGCGGCACGCTCTTCATGGTGATGTATGGGCGCGACGAGGCCGAAAAAGCCTATCCGGAGTTTCTCTCCGCCGAAGACGGGGCGCATGTCGCCGACGAGATGTTCCGGGTGGACCGCGGCGCCGATATGGGCTGGCCGTACACGTATTATGATTCCGCGAAGAAGATCCGGTTGACCGCGCCCGAATATGGCGGCAACGGCAAGACCCCGGCATCGGGCGCCTATGCGGCGCCGGTCGCGGCTTTTCCGGCCCATGTCGCGCCCATGGACATCGCCTTCTACGACGGCAGGAAATTTCCTGCCGCCTATCGCGGCGGCGCCTTCATCGCTTTTCATGGCGCCGGCGGCAGCGACCCAGAAGGCCATGACGATGGTTACAATGTGATGTTCGTGCCGTTCGACAAATCGGGCACGGCGGGCATGCCCATGGTCTTCGCCGATGGTTTTGCAGGCCCCTCTCGCGAGGACAAGAACGGCAAGCGTGCCTCCTATCGTCCGGTCGGCGTGGCGGCCGGTCCGGACGGCGCGTTGTATGTGGCCGATTCCCAGAAGGGACGAATCTGGCGCATATCTTATGACGGTGAGTAACGCGGGAGGACGGCATGGCTGCAAATGCGGAGCATGAACGGTTCCTGACCCTGTTCCAGCGCATGGTGGACCACACCGACGCTTGGATCGCGAGAACGCCGCCCGACAAGCTTGACTGGGTACCGATCCAGACTTCCGCGATGCGTTTCGGCGACCGGGTGTCGAAAGTAACCATCAAGGGGCTTATCGCCCATATCGTGGTGGGCGAAACACACTGGGCGCGTTTTCTGTGCGATTGCGAGGATGGCGCGGCGATGCTGCCGCCCACTTATTCGGCGCTGGCGGAAGAATTCGAGACGGGAGAGTTCCAGGCACTTGCCCATCGGACTCAGGCCCACAACATGGACGTTTTCCGCGCTCTTTCCGCCTCGCAGCTTGCCAAGCATGTGACCTGGGTGGGGCGGCGCTGGACGGTGATGGGATTTTTGTGGGGCGCCTATGCTCATCGCGCGTTTCACATCGGCAATATCGATATTTACCTGCGTCAGGCCGGGGTGATGGCGCCCGAATTTTTCGAGTTCGATCCGGCCATTATGGCCTGATCGACATCCGCGGCGCGACGCAACCCGTTGTTTTCAAGCCAGTTTGGAACAGGAAGGGGCGTGGCCGGGGCTGAGGGGACGGAAACCAGGGTGGGTTTCCTGGACACGCCCCCATCCCGCGCGGAAGTTAACCGTGGGGGAAGCACTGCCAAGTTGGACTTTGGTCCAATAGCAACGAGTCGTTGTATCATTTCGGGAATCGATGGCTGGCCGATGGCGCCTTGCGATTGCACCATCGGCGCTGATAGCTGTTTGATTTTAGCTGCTTAGCCCGGCATGTGCTCTAAGGCACACAGCGGACACGCTGAAACTTCGCCCGCGCCCAAGCCCCGAGCCCCTGCCTTCGGGGTGGGAGGCTTGGAGGGAATGCCGGGCTTTGATTTTTAAGCCGAAACGATCTTGTCGAAGGTTGCGAAGAAGGTCTCCATGTCCTCGCGCGTTCCAATCGAGATGCGCGAGACGGTGGGCCAGACCGGCCAGCGGGGACCCGCGATCATAACGCCCTTGGCCCGGAAAGCCGCTTGCATCTCTTTCGCCGTTTTGTTTTTCCAGTCGAACATCACCATGTTGGCTTCGCTTGGCCCGATCACCTTGAAGCCACGCTTCTTGAGGAAATCCACAGTCATGGCGCGATTTTCGTGGAGTGTTTTTCTGCGGCTCGCGATCGAGGCCACATCGGTCAAACTGGCGGTCGCGCAAGCCGTTGATGGGACGGCTATCTGGCCCGAGCCTCCACCGTCCCACAGCGAGAGCTTGGCGAGGAGTTCGGGCCGGCCCATGGTATAGCCGACGCGCAACCCAGCCATCCCGAAGATTTTCGAGAAGGTGCGCATCACCAGCACGTCCTTGCCGGACCGGGCAAGATGCGTCGCGGTGTTGTTGGGATAGCCGCTCGACCAATGGATATAGGCTTCGTCGATCACCACAATGGCACCCGCCGGTTTGTGGTCCACCAGCCACTCCATATCCGCCATGCTGGTCATGGTGCCGGTGGGGTTGTTGGGATTCACCACATAGTAGAGCCCGGCATTGGGATTGGCGGCCAGCATCGCCTTCACGTCATGGCTGTAATCGGCTTTCAGCGAAACCATTTTGACCGGCAGCCCCAAAAACTGGGCAGCTTGCACGCATGTCTCATAACTGGGATTGGCTTGCACCAGGCCCTTTGTGGGCGAGCAGAAGGCCACCACCGACCGGGCCAGCGCTTCGTTGGAGCCGGGCCAAATGACGATATGGTCGGCGGGTATATTCTCGACTTGCGAGATGGTTTTGATCAAACGGTCGAACTCGCCGCCGGGCGAATAGCGGTTGGATCTGCTGAACACCGAAGTGCCAGCGGCTTGTCCCGACGCCATCGGACCGGCGAAGCATTCGTTGGAGTCGATCCGGGCTTTCATTCCCGAATCGTCCTCATCCTGCTGGGCGAGAGCACGCTCAGGATGCAGCGCAAGAGCTGCCGCGCCACCCCCGAGCATCAACGCCGCGCGCATCATCTGCCGGCGCGAGAATCCCCGGGCAGAAAGATCGTCTTTTGCTTCTTGGCTGATGGCTATCGTCATCGGGATTTCCTCCTGGACCAACGAGAAAATGCGTGAGTGACTCGGGGGAGGGTACTCCTGCCGGACAAATTCTCACAAGGCCCGTTTGGCCCTCTCGGCTTTGCCGGCCGCCATAAATTGTCTTATTTTGGCTGGGGTCTCTCGCTGCGGTCGCCTATTGCGGCCGGTCGATACTCAAAGAAGGCTAAACCCGTCCATGACTGCCGCCACCGATCTTTTGTTTCGCGATGATGCGTATTTGAAGACCAGCTCTGCCGCGGTCGTCGCCGTTGACGCCGGGCAGGTCCAGCTCGATCGCACAATTTTCTATCCGCTCGGCGGCGGCCAGCCGGGCGACCGCGGCACGCTCCGGACGGAACAGGGCCGGATCATCCGGGTTACAGATACGCGCAAGGGCGAGACACCAGATAGTGTCATCCACCTAGTCGGCGAGGATGCGACCGCGCTCGCGGTCGGCACCGCGGTCACTGCCATGCTCGACTGGGACTATCGCTATCGCCTGATGCGCATGCATACCTGCATGCATCTACTTTGTGCCGTCGTATCCGGCGCCGTGACGGGCGGCCAGATTTCCGATGGCAAGGCGCGGCTCGATTTCGACGTGCCCGGCAACAGCCTCGACAAGGACGAAATCACGGCGAGGCTTAACGCGTTGATCCAAGAGGGGCACATGGTCGAAGCCCGCTGGATCACCGACCAGGAGCTCGCCGACAAACCCGAGCTGATCCGCACCATGTCGGTGAAGCCGCCCACGGGAGCCGGCCGCGTCCGGCTGCTCGACATAGCAGGCGTGGATCTGCAACCGTGCGGGGGCACGCATGTTCGCAACACCGCCGAGATCGGCCCCGTCGCCGTGACCAAGATCGAGAACAAAGGGCGCCAGAACCGGCGCATCAACATTGCCTTCGCCAGCCAATAGGCGCCAGGCATGCCCGGGCCATCCGGTCGAGGCTCGCGGGTGACGTGTGTTAAGCCGCAATCTTTATCGGGCGGAATTGATAAAGCCAGGTTTCGCTGAGCGTCTGTTGGCCCAGCCTGAGGTAGAGGCGCATATCCACCGGGTCGGAACCATCGGGGGTGAAATCGAATACTGTGCGCCAATGTCCGGCGACGCCGTCGGGAACAGCTTCGGTGAAAATGTCGGAGAAGTGCCCGCTCGGCGCTGAAAGCACGGCCTCGGGAATCCGGCCGGCCGGAAGCGTCGCCAGCGGCCCGCCCAGAAATTCCACCACGAACTTGTTCACGCCTTTGGGCCTCGGCTTACCGGGTTGTCCGCCCCGCCCCAACCTGGTTGCCACGCAAACCGCCATTTGCGGCGGAAAGGGCTCATCTTTGTTCCAGTAAAGGCGATAACGGAGTCTGAGCGCGTTGCCTGCGCGTGATGGTTGCCGAGGCGTCCAATAGGCCACGACATTGTCGGTGATCTCGTCGTCGGTAGGAAATTCGACCAGTGTGACCGCGCCTTCGCCCCAGTCGGCGAGGGGCTCGACCCACAATGTCGGTCGTCGCTCATAATGCACGCCGTCGAGATAATGGGTGAACACGCGGTCGCGCTGCAGCAGGCCGAAGCCCTTCGGATTCGTGTCTTTGAAACTGGATGTGACCAGCGTGCCCGGATTGTTGAGCGGCCGCCAGATGCGTTCGCCGTTACCGGCCCACATGGCCAGCCCGTCGGAGTCATGCACCTCGGGGCGCCAGTCGATCGCCATGGGCTTCTCGGTTTCGGAGAACCAATACATGGAGGTGAGCGGGGCCAAGCCCAGATGCGCGTCTTTGCGTACAAAGATACGCGCGTCGATTTCCATCAGGACGGCTTTGGTTCGCTCCATCTGGAAGCGATAGGCGCCTGTAACGGTTTCGCCCTCCAGGAGGGCATAGACAGTGGCTTTATCGGTGTCGGCGGCGTCAGGAGCAAAGTAGAAGCGGGTAAAGGCCGGAAATTCTTCGGCCACGCCGGGAACCGCCACATTGACGGCAATACCTCGCGCCGAGATGCCATACTGATAGAGCTCGCCGATGGCGCGGAAATAGGACGCGCCCTGAAAGGCCACCCAGTCATTCTTCCGCCAGTCAAGTTTTGTCTGATCGCCAAGCCGGCTTTCCTGGAAGCGAAAGCCGGCAAAGCCTGCGCCGGGAGGAAGGTCGCGAGCCGGGCTTGCCGGCGGCATATCGAAATATGCTGGGTTATAGATGATTTCGCGCGCAACTCCTGCATCCTCTATCACGAACATCCGGACCGGCGTGCGCGAGAATTTGCCCAAAAGAAAGAAGGTCACCGGAAATTGACCGGGCCCGTTGCGAAAAAGAGCGTAGTCCGTGTTGAAATGGATCTTGCCGAGCGCCTCATAGTCGATCCGGTCCAGAATGGCTGCCGGCAGCGATGGGGGCGTCACGAAAGGACGGGCCGCGAGGCTTTGGGCCTCTCGCGTGAGTCGTTCGAAGGAAAAGGCTTCGGGGCGGCCCGCGGACAGAAATCCTTCCGCTGCTGCAACTCGTCCCACAGATGCAAGCGCGGCACTGCCGGCGAAAAGAAAGGTTCGGCGGGTTGACATTTTTAAAGCCCCTATCGAAGCATTAGGACGTTAATAAGGCGCGGCCGGAACCTTGCTGGGCAAGGCGCCACGTGCGGACACCCGCGCGCAAATCCCTGGTGGATGCGATTCATTCTGGCGGTGGCATTAAGCGCTTACGGCGATCTTGCCAAGTAGCGGATCAAGCGCGTGCGGCGAAGCGGATGGTGGCTTTGAGGGGCTGGAATTCACATTGATGGACTATTCCTTCACCTTGGCCGGCCGGCGTGTCCGGCTCGAGCCGCTCGCGGAAAAGCACCTGGATGGCCTGGTCGCGGCCGCTGCAAATGGCAAGGAGCTTTACCGCTGGAGCTTCGTGCCTCAAATTCGCGAAGAGGCCGAACGATATGTGCGCACCGCGGCAAGCCGGCGAGACGAGCGCACCGCCGTTCCGTTCGCGATTTTGAGCGCCCGGGACGGCAAGGTGATCGGGTCCACCCGATTCTGGCAGCTTGAATATTGGCCATGGCCCGCTCTGCACGCGCGGCATGGCCGCGACGCGCCCGATGTCTGCGAAATCGGTTATACATGGCTTGCCCGTTCTGCAATCCGCACCGGCGCGAACATTGAAACCAAGCTTCTGATGCTTGGTCACGCCTTCGAGGTTTGGCAGGTCTTCCGCGTCTGTTTCCATGCCGACGTGCGCAACGAACTCTCGATCCGAGCGCTGACGGGATTAGGCGCCACCCGCGAAGGCATCCTGCGCGCGCATCGTCTGGCGGTTGATCATCGCCCCCGCAATTCCGTCCGCTTCTCGATCCTGGCTGAAGACTGGCCGGCCATCAAAGACCGGCTCATTTATCGCCTAGCGCATCATTCCGACGTCGGCAGAAACTAAAGATATTGCAGCGATGTCCCACGCGCGGCGCGCGCCGCGATGCGGCAAAAGCCTGCGGCTTCATCAAACCGTCGCATGGCCCCTCTTTAATCTTTGAGGGTCGTGGGGGAATGCAAAAGTGGCTGATCTCGCCAGCGTCCAAACGGAAGCCTATCACGGGCGTGGCGCCCCCAGGCTCGACCACAAGCCCGGCACCGTCACGGTGTGGGTTTTCCTGCTGCTGCTCGCAGCCGGCATCGGCTATGGTCTCAAGGGCCTGATCGACGACATCGGCAATGCGCACGAGCCGATTGCGATTGGCGTGTTTATCATGTTGGGGATCGCACTTCTGATCGCATTGGGCTTCGAATTCGTGAATGGCTTTCACGACACCGCGAACGCCGTCGCCACGGTAATCTACACACACTCGATGGAACCCGTGGTCGCCGTGGTCTGGTCCGGCTGCTGGAACTTTTTGGGCGTGCTCGTCTCCACGGGCGCAGTCGCCTACAGCGTCATCACGCTTCTTCCGGTCGAACTCATCCTTCAGGTGGGCAGCGGAACAGGTTACGCCATGATCTTCGCGCTGCTCATTGCGGCGATCGTGTGGAATCTCGCCACCTGGGCGCTGGGAATTCCAAATTCCTCCAGTCACGCCCTGATCGGTTCGATCATGGGCGTGGGCCTTGCCAATCAATTGATGGCGCCTGAAGGCCAGGGAACCTCCGGCGTCGATTGGAGCCAGGCGGCCAGCGTTTTCAGCGCTCTGTTCTGGAGCCCGTTGATGGGGTTTGCCTTCTCGGCGGTTCTGCTGCTGGTCATGAAAATGATCGTCCGCGTGCCCAAATTGTATGAAGCGCCCAGGAGCCAGCAACCGCCGCCCTGGTGGATCCGCGGCGTGTTGATCATCACTTGCACTGGCGTTTCCTTCGCCCATGGCGGCAATGATGGCCAGAAGGGCATGGGCCTGATCATGCTGATCCTGATCGGCGCCGCACCCACCGCCTATGCACTCAATCGCACCATGCCGGCGAATGCCACGCCTGCCTTCATCGCCAGCGCTGCTTCAGCGGGCCAGGTGTTCCAGGCTCATGCCGGAAGCGCGGCACTGCCGCCGCCTGCTCAGGCCCGCACGATCGTGGGCGACGCTCTGCGCGATAGGACATTGAACCGGCCCGAAGTCTTTGCCGGCCTTGCCGTTCTGTCTGGCGAGATCATCGACAGTCTGAAGAATTATGGCACCATCAGCCATGTGCCGGCGGCAGCCACGCCCAACCTTCGCAATGAGATGTATTTGGCCGGCGAAGCCATCCGCCTTCTGCCAAAGTCAGGGGCCAGCTTCAGCGCCAGCGAGATGAAGACGCTCGGCGGCTTCAGCCGCAATCTGGAAATGGGCACGCGCTTCATCCCGCTTTGGGTGAAAGTCTGCGTGGCCATCGCGCTGGGCCTCGGCACCATGGTGGGATGGAAGCGCATAGTCGTGACGGTGGGTGAGCGCATCGGCAAGAGTCACCTGACCTATGCGCAAGGTGCCACCGCCGAACTGGTCGCGGCGGGCACCATCATGGGCGCGCAATATATTGGCCTGCCTGTTTCCACCACACATATCCTGTCGAGCGGGGTGGCCGGAACCATGGCGGCCAACGGTTCGGGCCTCCAATGGAGCACGGTACGCTCGATCGCGCTGGCTTGGGTGATCACCCTGCCTGCGGCCATGATCCTGGCGGGTGGGCTCTATTTTCTGCTGCGCCAGTTCGTCTGAGTCGAACAAGATCTGCGGTTGTTCATGAAGGATCGGCCGCGTGCTGGAACCGATGAGCGCGACATCGGGAGCTACGGCGCGTCCATATAGCGGGCCTTATAGGCGTCCCACTCGATTCTCGAACCGCAGGATTTTTGCAGCTCGCCGATGGCCCTTTCCTCGCAGGTGGCGACATGCGTGCCCGCCTTTTCGTCCCTGGCCGAGGGCACAAAATAGGTTCCCAGGCGCCTTCCCTCGAACGCATCTTCTATCGTTTCGAAGGTCGAGACATTTTCCGCATCCGTTGAATCAAAGATGGTGACCAGTATGAAGCACCGTCCAAGCTTTGCGGAATAATGGCTGGCGTAGCTGTTGATCACGTTTGCCTTGCGCAGATAGTTCGCGGCGCGGAATGTTTGCGCCGCCTGTTCGGCGCAGATTTTCTGCAACTGCAGAAGCTTCGCCTGGTCGTCGAGGCTGGGAAGGGGGTCGGTATGTTGTTGAGGCTTGCCGCAGCCGACAAGCATCAGCAGAATAGAAAGCGCCGCAAAGCCAAGCTTCTTCGGCATCCCAATATCCATGAACCGCCCGCTACTAAACGCGCCGGGAACCTTCAGGTTCCGGCCGGGAACTGGTGGACTAGCGACGCCGCGTCATCACTTTCTCAATGATGCGTCGCCGTGAAATCGCCCGGCTCCGAATTCGCAAACTTCCACGCGCTTGGCCGCCATCCTCATTGTGACGGCGGTGGCGGCGGCGCGGCGGAAGGAGACGGCGGCGCGGCTGGAGAAGGTGGCGGCGTAGCTTGTTGGGGTGACGGCGTGACTTGAGGAGGTGGCGGCGCAACCTGCGGAGAAGGCGGCGGCGCGGCGGGAGGAGCTGGCGGCACCTCGGTGGGAGGAGGAGGTGTTGGCGCAACCTGCGGAGGTGGCAGCGGCGCGGCGGAAGGTGGCGGCGTGGCCTGTTGAGGTGACGGCGTGGCTTGAGCAGGCGGCGGCACGACGCTGGGCGCCGTTGGTGGAGTTTGCGTGGGACTCGGTGCCGGCATGGGCGGCGGGGGCGGCATCGGCGGCAGTGTAGGCACAGGTTCCGGGCTCGGCGCTTCGACTTGCGCGCTTGCGGTGGGCGATGCGAGCGAAGCAGCCAGCAGCGCATTCCGGAACAGCATGGCGAGACGCATGCGCTTCCCTCATTTCGCCCGCCGCCCACTCTAACAACCGGTAGGTGTTTTGCACACGGCTAACCGAATGTTCCCGATTCCCGCGTTCCCGTTTATTGCGGATCAGTTACTATCTCCCGCATCAGTCCAGACGCGGCTCGCGGAGTCCCAGGCGAGTGTGCCCGACATTGCCCGCCTGCGTTGGCCGAAGCGCGCATATTGGATCGCGACCTTTGCCTCCACGCGTTTCACCGGCCCCTTCACGTTGCTGCTCGCGATGGGGCAAGTATATTCGAACTCTGCGCGCGGGCCGAGGTCGATGTCCACGTTCAGGGGAAAGGGCTGCGCCTTTGCCATCCATCCGTTTCCGTAAACACCCAGCGGAATGCAGGCCATGTCAATGTTCTTCAGCGTCACGGTGAACGCGGGATTAAAGACAGCGAAGCGCAAGGTGAAAGGATCGGCAGAGGGCAGCGCCACGGAGCGGACGCGGGGCCCCAGCAGCTCATTGTGAACCGCTCCGCCCGCGACCGCGATCACCGCGGCCGCGGCAACCAGTTTCCAGAATCCGTGACGTTTCCCCATGGGCAGCAAAGCTAGTCGCGGCGTCCCCGTTGATTCAATTTCAAATCGATGGCATGCGCCAAAAAACCGCCCTTCCGCTGCTGATTGCACGTCAGCATGGCCAAAGATACATTCAAGAAATGGAGTGGGACCGGGTTCGAATCTTCCTGGCTGTGGCGCGCAGCGGCCAGATTCTGGCGGCGGCGAAAAGCCTTGGCCTCAACCACGCCACGGTTGGACGGCAGCTTACCGCGCTGGAGGACGAGCTTCAGACCAAACTTCTGGAGCGCCACATCAATGGCTGCACGCTCACGCCGGCGGGCGAGGCCATGCTGGCGGCGGCGGAAAAAGTCGAGTCCGAACTTCTGCAATTGGAATCGAATCTATCGGGAAACGCGGGCGCGATCCGCGGCACGGTCCGGATCGGCGCGCCCGACGGATTGGGAAACTATTTTCTGGCGCCACGGCTGGCCGAGCTTTCCGACAAACATGCCGATCTTCTGATTCAACTCGTTCCGCTGCCCAGAAGTTTCTCGCTCTCACGGCGCGAGGCCGACATCGTGATCACGCTCGACCGGCCCGCGCACGGCAATCTCATCGTCCAGAAGCTCACTGATTACACGCTGAGCCTTTACGCGTCCGACGGGTATCTGAAGAAGTGTCCGCCCATCCACAAGCAGGAGGATCTGGAGCAGCACCTGTTCATCACCTATGTGGACGATCTGATCTATACGCCAGCGCTGGATTATGGGCGTGAATTCGCCGCCAGGATGCCGCGCCGCTTCGAATGCGGCAGCATGGTGGGGCAGATGGAGGCGGTGCGCGCGGGAACCGGCGTCGCCATCCTCCACGATTATGTCGCCCACCGCGTGCGGGGCCTTACGCGCATTCTGCCCGAGCTGCAATTCACGCGCACCTATTGGCTGATCTCGCACCCCGACACGCACCGCTCGCACAAGGTGGCGGAAGTGCGCCGCCACATTGTGCAGGCGGTGAATGATGCGGGGGATGAGTTTTGTCCTTGGAGTTCGACAGGCCAGCCTCGGATATTGAAACCTGTTCCGACGGCTTGAACGCCGCTTTTTCAACCTCATGCCGAGCTTGCGGCCGGGTGAGGAGCGGCTCGCCGAAAGGCGAACAAAAAGGTCCGGTGGACCTTCGAGCGACGAATGTACCTCTAACCCGCCAGCCCCGACTCATTCACCTTGGCGATGTTCTCTTCGTGGGAAGTGAGCATCACGCCCAGATCCTTCGCCAATTGTTCGTCCTCGATCCGTGGGATTACCTCTTTCAATTTCTTCACGACCCAGCCCTGACCCCGGTTCACGAATGCCAGCCGCGCTTTTTCTTCCGGAATCGCCAGCACCTTCTCGTAGAAAGCACCGGTGGCCTGGCTCGGAGAGGCATCGAGACGGCGGATCGCCGCGATCAGCATGGCGCACCAGCGCGCCTCGTCGTGATGGACCTGCATCGCCAGGCTGGCGACCGCCTGCTCCTTCGCTTCCTTGGAAACATGGAGCAACGCCTTGGACCCGGCGCGCTCGGCCTCCAGCATCTCGTTCAGGAAGGCCAGCAATTCGTCGTGATTCAAGGCCTGCATGGAAGGACCGGCGATCAAGGCGCTCTCACAGCCTTTCAGTTTTGGGGTCTTGGCGCAATCTTGCGCTTCCGATGTGCAAAATTACACATTAACTCGGGCAATTTCCAGGTTTGCGAATAGCGCCTTAACGGTCACACTCCCGGCTTCGCAGAAAATGAGGGGGAGGGTGACGATGAGAAAAACATTCGTGTGCGGGGTAAGCATCCTGGCGCTGGCCGTCGCCGGTACCGCTTTCGCTGAAACCGCCGAGAAACCCCGCTCAACCATCGCGCAATCGCTCACGCCCCCCGCGCTCCCACAGGCACGCGTCACCGACGCCCTGATCGAATTTCCCCTCCCAAAGGGCCAGGAGAAATATCGCAGCATCGACGGCAAGAAGATGCACACCTATGTGGAGCAGCTGGCGAAAATCGCCGACCGTTATCGCGATGCCGGTCATCCCAAATTCTGGGGCCGCATCATCGGCACTTCGGGCGAGACCGAAACCAATGAATGGCTGGCGGGAAAGTTCCGCGCGGCCGGCCTTTCCGATGTGCGCATCCAACCTTTCGACCTGCCGCCGCAATGGATGCCGCAGAATTGGGACGTGGCGATTTCCGCGGGCGGACAAACCATCCATCTCGACTCCGCCCAGCCCGACTATGACGCCAATCCCTTGCCCCAGGGCGGCGTCGATCTCGACGCGGTTTATGCGGGGCTAGGTACCGATGCGGACTTTTCCGGCAAGGACGTGAAGGGCAAGGCCGTGTTCGTCTACAGCCAACTCGGCACGCCGGACATGGGCGCGGTGAAACGCGCTGCGGCACACGGCGCGGCAGTCGTGCTGGAAGTCTCGATGCTGCCGGGCAACATGCGCTATCAGGCCTATCCCTCCGGCACCGACGCGCCCGCCTTCACGCTGGGCCATGACGATGGCGTCAAGGCGCGCAACATGATCGCGGCGGGCCCCGTCAAGGTGCATGTATCGCTGGATGTGCAGAAGGTGCCGAACCTCAAGACTGCAATGGTGTGGGGCACGCTGCCGGGCGCGACGGACGAGACCATTTACGTCACGGCGCACAAGGATAGCTGGTTCGAAGGCGCATCCGACAACAGCAGTGGCGTGGCTTCGCTGCTTGGGCTGGCGGAATACTTCGCCAAGGTACCCAAGGCCCAGCGCCACCGGACCATGATTTTCGTGGGCCTCGATGGCCATCATAACGGCTCGGATGGCGGCGTTGGCCGCCGCTGGATGGTCCAGAACAAGGCGACGCTCTTCCCCAAGACTGCGCTCTTCCTCAATGTCGAGCATCCGGCGACCATCTTCACCCAGACGCGCCCGCGTTATTATCCGGGCGACGAAATCGCCTGGGCCAATACCGCGATGCCGCTGCAATGGTATGCGGGCGGACCGGCAAGGCCCGAGCTTCAAAGCATTGTCTGGAAAGCGTTCAAGGAATTCGGCCAGCCGGCGGTATTCGATCCCAGCCCCGCGCCGCCCGCAGGTGATGGCGGGCCGTTCTTCCGCATGCTGCCCACGGTCTCGGCCAGCGAATACCACTCTTATTTTCACACCGATTGGGAGACGCCGGAGGCCGTGCCATGGACCGGGCTTGAATCCGCGACGCGCGCCTATGCCAAGGTGATCGACGAGGTGAACAAGCTTCCCTTGAGCGCGCTTCAGCGTCCGGAAGAACCCCAGCCACCGCAGCGGAGCCAGTGATATGAAAAAGACTCTTATCGCGTCGGCTGCGCTTTGTTTGATGACCGCAAATGTTCAAGCGCAGGATAAACCACGCTCGACCATTGCGCAGTCGCTCACGCCGCCCGCCTTGTCGCAGCAGCGCGTCACCGATGGCCTGATCGAGTTTCCGCTCCCCAAGGGCGAGGAAAAATATCGCGCCATAGACGGCAAGAAGATCCATCAATATGTGGTGGATTTGGCGAATATCTCGCTCAGCTACCGCGATGCCGGCCATCCCAAATTCTGGGGCCGCATCATCGGCACGGAAAGCGACCGCCAGACCGAGGAATATCTGGCGGGCAAGTTCCGCGCGGCGGGCCTTTCCGATGTGCGCATCCAGCATCTCGATCTGCCGCCGCAATGGATCCCGCAAAGCTGGGACGTGGCGCTCAGTGCGGGCGGCAAGACCATTCACTTGAATTCCGCGCAGCCCGATTATGACGCCAAGCCTTTGCCCCAGGGCGGGGTCGATCTCGATGCGGTCTATGCGGGGCTTGGCACTGAAGCGGACTTTGCCGGCAAGGATGTGCGCGGACGTGCCGTGTTCGTGTACAGCCAGTTGGGCGCGCCTGACGAAGGCGCGGTGAAGCGCGCCGCCGACAAGGGCGCGGCGGTGGTGTTCGAAGTCTCGATGCTGCCCGGCAATATGCGCTATCAGGCCTATCCGTCGGGCACCGACGCGCCCGCATTTACAGTGGGCAATGACGACGGTGCGGCGGCGCGCGAGATGCTGGCCGCGGGTCCCGTCAAGGCGCATGTGACGCTGGATATCCAGAAAGTGCCCAACCTCAAAACGGCGTTGGTTTGGGGCACGCTTCCTGGCCAGACAGACGAAACCATCTACATCACCGCCCACAAGGATGGCTGGTTCGAAGGCGCGTCCGACAATGCGGGCGGCGTCGCCTCGATGCTGGGGCTGGCGGAATACTATGCCAAGCTGCCCAAGTCTCAGCGCCGCCGGACCATGATCTTCATCGGGCTCGACGGCCATCACAATGGCACCGACGGCGCGGTGGGCGCGAGATGGCTGCGCGCGAACAAGGCGAAGCTCTTCGCCAAGACCGCGCTCTTCCTCAATGACGAGCATCCCTCGACGATCATCACTCAATCGCGGCCGCGCTATTACCCGGGCGACGAGCTGGCCTGGGCGAACTCTTACATGCCGCTGCAATGGTATGCGGGCGGGCCGACGCGGCCTGAGCTGCAGAAAATCGCATGGAGCGCGTTCCGGGAATTCGGCGTGCCCTTGGCAATGGACCCAAGTCCCCAGCCGCCCGCCAGCGACATGGGCTTCTTTTATCGTTTCACGCCTGGCGTGGATTCCAGCGAATATCACTCTTACTTCCACACTGATTGGGAGACGCCGGAAGCCGTGCCATGGACCGGGCTGGAAGCCACGACCAGGGCCTTCGCCAAGATCATCGACGGCGTGAACAAATTGCCTTTGAGCGCGCTCCAGCGCCCGGAGGACAACACGCCGCTCGGCCCATACGAAGAATAAAGTGTGCTAATGTTCGACTTAAAGCCCCCAACCGCAAAGATGACGCCATGAACAAACCTGAAATCGGCAACCCATTGTCCTTCGTGGGCAACCATATCGACGGTCAGATGATGGCGGGCAAAAGCGCGCGCGCCCAGGACATCTTCAATCCCGCGACCGGCAAGAAATCGGGCAGCGTCACGCTTTCTTCCGCCGCCGAAGTGGACGAAGCGGTGAAGGCGGCGGCCGCGGCCTTTCCCGCTTGGGCGGACACGCCGCCAATTCGCCGCGCCCGCGTGATGAACAAATATCTGGGCCTGGTGAACGATCACAAGGACGAGCTGGCCCGCGCCATCACCTCCGAGCATGGCAAGGTCTTCTCCGACGCCAAGGGTGAGGTCGAGCGCGCCATCGACATCATCGAATTCGCTTGCGGCATTCCCCAGCTGCTAAAGGGCGACTTCACCGACCAGGTTTCGACCAACATCGACAATTGGACGCTGCGCCAGCCTCTGGGCGTGGTGGCCGGCATCACGCCGTTCAATTTTCCGGTGATGGTGCCCGCCTGGATGTACCCGATCGCGATCGCGGCGGGTAACAGCTTCATCTTGAAACCCAGCCCGATCGACCCCACGCCGTCGTTGATCGCGGCGGAATTGATGCGCGAGGCGGGCTTCCCCAAAGGCGTGTTCAATGTGGTGCAGGGCGACAAGGAAGCGGTGGACGCGATCCTGGCGCATCCGGGCATCGCGGCCGTCTCTTTCGTGGGCTCCACCCCCATCGCCAACTACATCTATGAGACCGGCGCGCGGATGGGCAAGCGCGTGCAGGCCCTGGGCGGCGCCAAGAACCATCTGGTGGCGATGCCCGACGCCGATCCCGACAAGGTGGTGGATGCGCTGATCGGCTCCGCCTACGGTTCGGCGGGCGAACGCTGCATGGCAATCTCGGTGGCCGTGCTCGTGGGAAAGGCCGCCGACGCCGTGATCCCGCGCCTCATCGATCGCGCCACGAAACTCAAGATCGGCGACGGTTTGGACAATAGCGTGGAAATGGGCCCCATCGTCACCGATATCGCCCGCAAGCGCATCACCGGCTATATCGAGAAGGGCGTGGCCGAAGGTGCCAAGCTTCTGCTCGACGGGCGCGCACACAAGGTGGAAGGCCGCGAAGGCGGCTTCTTCATGGGCGCCACTTTATTCGACGAAGTGAAGCCCGGAATGACCATCTACAAGGAAGAGATTTTCGGACCGGTGCTGTGCATGGTGCGCGCCGCCAATCTGGACGAGGCGCTTCATCTCACCAACGGACACGACTTCGCCAATGGCGTGAGCTGCTTTACCGAAGACGGCCACACCGCGCGCGAGTTCGGCCGCCGCGTCCAGGTGGGCATGGTGGGCATCAATGTGCCCATTCCCGTCCCCATGGCCTGGCATGGCTTCGGCGGCTGGAAGAAGAGCCTGTTCGGCGACATGCACATCTATGGCGAGGAAGGCGTGCGCTTCTACACCAGGCAGAAATCCATCATGCAGCGCTGGCCCGACGTGATCGACAAGGGGCCGGAATTCGCCATGCCGACGGCGCGCTGACAAAAAAAGAAACCGGGAGGAAAGATGCAACCGATACAGGAGCTTCGCAAAGGGCCGCTCGAAGGCATCACGGTGCTTGATTTCTCCCGCGTGCTGGCGGGACCTTATTGCACCATGATCCTGGCCGATCTGGGCGCGCGCGTGATCAAGATCGAGAAATTCGGGACCGGCGACGACACCCGCGCCTTCGGACCGTTCGTGGATGGCGAAAGTGCTTATTTCACCTGTTTCAACCGGCGCAAGGAAAGCATCGTGCTCGACATCAAGTCGCCGCGCGACCGCGAATTGCTGGAGCGGCTGTTGAACGAAACCGACGTGGTGGTCGAGAATTTCCGTCCAGGCGTGATGGACCGGCTGGGCTATGGCGCCGAGCGCCTCGCCAAAACCCATCCCCATATCGTTTATGCCTCGGTGTCGGGCTTCGGCCATACGGGGCCGTTCAGCGATCTTCCGGGCTACGACATGGTGGTGCAGGCGATGGGCGGCGTCATGAGCCTTACCGGCTGGCCCGATGGGGCGCCCGCGCGCGTGGGCACCAGTTTCGGCGATCTGGGCGCGGCCCTGTTCGCCACGGTGGGGATCATCTCGGCGCTCTACAAACGCACCCAGAACGCGCAAGGCTGCCGCGTGGATATCGGCATGCTGGATTGCCAGGCGGCGCTGCTGGAAACCGCGTTGGCCCGCTATGACGCGGAAGGCAGGGTGCCGACGCGGACCGGCGACAGCCATCCCTCGCTCGCGCCCTTTGAAAGCTTCGCCGCCAAGGACGCCCGCATCGTGATCGCGGCGGGCAATGACGCGCTGTTCATCCTGATGGCCGACGCGCTCGGCGCGCCCGAGATGGCGCTTCATCCCCTGTTCGCCACCAACGATCTCAGGTGCCAGAACCGGCCGCAATTGATCGCGGCCATCGAGAAAGTGACCAAGACCCAGAATGTTGAGCATTGGATCGACAAGTTGAACGAGGCGGGTGTGCCCTGTTCGCCCATCAACACCATCGACAAGCTGTTCGACCATCCCCAGCTTCTGGCGCGTGAGATGTTCATCAAGGTCAAGAGCGGCCATACCGGGCGCCCGGTGAAGACGGCGGGCAATCCGGTGCGCATGAGCGGCTATGTCGGCAATAACATCAGCGAGCCTATCATGGCGCCCACCTTGAACCAGCATCGCGAATCCATCCTCAATGAGTTCATGGCCAAGAGCGAATCCTATGTCTCGTCGCATCGCGAGGCGGAAGAAGAGCCAGCGACCGCGGTGACGCAGGATATGGATGACGGCAAGGTGACCAGGTTGAAACCTGTTCAGGGTGCAGCATAAAGGGTGTGGCGTAAGGAGAGAATGTATGAGTGAAGTGGCGAACGATCAGGAGCCGGCGATGGAAGCAGTGAAAAGCAAACCTCGTGAAACCATATTGGTCGAGCGGCGCGAACGGGTGGGCCTCATCACCCTCAACCGGCCAAAGCAGCTCAATGCGCTGAACCGCCAACTGTCCGAGGAAGTGCTGGATGCGCTGCAGGAATTCGACGCCGATGACCGGGTGGGCGCGACCGTGATCGCGGGCAGCCCGCGCGCCTTCGCCGCCGGCGCCGACATCGCCGAGATGGCTGAGAAGACTTTCACCGGTTTCTACATGGATGATTTCCTGGGGGCCTGGGACGAGGTGCTGAAAATCTCCAAGCCCGTCATCGCGGCGGTGAGCGGCTATGCCCTGGGCGGCGGCTGCGAACTCGCCCTGCTATGCGACTTCATCATCGCTTCCGACGACGCGCAGTTCGGTCAGCCGGAAATCAAGCTGGGCGTGCTTCCGGGCATCGGCGGCTCGCAGCGGCTCACCCGCGCGGTGGGAAAATCGCTGGCGATGGACATGATCCTGACCGGCCGTTCCATCACCGCCGCCGAGGCCAAGGCGGCGGGTTTGGTCGCGCGGGTTGTGCCGGCCGCCGATCTTCTCCAGACGGCGCTTGAAGCGGCGCACACTATCGCCGCCTACAACACGCCTGCGGTGAAGATGGCGAAGGAAGCCGTCAACCGCGCCTTCGAAAGCTCGCTGGCCGAGGGCCTGCGTCACGAGCGGCTTCTGTTCCAGGCCGCGTTTGCCACAGAGGGGCAGAAGGAAGGCATGAGCGCCTTCGTCGCCAAGCGCGCGCCCGTGTTCCGGCATCGCTGATCTTCAAGAGGCATCGTCTTGGATCAAGTTCAGACGCTTGACGGCGAGTATGACTATATCGTCGCTGGCGCCGGCTCGGCCGGATGCGTGCTCGCCAACCGGCTTTCCGCCGATCCTTCCAAGCGCGTGCTGTTATTGGAAGCTGGCGGAAAGGACAATTGGATCTGGTTTCACATTCCCGTCGGCTATCTTTTCGCCATCGGCAATCCCAGAAGCGACTGGCTCTTCGAAACCGAGAAAGAGCCGGGGCTGAACGGGCGTTCGCTCAAATATCCCCGCGGCAAGGTGATCGGCGGTTCCTCCGCCATCAACGCCATGATCTCCATGCGGGGCCAGCGGCGCGATTACGACAATTGGCGGCAATTGGGCTTAAGCGGCTGGGGCTCCGACGATGTCTTCGCCACCTTCAGGCGGCTGGACAATCATTTCCTGGGCGAGAGCGAACATCACGGCACCAAGGGCGAATGGCGCGTGGAACGACAGCGCTTGCGCTGGGACGTGCTGGAAGCAGTCAAGCGCGCCGCGATCCAGATGGGGGTTCCCGCCAATCCTGATTTCAACCGCGGTGACAATGAAGGCGTCGGCTATTTCCACGTGAACCAGAAAAGGGGCCTGCGCGTCTCGGCGGCGCGGGCCTTCCTCAAGCCCGTGCTGGGCCGGCCCAATCTGAGGGTGGAGATGCACGCCAATATCGACCGCGTGCTGTTCGACGGCCGCCGTGCCACTGGCATCCGCTTCGTTCGGAACGGCAATGTGTTCCAAGCGCGCGCAAGGGGTGAAGTGATCCTCTCGTCCGGTTCGATCGGCTCGGTGGAGATATTGCAGCGCTCGGGCGTCGGTCCGGGCAACCTGCTGCAATCGCTGGGCATTCCCGTGGTGCTGGAAAAGGGGGGCGTAGGGGCCAACCTCCAGGATCATCTGCAACAGCGCATGATCTACAAGGTGTCCGGTGTGAAGACCTTGAACCAGATTTATTATTCGCTCGCTGGCAAGGCGATGATGGGCGCCGAATATGCCCTGTTCCGCACCGGGCCGCTCACTATGGCGCCGTCGCAGCTGGGCATATTCACCCGCTCCGATCCCACGCGCGACCGCGCCAATATCCAGTTCCATGTCCAGCCATTGTCGCTGGACAAATTCGGCGATCCGCTGCACCGCTTTCCGGCCATCACGGTAAGCGCTTGCAATCTCAGGCCCACTTCGCGTGGCCATGTGTGTATCCGCTCTGCCGATTTTCACGACAAGCCCTCGATCAGGCCCAATTACCTATCCACGCCCGAGGACCGCGAGGTCGCCGCCGACGCCATCCGCGTCACCAGGCGGCTGATGGGGCAGGAAGCGTTAAAGAAATACGAGCCCCAAGAGTTTCTGCCCGGCCCCAAAGTGTCGAACGACACCGCCGACCTGGCCAAGGCGGCGGGCGATATCGGGACCACCATCTTTCACCCGGTGGGAACCGCGAAGATGGGGCTTTCCAGCGATCCTCTGGCGGTGGTCGACGAGCGCCTGCGCGTATTCGGATTGAAGGCGTTGCGCGTGGTTGACGCCTCGGTGATGCCCACCATCACCTCGGGGAACACCAATACGCCTACCATCATGATCGCCGAGAAGGGCAGTGGCTACATCATCGCCGATGCCCGCGCCTGAGATTCATCGGGCGGAACTTTTTCTCTAAAGGGCTTTTGTCGGGAAATGCACGCGATAGGTGTAACCGGCAAAACACATGGAACGCGAAATATCAAAACGCCATCACGCACAAGGCATATGTGCCTAATCCAAATTCGCGCAACGTGATGCACCCTGGTTGGTTCCAGATTCAGCGTCCACGCGAAGATTGAATTTTATCCCACTGATATTCGCCGGATCGTCATCAATAAGAATCCGAAACGCCAAACGACTTCCTCAATAGGGACGTGCCGCGCGCGACGCGCGCCACGTTCTTGAGGGGGAATTCACATGACCAGTGGAAAGAAGTCTGCCTATTTGCTGGGAACTTCGGCAGTCGCGGCGTTGATGTTGGGCATGAGCGCGGCAAGGGCGCAGCAAGTGGCCCAGAATATCGAAACGGTCACGGTGACGGGGTCGCTGCTTCAGGCCGCCGACATCAAGAGGAACGCGCCGGTTGTCCTCGACATCGCGCCGCTCGCGCAAATCCGGTCGCTGCCCGATTCGAATGCCGCCGAAGTGCTTCAGCGTCTGCCGGGAGTGTCCATGGAGTCGGATACCGGCGAGGGCCGGTTCATCAACATCCGCGGCATGGACGCAGATCTCAACGGCACGACCTATGACGGCGTGCGCATGACGGCCAGCAATCCCTCCTCGCCGCAAAGCGGCGCGCGCGCCGTGGCTTTCGATGCCTTCCCGTCCGGCATTCTTGGCGCGGTGGAAGTGATCAAGTCGTTCACGCCGGAAATGGATGCCGAAGGGCTGGGCGGTGTGGTGAATATCCAGCCGCGAAGCATTCCGGAGGGAGCGGATCATCTCTTGGAAGGCTCGCTGGGCGGCGGCATCGAATCTCTGCGTGGCACGCCGGTCTATAAGGGGGACTTCGCCGGCGGAGCGCATTTCTTCAACGATAAGATGTCGGTGATCTTCAGCTATGGCTTCGAGCAGGATCATCGCGGCATCGACGATATCGAGGCAGACTATGCCAACGACCCCACTGTCGTTCCTCCCGGCACCAGCGCCTTCCTCACGCAGAAGGCCTTTTCCGACTTGCAATTCCGCTGGTACCAGTATCACCGCCTGCGCCAGGGCTATAGCGGCGGCATCACCTTCAGCCCGAACTCCACCACCAATTTCTATATTCGCGCTCTTTCTTCAGGCTATGTGGAGCGCGCCAACAAGCATGAATTCGTGCTCACGAACCTGTCCGACAACATCGTAAGCATCGACAATACCACCGGCGATTTCACCGTGAGTGGCGCCCAGTCCCATTATAACAACATCAACACCAAGGAGAAGCTGGGTAACGATTTGGTCGAGGCTGGCGGCGATACGCTGGTCGGCACGGTGAGGGTGGACGCCCGCATTTCATGGACCGAGGGGCATGACGAATTTCCTTATTCCGTCAATGCGCAATTCGCCAACCCCACGCCGTTCAACCTGGTTTATAACAATATCGATGCCGATCGTCCGAGTTATACGGCGCAGGGCATCAACGTGGTCGATCCCTCGCTCTATACGACGCTGTCGGGCAGCAACAGTCCGAGCAGAAATTCCGACAAGGAATATGGCGGAGTCATAAACGTCTCCATTCCCGTGAACTGGAGCAGCGATGCCGGGCTGGTGAAATTCGGTGGCAGTGTGCGCCAGCGCACCCGCGGCGCCCAGCAATATGCGGCCAGCCTGAACCCGACCGATCAGAATCTCGTCGATTTTGTGACAGGACCCGACATCTTTTATTATCACGGCATCTATAATATCGGCCCTCAGCCGATCTTTTCCGAGCTTCTCAACATTCCGCAATCCCCTGTCATGGCCGATCCGTCGACCTTTTCGCATGACAGCGAGAATGTCTATGCCGGCTACGGCCAATATGCCGACACGTTCGGCGACGTGGACGTGATCGGCGGCGTCAGAGTGGAGACCACCACCGGCGTTTACGGCGCCAATACCATCACCACGGACGCGCTGGGCAACACCTTTGTTACTCCTAACATTGTAAGGCACAATTATAACAACGTCTTTCCCGATGTGAGCGCGATATATCACGCAAGCGATGTGCTGCAGCTTCGCGCCGCCTTCTCGACCTCCATCGCGCGGCCGGGCTTCAATCAGATCACGGCGTCGCAATCCATCGATCTTTCGAACGCCAAGCCGATTATCACCCAAGGCAATCCGAACCTGAAGCCGACGATAGGGCACAATTTCGATCTCACCGCGTCATATCTCTTGCCCAACAATGGCATCGTCTATGCGGGCCTGTTCTACAAGGCGTTCGATGACTACATCGTCTCAACTGAGAACACCAATGCCTTGAACGTTCCCGGTTTCGTCGGGCAGAGCGTCGATCTGATCAGTTTTTCCAATATCGGCGCGGCGCGAACCGAAGGTGTCGAGCTGGAATATACCCAGCAATTCGACTTCCTTCCCGACGCATTGAGCGGGCTTGGCTTCGACGGCAATCTCACCTATGTGGCGTCCAAGGGGCAGATCAGGCCGGGCGAGGAGCATACGCTGCCTCAGACTTCGCCGTTCAACTACAACGCCGCCATTTTCTACCAGAATGGTCCGATCTTCGCGAAGATAGCCGCTGCCTATGTTTCGGCCAATCTTTGGTCGGTGGGCAGCAATGCTGCAACCGATCTTTATTCGCAACCGCGCTTCCGGCTCGATTTCCACACCTCTTATGATTTCACTGACCAGATTCAGGGCTATTTCGACATCAAGAACATCACGAACACTCATCTGAATTTCACCCAGACCAACGACAGGAATTTTCCGGTTCAGAATGAGTTTTACGACGCCGATTATCTCTTCGGCATCAGGATAAAGTTATAGGGAGAGGGCGCGCTTCGGCGCGACTTTACTCCGGCGGCTTGCGGGCATTCCGCTTGACGACGAAGACATGATAGGCGACGGCGTCCCAGGCATTGTGGATGCCGCCGAACAGAAGCAGCAGCGCCGCCGTGCCCAGCCCGAACAGCGCGCCTTCAAGATGCGACAGCATCTCCGCACCCGACACCGCCAAGAGGCCATAGGCCAGCAAAGGGAAAAGGACATGGAACAGCCAGTCCTCAGGGTCCGGTCGGTAGGCGCCCTGCGTTGCCATGCGGCGCGCCACGACCCCCGCATAAACCATGCCCGCAACGCCCAGCGCGCCCAGCACCAGCGCGGGCTCCCACAGGCCCGTCCATGGCACGCGCAACAGCGCCGCCATCAGCAGCACCGCGCTGAAATGCACGACTGTTGGCGAACCGAAAGCGGCGCCGGCCAAGGGGTTGGGCAGCGTCGGGCTGTCGGCGAGCAACGTCATCACCACGAATTGCAGGCCGATCAGCGCGCCCGCGGCCGACCCGGCGATGACGTAGAAACTGTCCCACGCGGTAAGCTCCGGCATGACGTTCTCCAGGACCGTGTCCCGCGCGAAGATTACACAATTCCTGTCCGCTAATCCCGCGCTCCGCAATTTTCTGCGGACGTTGCGGGGTAGACGATGGTCCCGTCCGGCCGGATGACGGCGCCGGGCGTGAGCCGCGCCGCCTCCGGGCGGCCATGGCCCATGATATGGGAAACATTTTCTCCAAAAGCGATCAGATAATCTGTGACGATGCGGCGATGGCAGCGCCACCAGACAGCCTCCGAACACATGACCGCCGTGCACAGCCTGTGGCCATCATCGCGGAGCTGTGCGAGGCCCGCGGAGAATTCGTCCGACAGCGCATAGTCTGCATAATTGTGGAAGCTCGCATTCGCCCAAAAGCCGTTGAGATCCGAAGGAATGTCCTTGGTCTTGCTGCGCCGCCCGCCCAGCGCCGCGATGTGTTCGTAAGCGATGCCGGAAGCCGCCAGGCCGCGTGGAAGCGCATCCTGGTTGAACTGCGGATTGGTCCGGGACTTGGGTGTCTTTCTAATGTCCGCGACGCGTTCGATCCGCGCTTCCCTCAAGAGCGCGGTGAATTCCTCGAGCGTCCTGTTGGAATGGCCGATGGTGAAGAAGGCCGGCGTCACTTTCGGATGCGCTCAAGCGCGCTGCCCTTGTGGGCCGCGACATGGTCCGTCTTGTCGCTCCTTATCTCGTACTGCGGATCGTCTTCGGATGCGTGATGCCGATGGCCTTTATAGTCGAAGTCCTTTGTATGCACCGCAATGATTGTTCCCGACACATGGCCGGCCTCGGAGTTCCATCCGACATGATCGCCAGCTTTGAAGCGCCTTGTCATCGCGTCACAACCGCGTCATTTGCTCCAGCCGTTCGGGATAGCGGCCGCCTTCGACCGCAATCTTCGCCGCCGCGTCGTCTATCTCGCGAAGATCGCCTGCGGTGAGTTCGACCTTGGTGGCGCCGATATTCTCGTCAAGCCGGTTGAGCTTGGTGGTGCCGGGGATGGGCACGATCCAGGGTTTCTGCGCGAGCAGCCAGGCCAGCGCGATCTGCCCGGGCGTGGCGTTCTTTTTTTCGCCGATGCGGGCCAGAAGGTCCACAACCGCCTGGTTGGCCTTGCGCGCCTCGGGCGTAAAGCGAGGCAGGCTGGTGCGGAAATCGCTTTTGTCGAAGGTTGTGTTCTCGTCGATCTTGCCGGTGAGGAAGCCGCGGCCCAGCGGACTGAACGGGACAAGCCCGATGCCCAGTTCCTCGAGGACAGGCAATTCCTCGTCCTCGACGCGGCGCCACCATAGCGAATATTCGCTTTGCAACGCGGCGACGGGTTGCACCGCGTGCGCCCGCCGGATGGTTTCCGCGCCCGCTTCCGACAGGCCGAAATGCTTCACCTTGCCCTCGCGGATCAGTTCTTTCACGGTGCCCGCCACATCTTCTATCGGCACATCGGGGTCCACCCGGTGCTGATAGAGAAGATCGATGTGATCCGTCTTGAGCCGCCTGAGCGAGCCCTCGACAGCCTGCCGTATGTGCGCGGGCCGGCTGTTCAGGCCCGGTGCGCTGCTCATGCCGCGCGGATCCCTGTCGGGATGAATGTCGAAGCCGAACTTGGTGGCGATCACTACCCTGTCGCGCAGCGGCGACAGCGCCTCGCCCAAAAGCTCTTCATTGGCATAGGGCCCATAGACCTCGGCGGTGTCGAAGAATGTCACGCCGCGCTCAACCGCCTGGCGCAGAAGCGCGATCATGTCTCGTTCCGGCGGCGGCGGGCCCAGCGAAAAACTCATTCCCATGCAGCCCAGGCCCAGGGCCGAAACTTCCAGCCCGCTTTTTCCCAATAAGCGTTTCTGCATCGCAATTCTCCTCAATATTCCTGCACGGTAGGACGGAAAAGGATCTCGTTCACGTCCACATTCTCCGGCTGGCTCATGGCGAACATCACCATGCTGGCGAAACTGTCGCCGGGAAGCGCCCAGTCGCGGACTGGCGAGAAGTTTTCGGCAATGTCCTTTTCGGTGATGCTTTCCAGCAATTCGCTGGATACGGCACCGGGCGAGATGATGGTGGTGCGGATGTTATAGGGCTTCACCTCTTGCCTGAGCCCTTCGGTGATCACGCGCACGGCGGTCTTGGTGGCGGAATAAACAGCGGTGCTCGCCCGCACGCGATGGCCCGCGACGGACGACACATTGATGATGTGGCCGCTCTTCTGCGCCTTCATGTGGGGCAGTGCCGCGGCAATGCCATACAGCACGCCCTTGATGTTCACGTCGATCATCTGGTCCCAGTCCCGGACCTTGAGACGTTCCAAGGGCGAGAGCGGCATCACTCCCGCATTGTTGAGGATCACGTCCACGCGGCCATGGACCTTCACCGCGTGATCCACCAGATGCTTGACCTGAGCATATTGCGCGACATCAGTTTCGACCGCCGCGTTGTCGCCTAGCGAGAGTTCGCCGGCCAGCGCCTTCAACCGGTCGAGCCGCCGCGCGCCCAGCATCAGCTTTGCGCCATTCTTGGCCAATAGGCGGGCCGCGGCTTCGCCCAGTCCACTCGAGGCGCCGGTGACGACCACGACCTTGTCCTTGATGTTTTGCATGGCTTCTCCCTGTCGTCCCGATTTGAGAGCAATTTACGGCGAAGCCTTGCTTCCGGTTAGGGGGCAGGATTGATATGGAGGTATGAGGATACATCAACCATGGCCCAGGATATCGATCTTCAAGCGCCGATACGGCGCGGCACGGGCCAGCGCGTCGGGGAACCGAAAGCCCTGGCTGCGGCCGCAATCAGCCTTGTCCTTTGGGCGTCCGCTTTTCCCGGCATCCGGGCGGCGCTGACGGGCTATCCGCCCGGCGATCTTGTGCTGCTGCGCTTCCTGATCGCTTCGGCGTCCCTGGGCCTTTGGGCGCTGATCTCGAAAATGCCATTGCCTGCGCTTCGCGATCTTCCCGGCATGGGCGCCTTGGGACTTGTCGGCATCGCGGGCTATCAAATCGCGCTCACCTTCGGACAGCAGACGATCACGGCGGGCGCGGCCGTGTTGATCATCACGCTGACGCCCGTTTGCATGGCGCTGTTCGGCACCATCCTCCTGGGCGAGAGGCTCGCCATTTTCGGCTGGCTTGGCACGTTCATCAGCTTCGCCGGCATCGCGATCGTGTCGTTCGGCGAAAGCGGCGGATTCCACTGGAGCAAAGGCGTCACGCTGGTTCTTGTGGCGACGCTCGCCACCAGTCTCTTCTTTGTGCTGCAGCGGCCTTATCTGAGGCGTTATTCGCCGTTCCAGATGACTGCCATCGGTATCTGGGCGGGCACAGCCCTGATGGCCGCAATCTGGCTGCCGGGCTTGACCCAGGCCATCCGGCACGCGCCGCTCGCGCCCACGTTGGCCATCGTCTATATGGGCGTGCTGCCGGGGGCGCTGGCGTATGTCGCCTGGGCCTATGCGTTAAGCAAAATGCCAGCGTCTCTGCTCGGCAATTCGCTTTATCTCGAACCGCCCATCGCCATTGCCATAGCCTTTGTCTGGCTGGGTGAATTGCCATCGGTGCTCACCATCCTGGGCGGCATGGTGGCGATCGGGGGCGTGTTGATCTCGTCCTTCTGGGGCCGCGCGGTCGAGTGAATCGCCGCGCCCCGGTTGTGCCGCATAATTAATCACGACGCCGGGTATTTTATCATCGGCGCCAGAGGGGGCGTAATTTTCGCGTAAGTAGGCGAAGTCAATTTTGTCGACTGCTTCTCGCGATGGTTGTAGCGGCCGCAGATCACCAAAAAGTATATTTTGTCGCAAAAATCGCTCTCGATCGATTTAATCACGTAAACACAAGCGTTTTTCGCGTTTTCTGAATCAATTTTCACGATCGCCTGCGACACAAGACTGTCACGCAGGCTCGTTACTGCCGCTCCCAATTCGAAACGGGGGATTCGCTTGAAATCGCTAAACTGCAAAACCTGCTCGCTGCGGGCCGCTCAACTGTTGCTTTCCGTGGCGATGATCGCGCTTCCTGGCATGGCCTTCGCCCAGACCTCGCCAATCGAGACCATCACGGTCACTGGCGAGCGCAGCATCATGGCCGCGGGCGAGGCGCCCACCGTGGCGCCGCTCGACGCCATTCAGCCCACGTCGATCATCTCCCAGGATTTCATCAGCAAGAACCTGCCGCCTTCGGTCAATTATGACGAGGCGATCAAATTCACGCCCAGCGTCTTCAACACCGCGCCCAACGGCCCCGGCTTGGCGGAAAGCCAGAATATCAGCATCCGCGGCTTCCAGGACGGGCAGTTCAACGTCACCTTCGACGGCATTCCTTGGGGCGATTCCAACGATTTCACCCACCACACGACCTCCTACTTCATGGCGCATGATCTGGGCGAAGTGAGCGTGGATCGCGGTCCCGGCACCGCCTCCACCATCGGTAATGCCACATTCGGCGGCACGGTCGGCGTGCTTTCCAAGGCACCGGACAATCAGTTCGGCATCACGCCCTATGCCAGCTATGGCAGCTTCAACACCGTCAACTATGGAGCGCAGATCGACAGCGGCGAGATCGCTTCAACCGGGGGCACGCGCATAATGGCGGACGGGGAGGGGCTGTGGAGCGACGGCTATCTCACCTATATGGGGCAGAACCGCAAGAATGGCTACATGAAGGTGGTTCAGCCACTGGACGGCGACACCACGCTCACTTTCGTAGCGATGTACAACCACATTCATCAGTATATTTCGCTGGGCGCGACCGCCGCGCAGATCGCGGAATTCGGCCCCAATTACGCATTGTCAAACGATCCCACGAACCAGAATTATAAAGGCTACAATTACGATCAGATCGCCACCGATTTCGAATATGTGGACCTGCAATCGGCCTTTGGCGATGGCTGGTCGTTCGACGGCAAGGTCTATACCTATGCCTATTACCATCACGGCTTCAACGGCGAAGACCCCAATGGCGAATTCCCCAACGGCACGATCGTGAACGGTGTGAGCTTTCCCAACAATGTTCCGGGCCAGGCCTTGATCAACAGTTACCGTTCGATCGGCACCATTGCGCGCTTCACCAAGGATTTCTTCTTCGGCGATATCAAGGCGGGCGTCTGGTACGATCACCAGGCCAATTTCCGCCAGCTCACCGAAGTGGATATGAGCCAAGGCATGGCGCTGAACACGAATCCCGACACTGGCGCCGCCTACACGCTCAACACCGGCTCCGGTTTCGGCATCGACCGGTTGCTACGGCAGGGGCTCGACACGACCCAGCCTTACGTGCAGGTGGACTGGAACGTAACGCCCGATCTCACCTTCACGCCGGGCGTGCGCTATTCCCATTTCAGCCGCAACGTGAACGCAACCGTCAACGTCAAGACCGGGATGCAGCAGGCGCCTTACGATGAGACCTTCAGCGCGCTTCTGCCGTCCGCCGTGGCGCATTACAATTTCTCGTCGCAATGGAGCGCCTATGCCCAGGCGGCTGAGGGATTCCTGGCGCCCAACGAGAATTTCTTCAATTACACCAATCCCTCGGCCAGCGACTTCCAGCCGGAAAAAACCTGGAATTACCAGGCCGGCACGGCGCTGCAACTCGACTATCTGGCCGCTTCGGCTGACGTCTATTACATCGACTTCAGCAATTTCATCACCACCACCAGCGTGGGCGGCAACACGATCCCGATAAATCTGGGCGGGGTGAAGTATATGGGCCTGGAAGGCGAGGCCACCTACCTGGTGGGCTCGGGCGTGAGCTTCTACGCCAGCGGCTCGCTCAACAGCGCCAAGGATCAGACTCATAGCTGGGTCCCCAACACGCCCGACCTCACCTGGTCGTTGGGGGTGCTCTATGATCAGAACGGTTTCAACGGATCGCTTTTGGGACGCTTCATAGGCGCCCGCTACGGCGCGCCGGGAAATCAGACCGGCCTGTCGCCTCTGTTCACGCTTGACCTCGCCGCGGGCTACAAGCTCGACCATCTCGACCCGGCGGTGCGCAACACCTCGATCCAGGTTCAGGTGAACAACCTCACCAACGTCACCAAGATCACCAATCTGGCGGGGGCCACCGTCCAGGATGGAACGCCGCTTTATTGGACACAGGCCGGCCGCAGCGTGTTCGTGACATTGACCACCACGTTCAACTGAAGCGGGCAGGGGCGGCGCTCACTCAGTCACCCCGCGTGAGTGCCGCCCTGGAGCGGGCGTGATGATCCCATCACGCCTGCACCTGGCCTGACGCAGATCAGGTTCGCGCGCAGAGCAGGGACGTGCGACGCAACGTCCATTGTGCACGCGCTCACTCACCCTATATTTGCGGTGGCTGGAGGGCGCTTCATGCATCCATCGCAAACCGTCGAAATGAAGCTTGCCGCGCGGCGCGGTTTTCTGGGCCGCTGTCCAAGCTGCGGTAAGACGCCTCTTTTCAGGGCCTACCTGAAGCAGGTGCACGCCTGTCTGGCGTGCCACGCAGAATTCGGCAGGATCCGCGCCGACGATGCGGCGCCATGGCTCACCATCATCGTGATCGGCCATATCTTCCTGCCGCTGGTATTCTTCCTCGATCTGGACCGGGTGATCCCGTTCTGGGCCTGTGTCGCCGTCTATGCGGTATTTCTGTCCCTGTTGGCGCTTGTTCTGCTGCCGCGCGCAAAGGGCCTTTTCATCGGCATCCTCTGGGCGACCCGCGCGCCGGGCGTCGAAGCGGGATAAACCGCAAAGTCCGCAACCCTGGATTCCTTCGCGACAGGCGGTAAAGTCGCTGACGCCTGGAGAATCACACCCTTGAGAAAAATCACATTTCCCGCCGTCTTGTTCGGCGCCGTTCTGGCCTGCTCGGCCGCCCTGGCAGATGAGGCGCCACCGCCCAATCCCAGCCCGGCGATGATGCGCCTGATCGGCCAATATGGCCCGGGGTCCGATTTGCTGGAGATCTATGAATCCGGGGGCCATCTTTATGCCGATGGCGCCGGCTTCCACCAGGCGCAATTGACGGCCAAAAATCATGACACGTTCGAGGCCGCGCCCGCAGGCAAAGCGCCGGAGAAATTCGTCTTCGCCAAGACCGGAGCCGAGGCGCCGTCAGTGTCGCTCGACGGCATGTCGCTTCCGCGCCGCGATATCGGCGCTGAGGTAATCAAGATGATCCGCGCGGGCGAACACGCCGATCCCGCAACCTTGCGCGCGGAAGCGCTAAAGGCGGCGCCGCCCGCCGAGCCGCCGCCCAAGCGGACAATGGATCTGGTCGCGCTTACCAGCATCGATCCCAGCATCAAGCTGGATATCCGCTACGCCACCTCCAACAATTTCATGGGCTTTCCGCTTTATGAAAAGCCGGGCGCCTATATGCAGCGGCCGGCGGCCGAAGCGCTGGGCCGGGTGGCGAAGGCGCTGAAGGAAAAGGGCTATGGGCTCTTGATCCATGACGGCTACCGCCCCTGGTTCGTCACCAAGATGTTCTGGGACGCGACGCCTGTGCCGGACCATATGTTCGTAGGCGATCCCGCGCATGGCTCGCGCCACAATCGCGGCTGCGCGGTGGATCTCACGCTCTACGATCTCAAGACCGGCAAGCCCGTACCCATGACGGGGCGTTATGACGAAATGTCCAAGCGCTCTTATTCCGATTATATCGGCGGCACGTCCCGCCAGCGTTTCGACCGGGCCGTCTTGCGCGAAGCGATGGAGAAGGAGGGCTTCCAGGTCCTCAATGAGGAATGGTGGCACTTCGACTATAAGGACTGGGCCGATTATCCAATCGGCAATGTCTCATTCAGCCAACTGATGCGATAACCTGCGATCCCGTATCTATTCGATCTATCGGTCGATAAGCGGACGGATTTGCTTCCACGCCCCGGATTGGGCAAAGTTGATCCGCGGTTCAGCCAGCCCCGGGCACGGTTATGCCGATGGAACCAGGGTTCGTCGCGTTTGTAACGGTTTTGGCGCTTTCGGCCCCGGGTCCTTCCTCGCCGCCCGCCGAATTGACTGCGCCGCCGCCCGTCATGCCGCCATTGCACTGCCAGGCCGAAAGCGCGCAATTCGATCAAGAGGCCGAAGCACTGATCGCGATCCGCATCGAAGCCCTCAGGTCGAAGTTCGCGCCGAGTGCGCCGGCGATCGCACCGGATCCCGAACTCACCCGCATTGCCCAGGCCCGCGCCTGCGCCATCGCCAGTGGCGCGCAGGATTTTTCTCACACCGACGACAAGGGCGTTTTCATTGCCGGGCGCTTGGTGCACGAACATCTGGGCCCCCATGGCACGGTGGGCGAGAACATCATGGAGGCGGACGGCACCATGGAATTCGGGGCCGAAGCCTTCGCCAAGGCCGCGGTCGAGGGCTGGATGAATAGCCCGGGCCATCGCCACAACATCCTCAATCCCCGCTACAGTCTTAGCGGGGTCGGCGTGGCCAAGATGGGCGGCCAAGCCGTGGCCGCACAGATATTCTTCGGCCTGCCAGTCGAGCGCGACAGCGACAGCCATTGAAGCGCGCCGTTCTGGTAAGCAAGTGTGAGGCTTCCTGTCATAAACCGATCGCCAAGCGGGTTCTGCGCAATGACGCGATGGCGAAGTTTGAATCCCTGACCAATAAAGCTAAGAGCCGTTGGTATTACCCACCGGCTCTCCCATTGCCTGATCTTTAAATCGCCGATCAGCTCTTCCAGAGCGGACGACCAAGATCAACTGTGCGCGGGCTTGTCACCATACCAGCGCCAGCGCCCACTGCTGCTCCAATAACCATGCCGGGAGGACCGCCAATGATGCCTATCGCGGCGCCCATCCCAGCGCCGGATAATCCTCTATCCCCCGGAGTTGTTCCGCAGGCGGACAAAACTGCGGCCACCAAGAACAAAGGCGCAATTTTCAATGCCATTTTCATGGTAATAACCTCTCTGTTATTCAAATAAACGGATCCCGGCGAGCGGGGTTCCAGTATACGAAATTCCACCACGCCTTAGCTCGTCGCGGGTCGCCCGTAACAGAGAGCGTGATTACGGCTTTTTGGTGATGCGCTTTCTCGTGCGCTTCGCCGCCTTCAGTTGCTCACACATTTCCGCTGCTTTCGCCCGCGCGCCTTCCCTCACGGCTGGGAAAATTCAGCCACGGCACTGCCGCACGACTTAGATGCCGCTGTAGAGGGATGACAAATGGAGAAGCCGCCCAGCGACGGCGGCCATTTAACGGTCACAGTCCTCCAGTAGCTCCCATCCATGTACAAGACGTTCACCTTGGGTGGTGGTCAGCTCATCCGGCTCGAGATGCTCACCGTAAAGCACCTCGATGGCTTGGTGGCTGCCGCTGCCAACGGCAAGGAGCTCTATCGCTGGAGCGCCGTGCCTCAAACTCGTGAACATGCAGAACAATATGTTCGCGCGGCTACGAACTGCATGAAAAAGGGCGCCGCGGTTCCTTTCGCGATATTGAGCGCTCGGGATGGAAGGGTGATTGGCTCGACGCGCTTCTGGCAGCTTGAACATTGGTCATGGCCGGCGTCGCATTTGCGCCACGGCCGCATCGATCCGGATGTCTGTGAAATCGGTTATACTTGGCTTTCACCTTCCACCATCCGCACCGGCGCGAACATCGAAACTAAGCTTCTGATGCTTGCCCACGCTTTTGAACTATGGCGGGTGTTGCGGGTGTGCTTCCACCCTGATCATCGTAATGAACTCGCGATCCGGTCATTGGCAAAATTAGGGGCGACCCGCGAGGGAGTTTTGCGCGAACATCGCTTGGGTGCCGATGATCGTCCCAGCAACTCCGTCCGCTTTTCGATCTTGGCTGAAGATTGGCCCGCGATAAAGGACCGCCTCATTTATCGCCTTACGCATCATCCTGACGCACATTCGGCTGCGCCCTGATAAGAACGGGCTCCATCCCAGCTGGCTAAACGGCTTTACTCCATTTGCCTGTCTTGATGTCGAACTTAACCTTCCCGGCGGCTCGCATTCGCATCAATAAATCCTGGAGCGCATCGGTACTTTTGCTGCTTGGATCTATAAGCTGTTTTAAAGGATACAAGGCGAGCGGTTTATCAAGGACAGCCAGCACCCGTTCTTCATTCAACATTATATGACTCCTTTCCATCTGCACGGGGGAGCGGCCCGGAGAACGCCACCACCTCGGCCCATTTCGCCATAGCTGTGAATCTTCTGCACATGCGCTACTATTAGCAAGGACCGATAGAGGGACGCCGGATGAGACGGCTTAGCGGTATGCGGACTGGCCATCTCGCTCTGTTGGCGCTGATCGCCATTCTGCTGATAACCCTGTTCAGCATGTATCGTGGCTGACAACTCGAACCGCTTTTCGCCTCAACTTTCCCAGAAGCTTATCGTGCGCATCAATGAGATCATTGACCGGCCCGGGGCCGTCGCCCGCGCCGAGGCCTATGCCGGTCCCAACCGGCGTCGCGAATCCTCCGGGCCCGACGCCGCGCCGACGATCCGGCGGCAAATAGCCGGGCAGCACCCCCGGGCTCCTTGCCGGTCGCGGGCCGCCCCAGTACAAACCGCCCGCGAGTTTCACAGGCATATATAAAGTATGAGCGATTCCCGTCCCACCCGGCCTGAGCCCCAGTCCCAAGGCCAGTCCCAAGGCCAGTCCCAAGGCAAGTCCCAAGGCAAGCCCCAAGGCAAGCCTAAGGCCCGGCTGCCGCGCGGCTTCCGTGACCGCGGGCCGGCCGAAATCGCGGCCGAGCGCAAGGTGCTGGAGACCATCCGGGGCGTCTATGAGTCTTACGGTTTCCAGCCGCTGGAGACCCCGGCCTTCGAATATACCGACGCGCTGGGCAAGTTCCTGCCCGACGTGGACCGGCCCAATGCCGGCGTCTTTTCGCTCAAGGATGATGACGAGCAATGGCTGTCGCTGCGCTACGACCTGACTGCACCGCTCGCCCGTCATGTCGCGGCCAATTTCCAGACCCTGGCCAAGCCCTATCGCCGCTATCAGCTGGGACCGGTATGGCGCAACGAAAAGCCGGGGCCCGGGCGCTACCGCGAATTCCTGCAATTCGACGCCGACACGGTGGGAAGCGCCTCGCCCTCTGCCGATGCCGAATTGCTGATGATGCTGTCGGATACGCTGGAGGCGTTGGGCCTTCGGCGCGGGGAGTACATCGTCAAGCTCAACAGCCGCAAATTGCTCGACGCGGTGATGAACGATGCCAGGATCGATCCGTCGCGGCGCGGCACTGTGCTGCGCGCCATGGATAAGTTCGACCGGTTGGGCGAGGGGGGCGTGCGCCTTCTGTTGGGCGAGGGCCGCAAGGATGAATCGGGCGATTTTACCAAGGGCGCGGGACTCGATGGGGCCCAGGCCGATCTGGTGATGGATTTGCTCTTGGGCAAGATCGGCCGCTATGGGGCCAGCACCGCGATGCAGGATTTGCTGGCGATCAAGACGCTCACCGATGCGTGCGGCTATGGCGATGACCGTATCGAGGTGGACACCGGCACCATCCGCGGCCTCGACTATTACACAGGCGCGGTGTTCGAAGCGCAGCTCACGTTCCCCGTGCAGAATGAGGCGGGCGAGAGCGTGGTGTTCGGCTCGGTGGCGGGCGGCGGTCGTTATGACGATCTGGTGGCGCGCTTCACGGGTCAGACGGTTCCGGCCACCGGAGTCTCCATCGGCGTGTCGCGGCTGATCTCGGCGCTGTCGCAGCGCGGCCTGTCGAGCGAGCTTGCGCCGCTGGTGGTCGTCACCGTGATGGACAAGGCCGAAGCCGCGCGCAGCTTTCAAATGGTGGCGGAATTGCGCAAGGCGGGCATTCGCGCCGAGGCCTATGTGGGCACGGGCAAATTCGGCGACCAGATGAAATATGCCGACAAGCGCGGCGCCGCCATCGCCGTGATCGAAGGTGGCGACGAGCGGGCAAAAGGCGAAGTCACGTTGAAGGATCTGGCGCTGGGCGCCGAATTGGCGAAATCGACGGAAAGCCGGGCCCAATGGGTGGCCAATCGCCAGGCGCAGGTGAGCGTGAAGCGTGAAAGCCTCGTCGCGGAAGTCAAAACGATGCTGAGCAAGAGCTGATGGCCGCTTTTCCCTACTACGACAGCGCCGAACTCAAGACGCTTGAGATGCAGGCCGACGCGATCCTGGCCGCGTTCCGCTCGCGCGGCTATGTGCGCGAGGACCCCTCGGTGCTTCAGCCCGCCGATATTTTCCTGGACCGTTCGGGCGAAGAGATAAGGCGGCGCACCTTCACGCTCACCGATCCGTCGGGGCGGGACCTGTGCCTGCGCCCCGATCTCACCATTCCCATCTGCCATCACGCGGTGAGGGCCAAGACCAAACTTCCGGCCCGCATCTGCTACAATGGCTTGGTCTTCCGCCATCAGCCGTCCGAGCCCCACCGTCCCACCCAGTTCTTCCAGGCGGGCGTTGAGTTGCTGGGGCAGGACGACCGCGCGGCTGGCGAGACGGAAATCATGACGCTTGCGGTCGAAGCCCTGCGCGCGGCGGGCCTCAAGCACTTCACGGTCAAGATCGGCGACCTGGCGCTGTTCGGCGCGCTGGTGGATGCGCTGGACGTGCCCAGCCAATGGGGCGCGCGGCTGAAGCGGCATTTCTGGCGCGCCGGATATTTCGAGGCGCTCCTGGCCCGCATGACGCAAGGCGCGGCCAGCGACGCCCAGCGTTTGCTGGGTTCGCTGGGCGGCCTTTCGCAAGGCGAATCCCGCGCCGCAATCGAAGGACTGATGGACCTTGTGGCCGATGCGCCGCAGGGCGCGCGCGTGCGCGAAGAGATCGTCGAGCGCCTGCTGGAACAGGCGGCGGATGCGGCGGCGCTGCGGCTCGATCCCAAGATTGCCGATGTGATCACGCGCCTTTTATCGGTGTCGGGCGTCGCGTCGCAGGCGCTGAAAGACATTCGCGCGCTGACCAGGGATGCGGGCGTCGCGCTGGACGCGCCATTGGCTGCGATGGAAGCAAGGCTGGCCGCGCTTCGTTCGCTGGGCATCGAGGCCGATCATGTGAGCTTCGCCGCCCGCTTCGGCCGCAACATGGAATACTATACCGGCTTCGTGTTCGAGCTTTGGGCCCGCGACAAGGAAGGCCCAGTGCAGCTGGCGGGCGGCGGGCGTTACGACACGCTGCTCGAGATGCTGGGCGCGGACCGTCCGGTGCGCGCCGTGGGCTGCTCGATCCGGACCGAGCGCGTCCTGGCCGCGCGCCGCCAGGAAGGGACCGTGTGATGCCGGCGTTGACTCTCGCCATTCCCTCGAAGGGCCGTCTCAAGGACGATTGCCACGCCTATTTCGCCGACGCGGGCGCGGTGTTGAAACAGGCGGCGGGCGGGCGCGGCTATCGCGCCACGCTGGGAGGCTTTCCGGATATCGAGGTGCTGCTACTTTCGGCGGGCGAGATCGCGGCCTCGCTGATCGCGGGCGACGTGCATCTTGGCATTACCGGCGAGGATTTGCTGCGCGAGGCCGCGCCCGAACTTTCCAGCCGCATCCATCTGGTGCGCCCGCTGGGCTTCGGCTTCGCCAATGTGGTGGTGGCTGTGCCGCAATATTGGATCGACGTTTCGACCATGGCGGATTTGGACGATGTCTGCGCCGCCTTCGCTCATCGCCATCGCAGGCGCTTGCGCATCGCCACCAAATACACGCAGTTGACGCGGAGCTTCTTCGCCGGCACCGGGATCAGCGATTACCGCATCGTGGAAAGTGCGGGCGCCACGGAAGGCGCGCCGGCCGCCGGCACCGCCGAGGCGATCGTGGACATCACCACCACCGGCACCACGCTGGCCGCCAACGGGCTCAAGACGCTGGAAGACGGCACCATTCTGGAAAGCCAGGCGCAGCTCGCCGCCTCGCTGTTCGCCGAGTGGGACGCGCCAGCCCGCGCGGCCTGCGAGAATTTATTGGCACGGCTGACGGCCCGCGCGAGGGCCAAGACCTCGCAGATTCTGCGCGTGCGCCTGGACGGAAAGGCCGAGAAGCTGCTGGAGAGTGTGGCCAAGAAAGCCAACGCCACGATCCTGTCGCGCCCGACCGATCAGGGCGGGGAATATTCGCTGCTGGTGCCGCGCGGCCAGTTGATGGATGCGGTGGCGAGTTTGCGTGCCGAAGGCTGCAACGCCCCCGCCACGACGCAAGACGCGGACTATGTCTTCGACACCGCGAATCCCCTCTACGCGGCCCTGGCGCAACAGTTGGGGTGAGGCGGCGCGGAATCGCGTGCGCAGGCCCTGAGGGCCTGCGCAGGGAATTAGTAGTCCATTCGGTACAGCGCCCCGTTTGTCGTCCGACATGCGCCGTAGCCATCACCGATTATTTTATTATCTAGGAATTCGCAATGAAGCGATGCACCACGATTCCCGGTTAGCGTCGCCGACCCTTCCCTATGTGGTCCAACGGCGCCGGATACGCTGGGACCATAGATCAAGCCAAAAATGCTTCCGAACTTAGCGGACCCATCCGTCGCAATCGTATATTCACCGTGGAATGTCTCACCGTCCGGGGCGGTGACTTCCATCGTTCCTACCATTCCACTGTCTTCAGACAACTGACCATGAACGACAATCGTCCCCGCAGAGGCATTGGCAGGATGGAGTGTAATGTCTCTCGTAGTGCACCCAGCAAGCGGGACCAGCAGTCCAAGGACAATCGGTACGATTTGATCAATTCGCATTGGTACCCCGAACGAGTAAAAACAATTCGTAATTCCGCGGCCCTTCTGGCAGCCAAATGGTACACAATTAGCGTTCGACCCGAAAACAGGTCAGAGGCGAAGCCCGAGCTGGGAAAGCACTCCCCTCACACGGGACGGGTTACAGGCTCAGCGCGACTTCCTGGCGATGCCCATCACCTCGAAACGCGCCCCGCCCAGCAAGCTGCCTGCGCCGATGAAGGCGCGGGCGGGCAGGGGCCCCTTGAAATAGGTGCGGTACACGGCGTTGAAGTCGCCATAGTATTTTAGGTCCGAGGTGAACACCTGCACCCACACAAGGTCGTCCATTGTATAGCCGGCCTTCTCCAGCGTCTGCTTGACGTTATTCAGCACCACTTTCGCTCCGGCGGTGGCGTCCACCGGCGGTTTGCCGGTTTCCGGGTCGGTGCCGTCGGTCGTGCCCGACACATAGAGCGTATCGCCCGCCTCCACGGCGGCGGAGAATGCCGGCGCGGGTGCGCCGGGCGTGCCCGCCGGAAAATGCTCGAACGGAGCGGCGAACGCGAACGCAGGCAGGGCGCAAAGGCCGATGGCAGCAGCGACAATTGATTTCATGGGATTCCCCTACGGTAGCGAGCGATAGACGAGGACGGGGAATCGCGACGCCATCGCGCTACCCTGCGGCAACCATTTCTTGTTCAGATCGGCCAGGAGGTTTGCGTTCTGAACCTGGTCCTCGGTCATGCCTTTTGCCTTGGCCTTGGCGATGAGATCGCGGGCCGTCTTGAGCATGCCCCGATAGGCGATGACGCCCTTCTTGTCGGTCACTGGACCGTGGCCGGGCACGATTTTCGTATTGGCATCGGAGTGGGCGATGATGAAATCGGTTCCCGTGATCATGCCGTTGATCCCACCGCCGACCGCCACGTCGATATTGGGATAGGATGCAGAGCTCACGATATCGCCGGTCGAGATGACGTTGGCATCCGGCCAGAACACGATCGTGTCGCCGTCGGTATGGACGTTCGGCAGATGCACCAATTCGGCACGCTGGCCCGGGATTTTCACCTCGGTGCCTTGGCCGCTATACGTTTGAACCGGAAGCGCGTCCTTGGGCGCCGGCGTGCCCGGCTGGCCGTTCGCGCCGGGCGGCGGATCGGCCATCCGCTTTGCGACATTCTCATGGGCGACGATGATGGCGCCGTCCTTGGCGAAAGCTTCGTTCCCGCCCGTATGATCGCCGTGATAATGGGTGTCGATGACGTACCTGATCGGAAGCGGCGAAAGCTCCGCGACCTTTGCCTTGATCTTGTCGTGAAGCGGCGCGTACTCCGTATCCACCATGATGATCGCGTCACTGCCCACCGCGACGGTGATGTTGCCGCCCGTTCCGGCCAATGCCGTCAGCCCGTGACCGAGATCCGTGGCCTGGATCACCGTCTTCGAGAAATCAGGGCCTTGTTGGGCGGAGGCCGGAACCACGGCCAGAAGGGTCAGCGAAGTCAAAAGAGATGCGGAAAGGCCAAGGACCGTTTTGAACTTCGACATGTCTTGCTCCCGACTCAATTCGAATGCGGCACGTGCAAGGAAACCAGAAGCTTTTCCACCACCGGGTTTATCAGGGCGTAGCCTTTGTCATTGAAATGCTCGCCATCCTGGAACAGATCAGGTTGAACTTTGCCATTGGCGTCGAGCACCGGCGCATCCATATCGAAATACCCGAAGGTGCGATCTTTTTTGGCAACCGCCTTGGCAAGGTCATTGAACCGGTCGATGGCGGCCGACTCGCCTAAATTCGCGAAGGCAGAGTTGGGCGCATGTTTCATGCTCAAGAAAACAAACGGCACCTTGGGAAAGTCCGCTCGAACCTGGTGGTAAATCTGCATGACCTTCTCGAAGGCCTGATCGGGATTACCGCCGCCCGTAACGTCATTGTCGCAATAGAGCAGGATGGCGGAAGGGTGATACTTCCCGATCACGTCCTTGTAGTAATATTGCACATCCTCGAGGACCGACCCGCCGAACCCCCGGTTGATCACGCTGAAGCCGGGAAAGGCTTCCGCGGTTTTCCACTTCATGACGGTGGAACTGCCGACGAACAAAGCCGGGTTTTTCGGGAGCGCGTTCTTGGAATCGAATTCCTTGAATAGCTCGATGTCTTTCCTGTACCGCTCGGGATCCGGCACTACAAAGGGGCGCGGATAAAGCGCCTGGTCCGCCCGGTAGAGCGCCATCACATCCGCGTAATTTTCGGGATGGTGCGAATAATCCAGCCAGTGATCGCGCCAATACGCCCCGGTGGTTTTGTAGAAGGCCGCCACCTTTTCCTTGTCGGCGCTGCCGTTGCTTTTTGCTTGAACCAGGAAGTCGTGGAACGCCTGCCGGTCGCTCGTGTCGTCGGCCTTGCTCCCTTGAGGGTTCGCCAACAGCAAAAGAGGTGCAAGGGCCAGGCCCGCAAGAAATTGCCGCATCATTGTTCTCCCCTGAGATGCCCTCACTATAGATATATGGCGGCCTGAATCCATGGCGCGCAAGTGCGCTCACTTACTTCGCAAACTGCCCCAGCCATGCCTTGGAGGCGCCTTCGTCCTTTAACGGCGTCACCTTATCCGGATCGATCCTCACCATGAGATAGTCGATATGGTCGTCGATGTGGGTGAAGAGGTGGCCGGTCCCGGCCGGGATGACCACCACGTCGCCCGGCTTCAAGTGATAGGTCACGCCGTCCGTGATGGCGTCGGCATTGTTGCCGGGGCCGTTGAACAGGCGCACGGTTTCCTCGTCTGCGGGCCGGCGCTTCTTGCCCACCAGCATTGGGCCCAGCTCAAGCGTCGCCGTGCCGTCGATGATGTGATAGACCTCGCTCACCAGATCGTGCTCGGCCACCGCCTGGGGGCCCGGCTTCTCCAGCTTCCCGCGATGCACCACGCCAAGGCCGATATGCGCCTTGCCGATGTCGATGTCGCGCGCCTGCTGGTCGATGCGATGCTCGGCAATCGCTTTTTTCGTGTAGGCGGCGATTTCCTCGGCGGGCACATAGACGCCCTGGCACATGGTGCAGCTGGGCTCGGGACCCGTGTCCTGTGCCAGCGCCGGACGCATCAAGCCGATCGCCACCACGCCAACCGCCATCAACCCCGCAAATGCCGCTCTCATGAAAAGCCTCCCGCATCGCCCTCGCGAGAGTGGACCAGTGCTTGACCGGCGGCAATTCCAGGCGTATCTATATCTTACTGGTCAGTAAGATAATGATAAGGTCCGTCCATGCCCCAGGTGATCCGCACCCTCGAAATCCGCGCCACGCCCAGCAAAGTCTGGCGTTTCGTGTCTTCGCAGGAGGCGCTCCGCCGCTGGATCAGCCCCAATCTGGAAATCGACCTCAAGGTGGGCGGCGCCTACCGCTTCCTGGGTCCCGACGACAAGACCTGGGTCTCGGGCCATGTGATGGAGCTGGTGCCGGAAGGCTGGCTGATCCTGTCCTGGCTGGAAGAGGGCCAGGGATGGGCGCATCCCGCCCGCTTCGTCGTGGCGCTCGAGGCATCGGAAGTGGGTACCAAGGTCACCGTGATCCATGACGGCTTCACCGAAGCCAGCCCGAACTGGGCCGAGATGGTCGCGGACTATGAGCGCGGCGCCGACGCGCACAAGATTCTGGACAAGCTGGCCGCATTGGTGGGCGAAAGTGAGAGCTGATCATCAAAAAGAGGGCGCGACCGACACGCTGTTCAAGATACTGGCCGATCCCACGCGGCGGCGCATTCTCGATCTTCTGGCCGAACAGGGCCCGTTGAACGTGACGGAGCTGGCGGACGAATTTCCCGATCTGGTCGCGTCGGGAATCTCCAAGCATCTGATGGGCTTGCGGTCCGCTGGCCTGGTTCACGCCAACCGCGAAGGCCGGCAGCAAATCTATTCCCTGGAGCCGGAAGCCATTACCGGCACGCTTGCTGACTGGCTCAAGAAATATGACCGCTTCTGGCAAGACGCACTGGAACGGCTGCGCGATTTGGCCGAGGACGAGGCGGAAGAAGAAAGCACGAGAGCCAAACCCAAAACATGATGTCCAGGCGCTATGCAGCGATACAGAGGAGGCAGAAATGAAAATTCTAGGCTGTGGTCTTGTTTTCGCTTTGTGCTGTTTGAGTTCGATGAGCGGCGCGCAAACCGTGAAGACCGCCTATCCCAGCATGGCCCCGATTGCGCAATACCTGATACCTCGCGATTTGGAGATCGCTCTCGCGCGAAGTTCGGCACCGAAGTCCATCGCCCAGGATGCGGAGATACTGGTCTTTACGACCACCGGCTATCAGAGGGCGGTGAAGGGAACAAATGGTTTCGTGTGCATGGTCGCTCGCTCCTGGTCGGCCGGTTTTGGTGATCCAAACTTTTGGAATCCCCAGGTGCGTGCTCCGATCTGCTATAATGCTCTCGCGGCGCAATCTCAGGTGCCGGAGACGATCAAGCGGACACAGGTTGCGCTGGCGGGCGGTTCGGAATCCCAAATTCGCGAAGCGCTCAAGGCAGCTATCGACAGCGGCGAGTTGCCTGTCGCTAAAGCCGGGTCCTTGTCGTACATGTTGTCCAAAGGGACCTATTTCAATCGCAGCGAGGGACATTGGCTTCCGCACCTCATGTTTTATGTGCCTGAAACGGACCCCAAATCGTGGGGAGCCGGGCTGCCGAAATCACCGATTATCGGAAACAATTTTCCAGATGAGCATTTGACGATCTTTTTGATTCCGGTCGGCCGATGGTCGGACGGTTCGCTTTCGGCGGGAGGCACGGATTGAGCATGGCCGTATCCGGGATATCGCGGCGCAATCTGGTCCAGGGCGGAATGGGCTTGGCGGTTCTGGCATCCTCGGATCGGGCAGGGGCCCAGGCCGCCGTCTTCCGCGCCCCGCAGGTCAATCTTTATTCGCGCGATCTTCCGCGCGCCGTTTCGTTCTATAAGCAATTCGGTTTCGTCGAGACGTTCCGCACGCCCGACAAAGGACCCATCGAGCATATCGAACTGAAGCTCGATGGTTTTACGCTCGGCATCGCCACATTCGACGCCGCCCGGAACACGCACGGGCTGAGCCCCGGGGGAGAGGGTCACTGGGCCGAGATCGCCATCGAAACCGATGACGTTGACAAAAGCGTGAAGGAGCTGGTCGCGAAGGGCGCCAGGCTGATCACGCCGCCGCATGATTTTGCGGGCGGGCGGGTCCGCGCGGGCTGGATCGCCGATCCAGACGGCAATCCCGTGCAGATCTATCATCAAAAAGCGTGACGCTGCGAACTACGGGCCCGCATTGCGCGCCGGCTCGTGGTAAATCCCCGGCCATTGTTCCATAAATAGGCGCCAACGCTTTCGGAAGGTGAGCGGATTGGACACAGCGGGGAAGGCATGTCGCGCATCGCAGCAATCACGGCACTCATTCTAGCCGGGTCGGCCGGCGCAGCGTTCGCCCTGGACACCAAATGCTTCGATGATGTCGCGGCCACGCGCGGCTACAGTCTCGGGATTGCCCAAGGCGCGCAGCCGACACCGGACGGAACGGCGGTTCTCTATCTCCGCAGCGGCCCGCGCGACACGGTGCAGCACCTTTACGAATACGATGTCGCCGCGCACAAAGAGCGCGAACTCACCGCGCCCCAAACCCTTCTGGGCGGCAAGCCGGAGCAATTGAGCGCGGAAGAAAAAGCGCGGCGCGAGCGCGCGCGCGTCAGCGTCCAGGGCTTCACCCATTTCGAATTGTCGCGCGATGGCAGCCGCGTTCTCTTGCCGTTGAATGGCCGCCTCTTCGTGATTGCCCGGCCGGGCGGAAAGATCACCCCATTGCCCGGCGAAGGCTGGATCGCGCCGCAATTCTCGCCCGACGGAAGGAAAGTGGCGGCGCTCAAGAACGACGATCTTCATGTGATCGATATCGACGCCGGCACCGACACCGCGCTCACGAAAGGTGCCGGCGAAACGCTGCAGCATGGCGAAGCCGAATTCGTGGCGCAGGAAGAGATGGATCGGCGCGAAGGCTTCTGGTGGTCGCCGGATTCGCGTTTCATCGCGTATGAGGAAGCCGATCTTGCGCCCGTCCAGCCCAGCTATATCGGCGATCCGATGGACCCGTGGACAAAGCCGGTGGAATTCCGTTATCCGCGCGCCGGCACGGCGAACGCGGCCGTGCGTCTGGGCGTGATTTCCGCGACGGGCGGCCCCACGGTCTGGATTCCCTGGGACAACAAATCCTATCCCTATCTCGTGCGCGCCGGCTGGCAGAAGGGCGGGCCGCTTGCCTTCTTCGTCGAGAACCGCGCCCAAACCGAAGGGGAATATTTCGCCGCCGATGCCCGAACGGGGGCCACGCGCCTTCTCTGGACCGAGCGCGATCCCGCCTGGATCACGCCGCCGCCTCTCGAGCCCAAGAAAATGCCCTATTGGTTCTCCGACGGCAGCGGATTTCTCTGGATGACCGAGCGCAACGGCCAGGCGCAACTCGAACGTCATGGCGCGAACGGCAAGCTCGTAAATGCCGTGACGCCGGCCGATTTCCGGCTCGAAGCGCTTCTCGATGTCGATGAGGCCAAAGGCACGGCGATCGTCGAAGGCGGACGTGATCGTCTGTCGCAAGAGATTTTCGAAATCCCTCTTGCCGGCGGCGCGCCGAAACCTGTCGCGGCAACGCCGGGATTCAATCGCGGCGTCTTTGGCGAGCAGCATGCGGTGTTCGCGCGGGCCTATGATCTCGCCGACGGTTCCGAAGGCGTCGATCTTCTGTCACGCGACGGCAAAGAGATCGCGCGCCTGCCATCCAAAGCCGAAACACCTTCCTTCTTGCCGAAGCCGGACCATTTCAACGTCGGCAGCCGCAATTTCGACGCCCTGGTGCTCAAGCCCCGCGACTTCGAAGCCAACAAGAAATATCCGGTCATCCTGTCGGTTTATGGCGGTCCCGCATCGAAGACGGTGTGGGCCGCCCCGCGCCAGTATTTCCAGCAGCAATGCATGGCCGATCAGGGCTACATCATCGCCGTTTCCGACAATCGCGGCACGCCCGGGCGCGACGCGGCCTGGATGCGCGCGATCAAGAACAACGCCATCGACATTCCGCTCGCGGATCAGGTCGAAGCGTTGCAAGAGTTGGGCAAGCGCGTCCCGCAGATGGATATGGCGCGCGTCGGCGTGTTCGGCTGGTCGTTCGGCGGTTATTTCTCGGCCATGGCGACCATCAGGCGACCGGATGTGTTCGCCGCCGGCGTCGCCGGCGCGCCCGTTGTCGACTGGCAGGATTACGACACGTTTTACACGGAACGCTATATGGGCCTGCCGGACCACAATGCGGAAGGCTATCGCAAGAGCGAAGTCCTGACCTATGCCGCAAATCTCAGGCGGCCGCTTCTGGTCGTGCATGGCGTCACCGACGACAATGTCCATTTCCAGAACACGATGCAGCTGACGCTCGCGCTTCTGAAAGCGGGCAAGCCTTATCAACTGCTCTTGCTGCCCGGCACGCACATGCTCGCCGACGACCGCATCCGCGCGCGCGAAACCGAGGCGCAGATGGAGTTTCTGGCGAAGCATCTGGGAGTGGCGCAGTAACGAAACATGAGGAATGCTTCGGTGCAGGCCTGGTGCTTCGACAGGCTCGGCGCCCGGACTCCTCATCCTGAGCCCGTCGAAGGATGAGGACGGAAAAATCCATCACCGCGCGCCTCATGCTTCGACAGGCTCAGCATGAGGAAGGCTTCAGTGCACTCCTCATGCTTCGACACCGCGGCGGCGCGAAACCGTAAATCATCGCCGCCCCCACGCCCCCGGCCAGCGCACCCCCGATCACGCGTCCCCCTGATTCGCGAGCACCAGGCGGTTCGCGGTTACCGCGCGGCAGATGCATGCAGGCTCTTTACGTTCGCGTGTCAACAAAGTATACGGTGACAGTTTACGATAGCTACACCATCAAGCGTTGGGAGGCGGGGGAACCCCGCCCGCCTCCCAAGTCCGGGGGGCGTTCTTATGAGTACATCGCGGCGCCGCCGCGCCCGCGACGCGTTTCTCTGCTCGACCGCGGTCGCCGCCATCGCCTTGATGTCGCGCACCGCGCAGGCGGGCGCGCCCGTCCTGCCGACC
>DATFSP010000177.1:0-2237 GCA_035262545.1 Rhizomicrobium sp. | reverse complement strand
GATGCAGATGGATATGATCCTTGCCAGGTCCCACGCCACGGCCCTCGCGGATTTCGATGGTCATGGCGCGGGAGACGACGTCCCGCGACGCCAGATCCTTGGCGTTGGGGGCGTAGCGTTCCATGAAGCGTTCGCCTTGGGAGTTGGTGAGATAGCCGCCTTCGCCGCGCACGCCCTCGGTGATCAGCACGCCGGCACCGAAGATTCCGGTGGGGTGGAATTGCACGAACTCCATGTCCTGCAGCGGCAGGCCTGCGCGCAGCACCATGGCATTGCCGTCACCTGTCTGGGTGTGGGCTCCCGTGCAGCTCTGATAGGCGCGGCCATAGCCGCCGGTGGCCAGAATTACCTTGTGGGCGCGGAAGCGGTGGATCGAGCCGTCGTCCAGGTTCCATGCCATCACGCCCCGGCAGGCGCCTTCGTCCATGATCAGGTCGAGGGCAAAGAACTCGATGAAGAAATTGACCTCATGCTTCACGCATTGGCCGTACAGGGTGTGCAGCATGGCGTGGCCGGTGCGGTCGGCGGCGGCGCATGTGCGCTGCACGATGCCCTGGCCGTAATTGGACGTCATGCCTCCAAATGCGCGCTGGTAGATCTTGCCGTCCTCGGTACGGGAGAAGGGCATGCCGAAATGCTCGAGCTCATACACGGCTTCAGGCGCATGGCGGCAGAGATATTCGATGGCATCCTGGTCGCCGAGCCAGTCCGACCCCTTGACGGTGTCGTACATGTGCCAGCGCCAGTTGTCCTCGCCCATGTTGCCCAGGGAAGCGGCGACGCCTCCTTGAGCGGCCACGGTATGGCTGCGGGTGGGAAATACCTTTGTGATGCAAGCGGTCTTGAGGCCGCGCAGGGCGCATTCCAGGGTGGCGCGCAACCCCGCGCCGCCCGCGCCGACGACGACGACATCGAATGTATGGTCAACGATGTTATAGGCGGGCATGAGCGGTCCTATAGGGCTGCGATACGAACGAGGGCGAACAGGCTGACAACGCCGACAGCGATGACGCTCAGAAGCGATAACAGCAGCAGGAAAATCTTGGCGCCCGGAGTGTGGATGTAATCGTCTATCACCACCTGCAGACCGAGATAGGCGTGATAGAGCGAAAAGCTCACAAAGGCGCCCATCAGGAGCGCGTTCCAGGGGTGGGCCAGGAACTGAAGCGCCGTGACTTCGCTGGTCCCGGCCAGGCCCAGCATCACATAAAGGAACCATAGCGACAGCGGAATCAGGGCGACCGCGGTGACACGCTCACGCCAGAAGTGGCCGGTGCCGGAATGGGACGAGCCCATGCCCTCGACCTTGTGCAACGGGGTTTGTGCCGACTTCATTGCAGGTACCCCGCATGACCGGTCCAGGCCAGCGCAAAAATGGCAATGGCGCCGATGATGGAAAGCCCAAAAATGATCACGCTGTTGCGTTCCGCGACCTGCTTTGGGAAGCCATAGCCAAGGTCCCAGGCCAGGTGCCTTATGCCGTTGAAAAAGTGATAGACGAGGGACCAGGTCAGGCCGAACAGTATCAGGAGACCGACGGGCGTATCGGAAACGGCATGAAATGTCTGCCAGCCGTCCGGTCCATTGGAAATGCTTACCAGCCACCAAGCCAGGACGATTGCCCCGATCGTGAGCCCCACGCCGGTGGCGCGATGGGTGATCGAGGACGCCATGGTAACGGGCCAGCGATAGATCGTAAGATGCGGAGAAATCGGGCGTGATGTTGCCATAGATTTTTGCGGATTTTCCGCCACTGCATTTCCCCTTTTGAACAGGTCTTCCAGACCGGGGCGGAGTTTAGGGGCGTACCCGTCTCAGTCAACCGCGCTTTGGACCATCCTGCTATCGCTTTAGGACGCAGCTTGCGTCAAATTCTCCGCCATCGGAAAATGCGCGAATCGATCTTCAACACAAGGGCTTGGGCGATCCCGGCCATGCCGGTCCGGGGATGGGCGGCGAGTGCATTGGGCATGGCTGTCTTAAGCCTGATGTTCCTGCTGGCGGCAATCTGGAACGGCTTTCCTCTGATTTTCTACGATACCGGCGCATATGTGCTGGAAGGACTGGGTCATGTCTTTCTGGTCGAGCGCGCGCCAGTCTATGCCGAACTTCTTTTCCTGGCGGGGGGCGCCTTCAGTCTCTGGCCCATCGTGATCATGCAGGCGCTGATGACCAGCTATTTGATCCTGGCGGTGGCCCGCATCGAAGTGCCGGGTCTCACGCTCGCGGGGCTTTCG
>DATFSP010000176.1:0-4045 GCA_035262545.1 Rhizomicrobium sp. | reverse complement strand
CCAACCCGCCCGAGATTGGTCGGCCCGTGTCCGCACCACGTCCATGGATGCGCTGCGCTACACCCAATTTGTGAGCGTGATGAAGCGGGCACTCCCCACTGCCGCCTTCGCAGTGATCGCAGCTGTGCTGGCCTTCTTCTTCGTGGCACGTCAGCCCGCCAAGATTTCCATGACCTATGAGCGGCTGGACGCGATCAAAAACGATCTGACCATGATAAAGCCGCACCTGACCGGCGCCGACGCCAAGGGGCAACCTTTCGTAGTTACGGCGGAGACCGCCATCCAGGATCTCAAGAATCCCAAGCGCGCGAAGCTAAGACGCGTCGAAGCCGATCTCACTCTGGACAATAATGGCTGGCTCAACGTCAATGCCGCCGCCGGCCTCGTGGACATGCTGGCAGGCAGCCTGTCGCTCAATGGCGGCATCGATATCTATTCCGACAGCGGCTATTCCTTCCACAGCGATGCAGCGTGGCTGGACCTCAAAAAATGGATCGTCTGGGGCAATAATCCCGTGACGGGGCAGGGGCCTATGGGAACGATACGCGCCGACCGCTTCCATTACGACCGCGGCACGCACCGGCTCACCCTCGATGGCCATGTGCATATGACGATCATCGGAAGGAAGAAGGCATGACGCGCGCGCTTTTGATCCTCATTCTCGCCACCGCGCCTGCCTTGGCCGCCGCGCCGGCATCATCTTCGGCGGCATCGTCTTCGCCCGCCGCCGCGCCGCTTCTGTCCAAGCACGACCCCAACGCGCCCATCAATATCTCGGCCGACAAATTCATGGCGGATTCCAACGCCAAGACCGGCACATGGACCGGCAATGTGGTGGTGATCCAATCCGACATGCGCATGCGGGCCAACAGCGTGCGCCTGAATGTGACGGGCAAGGACGACAAGCCTGACAAGATTTTCGCCAGCGGCAATGTGGTGGTGGATTCGCCCAACAGTGGCACAGTCACGGGCGACAATGGCGTTTATGACGTCGTGGGGCACACCGTCACCATGACGGGCAAGGTGGTGCTCACCAAGGACAAGGATGTGATGCGGGGCACCCAGCTGACCGTCAATCTCGACACCGGCAAGGCGACGTTGGGCGCCGGCAAGGCTCCGGGCGGCCCCAATACTACCGAGAGTAGTGCCCAGACCGGCGGCCGGGTGCAGGGTATCTTCACGCCGCCGCCCTCCAGCAATCCAGAGAAGAACGGGGCGACAAAGCCCAATTAGCAGTTCCTTAAGTCCGAAACAGGCATGATTTTTGTATGACGTTCGAACACCGCCCCGAAAACCAGGATTTAGACCCTGCCGAAAGCCGGGAGCTGCGTCCGCGCGTGATAGAGGGCGGGAAAGGCCTCGTCGCCACAAGGATCGGCAAGAGCTTCAACAAGCGTCCCGTGGTGCGTTCGGTGACCCTGTCGGTCCGTCGCGGAGAAGTAGTGGGCCTGCTCGGTCCCAATGGCGCGGGCAAGACCACCTGCTTCTACATGATCTCAGGCCTGATTCCGACCGATACCGGCTCCATCGAGGTGGACGGCCATGACGTTTCCGCTCTTCCCATGTACCGCCGCGCCCGCATGGGCATTGGCTATCTGCCGCAGGAGGCTTCAATCTTCCGCGGGCTGACCGCCGAAGAGAATATCCGTGCCACCGCCGAATTGGTCGAGCTCGATCCCGCCAGACTCGAGGCGGCTGTGGAAGAGCTGTTGGCCGAATTCGGCATCACCCACATCCGCAATACGCCGGCGATCGCGCTTTCGGGCGGCGAGCGCCGCCGGGTCGAGATCGCCCGCGCGCTCGCCACGCACCCATCCTACATTTTATTGGACGAGCCGCTGGCCGGCATCGACCCCATTGCGGTGGGTGAAATCCGCGACTTGGTCATGCATCTCAAGGATCGCGGCATCGGCGTTCTCATAACCGATCATAACGTGCGCGATGCGCTCGAGATCATCGACCGGGCCTATATTCTCCATGACGGCCGCGTGCTGAAGGAAGGCACGCCGGAAGACATTGTGGGCGACCGCGATGTGCGCCGCGTCTATCTAGGCGAGAAATTTTCGCTTTAGGGTCGGAACTTGATTAGCGCGTGAGCCGAGGAAAAATGGCCGAATGGAACGAGAAAGGCGCAGGGTGTATCGGCAATATGGCCGAGCCTCTCGACGCACCGGTCGGCCATTTTTCCCGCAACCCGAAGGGACGCGGGTCTTTTGGTCCCTGGCGTCCGCACGCCACTAACCATTCCTCGCTTCCGCCAAGAAACCAAAACCCTCTGCGTCGCGGCCACGCGATAATTACATTCAGCCCCTAAGGCGGCATCCATGGCTCTGGGACAAAGGCTGGAGATCAGGCAGGGCCAGTCCCTGGTGATGACGCCGCAATTGCAGCAGGCGATCAAACTGCTGCAATTGTCCAATATCGAGCTGGCGGAATATTGCGAGGCGGAGCTTGAGAAGAATCCGCTGCTGGAACGTGATGAGAGCGCACCGGCGCCCGAGCGCGAGATTGTAGAGCGCGAGAATCCTTCGGAGCGCGCCGACGAAAGCCTGGCGCGGGAAGATTTCTCGAAGCTCGGCGAATTGGATCAATCCGCGCAGGACAATATGTATGACGGCGAGGATGCGCGCCCACCGCCGCCCGATCAAGGCCCGGGGCCGCAGCTGGCCGATTGGAGCAATGTCAAATCAGGCCCCTCCTTCGACGGCGACGAGAACGGCCTGGAAACCACTCTCGCGGGTGCCGGCACACTGAAAGATCATCTGGAAGCGCAGGTGGCAATCGCGGCGTTGACGCCCGACGACCGCATGATCGCGTTGACCTTGATCGACGCGATTGACGAGGCGGGCTATGTGCGCGCCGAGCTTGGCGACATCGCCGAGCGGCTGGGCACGGAAGTCGAGGACGTGGAAGCGGTCTTGGGCGTGGTGCAGGGCTTCGATCCCGTGGGCGTGGGCGCGCGCACGTTGGCTGAATGTCTCAGTCTGCAACTGAAGGCCAAGGACCGGCTCGATCCGGCCATGGCCAAGCTTCTCACCCGTCTGGATCTTCTGGCGCGGCGCGAGAGTTCGGCGCTTGGCTCGCTCTGCGGCGTGGACGCCGAAGACGTTGCCGACATGATCGTGGAGATCCGCGAGCTCAATCCCAAGCCCGGCCTGGCCTTTGGCAGTGAACCCCTTGCGCCTGTAATCCCCGACGTGTTCGTGACCATCGGGCCGGACGGCGACTGGCTGGTCGAACTCAATTCCGACACGCTGCCCAGGCTTCTGGTCAATTCACGCTATTACGCCCAGGTGAACCGGACTGCGCGCGACAAGGAATCGCGCTCCTATCTCACCGATTGTCTCAACAACGCCAACTGGCTGGTGAAAAGCCTGGACCAGCGGGCGCGCACCATTCTCAAGGTGGCGAGCGAGATCGTACGCCAGCAGGATTCTTTCCTCACCTATGGCGTGCGCCAACTTCGGCCGCTCAATCTCAGGACCATTGCCGAAGCCATTCAGATGCACGAGTCCACCGTGAGCCGCGTCACTTCGAACAAATACATCGCGACGCCGCGGGGACTTTTCGAGCTCAAATATTTTTTCACTGCCTCGATCCAGTCCAGCACCGGCCAGGAATTGCACAGCGCAGAAGCGGTGCGCGACCGCATCCGCGAGATGATCGAAAAAGAAGAGGCGCAGGAAATCCTCTCCGACGACCGTATCGTTTCGCTCCTCACTGCTGACGGTGTGCACATTGCCCGGCGCACGGTCGCCAAATATCGCGAGGCCATGCGAATCCCGTCTTCCGTGGAACGGCGCCGCCTCAAGGCGGGGATTTAACTTTGTCAAATTCCGGCTTTTCCGGGAGCTGCCGGTCCAGATTGACTTTCGGAAAGCACCGGCCTATGAACCCGCCGCTTTTCGAGGGAGTGGGCGGAACCCTCGAGCGCAACCTGCAATCCGTATGGGAAGCTCGATGAACATTTCCGACCTACTCGCTCCTGAAGCGGTTCTCGCCTCCCTCAAAGCCCAGACCAAGAAACAACTCCTCCAGGAACTCG
>DATFSP010000175.1:0-4067 GCA_035262545.1 Rhizomicrobium sp. | reverse complement strand
CAAGTCCAGAACAAGGTGCAGCAGGCGGTGGCGCAATTGCCCAGCCAGGTGCAGCAGATCGGTGTCACGGTGGCAAAGGCCGAGACCAACTTCCTTCTGGTGATTGCGGTCTACGACACGACCAACCGCTACACCAATATGGACATCTCGGACTTCATCATTTCCAAGATGCAGGACCCGCTTTCGCGCGTCACCGGCGTTGGCAACACCCAGGTGTTCGGCGCGCAATACGCCATGCGAGTCTGGCTCGATCCTTACAAGCTGCACGATTTTGCGCTTGAACCCTCTGACGTCTATGCCGCCATCCAGGCCCAGAATGTGCAGGTCTCGGCCGGACAGATTGGCGGTCAGCCCTCAGTGCCGGGCCAGGTGCTGAACGCTACCGTCACCGCACAATCGCAGCTGCATACGCCCGAACAGTTCCGCAACATCATCCTCAAGACCGCGCCGGGTGGCGCGGTCGTGCATCTTTCGGATGTGGCGCGGGTGGAATTAGGCGCCGACACCTACGCTATCACCAGCCTGATGAACGGCCGCCCCGCTTCGGGCATCGCCATCCTGCCCTCGCCGGGGGCCAATGCGTTGAAACTGGTGGATGAGGTGAAGCGCCGGGCCCTGGCTATGGAGCCGCAATTCCCGCCGGGCATGAAGATGGCATTCGCGGTGGACAATACCGACTTCATCCGCCTCTCCATCAAGGACGTGGTGATCACCCTGATCGAAGCGATCCTGCTGGTGATCCTGGTGATGTATATCTTCCTGCAGAATTGGCGCACCACATTGGTGCCCGCGGTCGCTGTGCCAGTAGTGTTGTTGGGAACATTCGGCGTCTTGGCCGCCGCCGGCTATTCCATCAATACCCTCACCCTGTTCGCACTGGTCCTGGTGATCGGCCTTCTGGTCGATGACGCCATCGTGGTGGTAGAGAATGTCGAACGCATCATGCGCGAGGAAGGCCTGCCGCCACGCGACGCCACTTTGCGTTCGATGAAAGAAATTACTGGCGCGCTGATCGGCATTGGCCTTGTGCTGACGGCGGTGTTCCTGCCAATGGCCTTCTTCGGCGGCTCTACCGGAGTGATCTACCGCCAATTCTCGGTCACGATCGTCGCGGCCATGCTGCTCTCGATCATGTGCGCCCTGGTGCTGACGCCGGCTCTGTGCGCCACCCTGCTCAAGCCCATCGAGCGCGGCGGGCATGCTCATGCCGGCGGCTGGCTGGGACGGTTCTTCGAAGGCTTCAACAAATATTTCAACCGTTTCCGGGCCTGGTACCGGCGAAATCTCGAGCGTGTGCTGAGCCGCACTAGGACGGTGATGGGGGTCTATGTGGTCATCCTGGTGGCGCTGGCGTTGCTTTTCTATCGCCTGCCCACGGGATTCCTGCCGGACGAAGACCAGGGTTTTGTCGTCAACTTGATCAGCCTTCCCTCCGGCACCGAACAGGACCACACATTATCGGTCGCGAGCCAGGTGGCGAACTATTACGTCACGGCGGAAAAGAAGAATGTGGATTTCGTCTTCGCCGTCGCCGGATTCAATCCAATCGTGGGCGCGGGCCAAAATGCAGGCGTCGCCTTTGCCCGCCTCAAGGACTGGAGCGAACGGCCCGGATTTGCCAACAGCGCCCAGGCCATCGCCCAGCGCGCTTTCTTTGCCATGATGAGCGTTCCCGATGCCCAGATATTCCCGGCGGTGCCGCCGTCGGTGCCTGAACTTGGCCTTTCGACCGGCATCGATCTCGAGATGGAAGATCGCGTCAATCTGGGCCATTCCGCCCTGATCCAAGCACGCAACCAGTTGTTGGGCCTGGCGGCGCGCGATCCGCTTTTGTCGCAGGTCCGCCCCGGCAGCCTGGATGACGCGCAACAGCTTCACATCGACATCGACCAGGAAAAAGCCAACGCACTGGGCATTTCCACCGCCGACATCAATTCCACACTATCGGCGGCCTGGGGCGGCGTCTTTGTCAACAATTTCATCGACCGCGACCGCGTTAAGCGGGTCTATGTGGAAGGAGACGCGCAATACCGCATGACGCCGGGAGACCTGAACCGCTGGTACGTGCGCACCAACACCGGCACCATGGCCCCATTCTCCTCTTTCGCCCATGCCAGCTGGACAACCGGACCCTCATCGCTCACGCGCTATAACGGACTTCCCTCTATCGAAATCCAGGGCACGGGTTCACCCGGCGTGAGCTCAGGCACCGCACTGACGGAAATGGACAAGCTGTTCAGGCAATTGCCCAGGGGCATCGGCTATGAAGTGACCGGCCTGTCCTATCAGGAGCAGCAATCCGGCGCGCAGGCGCCCGCGCTGTATGCGCTGTCTATCCTGATCATCTATCTCTGCCTGTCCGCGCTTTATGAAAGCTGGGCAATCCCGCTTTCGGTGATGCTGGTTATTCCGTTGGGCGTGATCGGGGCGATTTCGGCCGCCAGCATGCGCGGATTGTTCAACGACATCTATTTCCAAGTCGGCATGCTGGCGACCATTGGCCTTTCGGCCAAAAACGCCATCCTGATCGTCGAATTCGCTGTGGATGGCGAGAAGAACGGATTGCATGCGCGTGACGCGGCGATGGAGGCGGCGCGGCTCAGGCTCCGTCCCATCCTGATGACCTCGATCGCCTTCATCGCCGGCGTACTACCCTTGGCTCTGGCCAGGGGGGCGGGCGCCGGCAGCCAGAACGACATTGGCACCGGCGTCATCGGCGGGATGCTGACGGCTACGGTGCTGGCCATTTTCTTCGTTCCGGTCTTTTTCCAGATGATCAACAGAGGCCTGCAACACCACGAATAGGCGCCGAAATTATTCCCTGCGGCCTTGAGACAGTTGGTGAAGCTCGTTCCTCAATACTCGGGCCGGACGACCGAGTTCCCGCTCGAGAGTCCTGTGATGGGCCCGCCAAATCGGCACGGCGCGGGCAAGGAGCTTCTTCCCGTTTGTGGTTAGCGCGAGCAACCGCGCGCGGCCGTCCGCGGGATCGGCCAAGATTCTGACTAACCTACGCCGTAAGAGCGGTTTGAGGGCCGCTGTGAGCGTGGTGCGGTCCATCGCCAGGAACTCCGCCACTATTCCCATCGCCGCAGGTTGGGGCCGATTGATAGACATCAGGAGCGAGAATTGCCCATTGGTCAGGCCCAATGGACGGAACGCATCGTCGAAGCGCCGTGCAAGCGCGCGGGCCGCGCGCTGCACGACCATGCAAAGACAAGCGTCGCGCAATTCAAGCGTGGTTTCGAGCGAGATATCCGTCATGGAACCATAAAGGTTGACATCAACGTATTTGTCAAGTTTGATCCCGGGTCAGGAGGCTCCTCATGCAGCATCCCGTCGTATCCCACGAAGAATGGCTCGTCGCCCGCAAGGCGCTGTTGGCGCAGGAAAAAGAGGAAACCCATCTGCGCGACGCTGTAAACCAGGCGCGTATGGCGCTGCCCTGGACCAGGGTGGAGAAGGATTATGTCTTCGACACTCCGTCGGGCCGCAAATCCCTGGCTGAACTGTTCGATGGCCGCAGCCAGCTCCTGGTCTATCATTTCATGCTGGGGCCGGGATGGAAGGCGGGCTGCCCGGGATGTTCCTTCCTCTCCGATCACGTGGACGGCGCCCTTGCCCATCTCAATCATCATGACGTGACCTGGATTGCAGTCTCGCGAGCGCCTCTGGTTGAAATCACGGCCTACAAGATGCGTATGGGCTGGAATTTTCCGTGGATCTCATGCCACGGCAGCGATTTTAATTTCGATTTTCGCGTCTCCTTCACCGCGGAGGAAATGGCAGACGGTACGGGCGAATATAATTACGCACCCACACAGGCTGGACAGAAAAGCGAAGAACTTCCGGGCCTCAGCGTGTTCTTCCAGGATGAGAATGGGACCGTGTTCCATACTTACTCAGCTTACGCACGCGGGCTGGAACCTATGGTGGGCACCTTGATGATCCTGGATCGAGCGCCGTTGGGCCGCAACGAAAATGGTGCCATGAATTTCGTCCGCCGCCATGATGAGTATGACCAGCCTGTGAAAGCAGCAGAGTAAGGGAACCGCAAATGCCAAATT
>DATFSP010000174.1:0-9570 GCA_035262545.1 Rhizomicrobium sp. | reverse complement strand
CAGTCACATAATAGGTGCCGCTCACCGCGGAATGGGGATGGATATGGGCGGCATGGACCGCGCCCGTGCTCATCACATTGATCCAAAAGCTGTCGAGTTTAAGCTTCTTACGACCCAAATCGAACTGAGCATCCCTCGCGAACGAGGCAACGTGGCGCGCGATGTCTCGCTCCAATTCCGCCAGCACGCTGGCCCGGCGGGTGAGGTCGTCGAGCGAGGCATAAGAGGTATAGCCCCCATAGCCATGTTTCTTGGCCCAGCGCCGGCCGGCCCGGTCATCCGCAGCCAGCCCAAGGCAGGTGCGCTCCAGGAGCTTATTGCGCGCTAGTGACATCTGCGTTTGGTAAAGCCGCGTGACGAAGAGTGAATGGAATTTGCTCATGCCATCCTTTGGCAGCTGTGATTCAAACGATCACAAGAAATGGATCAGAAATTATCCTTTCGCCGGCGCACTTCGGCGAACACGGCGACGTCGGCATCCTTCTCCATCCCCAGCCTTTGGCGTATCTCCCCAGATTGGGGGCGCAAGAACGGATTGGTCTCTTTCTCCAGTCCCATGGTGGAAGGGATGGTGGGCTGGCGGGCGGCGCGCACAGACTTCACCTCGCTCATGCGCGCGGCAAGTCGGGCATTGTTCGGCTCGATGGTGAGCGCGAAGCGGGCATTGCTCTCTGTGTATTCGTGGCCGCAATAGATGCGCGTGGCATCGGGCAGGGTCATCAATTTCGAGAGACTCGCCCACATCATGGGCGGATCGCCTTCGAACAACCGGCCACAGCCCATGGCGAACAGCGTATCGCCGGTAAAGGCATTGCCCTCGATCACAAAAGTGATGGCGCCTCTGGTGTGACCCGGCACTTCCAGGATCTTGACCGGCAAACCCGCGAAGCTCCAGCCCGATTGTTCGTCCACGCCGATGTCCAGCCCGGGGATACGGGCCCTGTCCTTGCCTGGTCCTACGATTTTGGCGCCATAAGTTTCCTTCAGCGCCAGATTGCCGCCAACATGGTCGTTATGATGGTGGGTGTTGAGAATAAATTGTGGCCGCCATCCCAGCTGGTCCAGGGCCGTACGGACGGGCCCCGCCTCCGAGGGGTCGAGCACGGCACAGTGCTCGCCCTTCTTCATCAAATACGCATAGTTATCGCTGAGGCAGGGGACGATCTCGACTTGCACGGGGTGGTTCCAATTTGGGCAGTTTAAGCCTATCACCTGTATACTCCCACATTGAACCAGTCCGCGCTTGGGGTTACCGATGGCGCATGGATGGGCGTGGTCTCAGCAAATTCTATGACAGCCCCATGGGGCAGCGGACACGGCGGCTTGTTTTGCGCCGATTGCGCGAAATCTGTCCCAATCTCAAAGGGCGCCGGATCTTGGGCTATGGCTTTGCGCGGCCATATTTGCGCGCTTTCCTGCCGGAAGCCGAACGCTGCATTGCCGCTTTGCCAGTGGTTCTGGGCAGTGCTGTCGCTTGGCCCAAGGAGAAATGCCTCACTGCCTTGATCGAAGAGGATGCACTGCCTTTTCCGGACGCTTTCTTCGATATCGCTTTGGTCGTGCATGGGCTGGAGGAAGCGGAAGGGCTGCGCCCGCTCCTTCGCCAATTATGGCGGGTCCTTGCGCCCGAAGGCCGGCTGCTGATCGTGGCGGCCAATCGCGCCAGCCTCTGGGCGCAATTGGAGCGTTCACCCTTCGGACATGGGCGCCCATTCTCGCGTACAGAGCTCGATCGGCTGTTGCGCGGGGCGATGTTTGTGCCCGAACGATGGCGGCAGGCGCTGTATGCGCCGCCCATCGCAAGCCGGGCGCTGACCGGCAGTGGCGCGGGCTGGGAACGGTTCGGAGGAAGATTTTTTCCGGCGCTTGGTGGCGTACACATCGCCGAAGCATCGAAATCGCTCTATGCGCCAGCCTCGCCAGCACCTGCACGCGCCGCTACCCGTGCCCAGCTCAAGACCGCCGGGACGGAGTAATTAGTACCCCTCCGGCCTTCGTACGCTCGAGAGCGTGTTTCGGCCACCTCCCCCGTCAGCGCGATTCGCGTGCGCGGGCGAGGAAGGGCGGCCAAGCTTCTAGTTCTTGCGCAACAGGAAGATCGCACCCTGGGCGAATAGATTGGGCCCAAATGCATTGGAGCTCATCTCGCCCGCAAGGCCGTTCTGGTTCAAGGCCAGCGCCCGGTCGATCACCGCGCCTTGTGCGCGTGCCAAATCCACGAAATCGGCGAGCGTGCAAAGATGGATGTTGGGCGTGTCATACCAGTGATAGTCGAGCGCTTTTGTACGGGGCATGCGCCCTTCGAAAAGGAGCGAAAGCCGCACTCGCCAATGACCGAAATTGGGCAGTGAGATTGCGGCCTGCCGGCCGATGCGCAGCAGCTGCGCAAGAACCTGGGCCGGCTTCTCGGTGGCTTGGATCGTTTGGCTGAGAATCACGAAGTCGAACACCTGACTGGGGTATTCGGCGAGGTCGGCGTCGGCATCGCCTTGCACCACCGCCAAGCCCCGCGCCACGCAGGCATTCACATTTTGCTGCGAAAGCTCCACGCCCCGTCCATCGACATTCTTGGTGCGCACAAGATATTCCAACAATGCGCCGTCGCCGCAGCCGACATCCAGCACGCGTGCGCCCCCCGGAATCATCTCGGCGATCGCGGCCAGGTCGGCGCGCAGATGGGCGGGGCCGGCCTCGTTCATGCCGCGCCTTCTGCGTGCGCCACCGCGTTGAGGAAGCCGTGCACTGTGTCGAACATTTCCGGCTCGTCCAGCAGGAAGGAATCGTGCCCCCTGTCGGTCTTGATCTCGACAAAGCTCACTTTGGCCGCCACTGCGTTAAGGGCGTGCGCGATTCGCTTGTTCTCGGCGGTGGGGAAAAGCCAGTCCGAGGTGAAGGAGATAATGCAGAAACGGACTGGAGAATCACGGAAAGCGTCGGCGAGTTGGCCGGCATAGTCTTCGGCCAGATCGAAATAATCCATCGCTCTGGTGATGTAGAGGTAGGAGTTGGCATCGAAGCGGTCGACGAAGCTCATGCCCTGGTAGTGCAAATAGGATTCGATTTGGAAATCCGGGGTGAATTGGAATGAGAGCGCGTCCCGATTCTGCAGGTTGCGGCCAAACTTCCGTTGCAGCGCCGCTTCAGAAAGATAGGTGATATGCGCGGCCATGCGCGCCACTGCCAGCCCCTTGGATGGGCTGGTGCCGTGCAGTTGATATTCGCCGCCTTTCCAATCGGGATCGGCCATGATCGCCTGGCGCCCGACTTCGTGGAACGCAATGTTCTGCGCGGAATGGCGCGCGGCGCAGGCGATGGGCACTGCGGCGCACACGCGTTCCGGATAAGACGCGGCCCATTGCAGCACCTGCATGCCGCCCATCGAGCCGCCGATCACCATCAGTAATCTCTCGATGCCCAAGGCATCCAACAGCATGGCCTGGGCGCGCACCATGTCGCGCACCGTGACCAGCGGAAAGTTCAGACCGAACGGCTTGTCCATTACGGGATCAATCGAGGCGGGACCGGTCGAGCCCATGCAGCCGCCGATCACATTGGCGCAGATAACAAAAAAGCGGTTGGTGTCGACAGGCCGGCCGGGTCCAACCATCAATTTCCACCAACCCGCCTTGCCGGTGACAGGATGCTCCGACGCCACGAATTGATCGCCGGTGAGCGCATGGCAGATCAGGATGGCGTTGCTCTTGGCATCGTTAAGCCTCCCATAAGTCATATAGGCGATAGAAAAAGGCGAAAGGGCACGCCCGCAATCCAGTTTGAGCGGCTTGTCGGGACCGAAACTCAGCGCCTTGCCGGCATCGGCCTTGGGCGCGCTGAGCGGCCTTAGAAAGTGCGGGTCTGCCGGTTCGGTCATGCGTCCAACTCTCGCAGGCGTTGCTAAGGTGGCTGCGATCCCCTGTCAATGAAGGGGTGAATTTTGCATAACGGCCGCTCGCCCAAGCGTCCGCACGACGCTGCCGTCAGCGGACCGCTTTCGCGGTCTCTCCGCGCCTTTGCTTTTGCTGGGCCCTGCCACTATCAATAGCGCCCTTTTTCGGACCCTTTATTGAATGTCCTACCGCTTCGCTACTTGAGGACCCAATATTGAATGTCCTACCGCTTCGCTACTTGAGGACCGCTGTGACGCCTTCGCCAAAGCCCGGCATCCTGGACATCACGCCCTATGTCGGCGGCCGCGCCGACGCGCCAGGCGTCAAGGATGTGATCAAACTCTCCTCCAACGAGACGCCTTTCGGGCCCAGCGCGAAGACTGTGGAGGCCTTGGTCCGTTCGTCGCACGATCTTCATCTCTATCCCGAAGGCAGCGCCAAAATTCTCCGCGAGGCGATTGCCCAGGCTCACGGTCTCGATCCGGCCCGCATTGTGGCCTCGGGCGACGGTTCGGACGCTATCCTCACTATGCTGGCGAATGCCTACCTTCGACCGGGCGATGACGTCTTGTTCAGCGAGCACGACTTCATCGTCTACAAGATCGCCACGCTCGCAAACAGCGCCAAGCCGGTCGAAATACCGGATCCCAAATTGCGTTTCGACGTGGATGCGGCGCTCGAACTAGTAAGCGACAAGACTCGAATTCTGTTCATCGCCAATCCCAACAATCCCACCGGCTCCTACATCAGTCATGAGGAGATGCGCCGCCTGCATGCGGGGCTCCCGGCGCATGCGCTTCTCGTAATCGATGCCGCCTACAGCGAATATGTGCGCAAGAACGACTACGAGGCTGGGATCGAAATGGTCTCGCGTTATCCCAATGTGGTAATGACCCGAACTTTCTCCAAGGTTTATGGCCTCGCGGGCATGCGGATCGGCTGGACCTATGCCCCCGCCTCGGTCTGCGACGTGCTCAACCGAATCCGCGGCCCATTCAATGTTTCGATGATGCAGCAGCATACCGCCGCAGCCGCAATCCGAGATCAGGCCCATGTCGAGCGCTCGGTCGCACACAATGAACAGTGGAAGGCTTATCTCACCACGGAGATCCGCAAATTGGGCCTTGCTGTGAATGAGAGCGTGGCAAATTTCATCCTGATCCAGTTTCCCAAAAACGGGAAGACCGCCCAGGAAGCCGATGCCTTTTTGAATTCCAAGGGGCTAATTTTGCGCGCGGTTGGCAATTACGGCCTGCCGGATGCGCTCCGCCTCACCGTGGGCACCGAAGAGGCCAATCACCGCGTGGTTGAGGCTTTGCGCGTATTCATGGGACGCGCCTGATGTTCAAGCATGTCACCCTGATTGGCTTGGGGCTCATCGGCTCGTCACTGGCGCATGCGGTCAAGCGCAAAAATCTGGCCGAGCGCATCAGCGGCTATGACATCAGTGAAAGCGTGCGCCGGCGCGCCGCCCAACTCGAACTTGCCGCCATCGCCTCTGATCCCGCGGACGCGGTCAAGGATTCCGACCTGGTGATCCTTTGCTCGCCCGTAGGGACCTACAAGGAGATCACCCTAGCGATCGCTCCCCGTCTCAAGCCCGGTACGATTCTTTCCGATGTGGGCTCGGTCAAGGGCGCGGTGATACGTGACGTGGTGCCCCTGGTGCCCAAGGGCGTGCATTTTCTGCCCGCCCACCCGATAGCCGGCACCGAGCAATCGGGCCCCGATTCGGGCTTCGCCAGCCTGTTCGATCACCGCTGGTGCATCATCACACCCTTGCCTGGGTTCGACGCCGGCACGTTGGAGAAGCTCAAGCAATTCTGGGAGAGATGCGGCAGCCAGGTCGAGGTAATGGACCCTGCTCATCACGATCTAGTGCTGGCCATGACCAGCCATGTGCCACACCTGATCGCCTACAACATCGTCGGTACGGCGCACGATCTGGAAAAAGTCACTGAAGGCGAAGTGATCAAATTTTCCGCTGGCGGTTTTCGCGATTTTACGCGTATAGCCGCGTCCGATCCCACCATGTGGCGGGATGTGTTTCTAAACAACCGCGATGCCGTGTTGGAAGTGTTAGGCCGCTTCAATGAGGATCTTAGTCTGCTTCAGCGAGCCGTACGCGACAGCAACGGCAAGGCCCTATTCGAACTATTCACCCGCACCCGCGCTATCCGCCGCTCCATCGTGGATATCGGTCAGGATTCCGCGGCGCCCAATTTCGGGCGCGACCGAGGCGACGGCCAGGAAAAGTGAGAGAAGGCGGCCACGGTCGATCGTTGCTACGCTGCCGCCGGGCAACTCCGAATAGCCCGAAGAATCAATAAAACGGAAACAGCAGCGCGCGCAGGCGCGGCTCCAATCCCGCATTCCAGCGGTCGACGGTCACGGCGCTGGATTGAATGTGAAGGGGGCCGTTGACGATTTCTCCCTGCCTGTGCCGCCACGCCATAATCGCATCCATCCAGCCGGCTCGGCCGGTCAGGAGCCGGCCGAAGGCGGAGCCCTGAGTGATCTTGCTGTAGAGTTCTAGGGTCTGAATATGGTCGCCAAAAGGCGTGGCCGGAGCTTTCACTTCCGCGGCGCTCAGCATCAGGTCCAGCGCGTCGATTTTGGGATCGCGGCGCATATGGATTTGGGTGCGGCCGGCGGTAAAAGATGCACCATCACCGTCCTTGCCGCCTGCTTCCAGCATGTCGAGGTCGAAACGGACCAGTCCATTGCCATCGGCAATGCTGCTGGCCCGAAGACTGCCGGGAAGAAACGAAAGCTGGTGGCGCAAACCCTCCGCGTCGGTCCAGGCCAGATTTTGGGGGCCCGCCGCCTCGAAAATATACTGGGCGCGGCCATAGCTGAGCGCATGCGAGGCCAAACGATCGGTGTGCCAGATCAAAGGCCCGCGCGGAGCCTCGGCGCGGACTAGAAAATCGCTGAACACAACGTCCAGGCGAAAAGGAAAGCCAGAGATGGTCTGGTTGGCCCAGGACACTGTCACGCCGGGGATCGCCTGATGTCCGTTCATGGCCTTGAGTTTCTTGTCGGCGTCGCTGGCCAAGACCCACCAATGACTCATTACCCAGGCCGCCAGGGCGAGGAACAGCGCCAGGGGAGCATAGAGCCAAAAACGGCTGGAATACTTCATTTCAGGGAACTAGCCGCACTTCGAATAACCGCATGACAAACAGGAATCACAGCCTTCCAATTTCACAAAGCTGGCTTCGCCGCAACGGGGGCAGAAATGGGCCGGCACGCCTTCGCGCGGCACCCTGGTGGCGAGCATGGCGGGCGCCTGCTGCGCGGTGCGGGCGTTCAGGAAACCGATTTCGATCATATGACGTTCGATCACTTCGCCGATCGCGGCCAGCAGCGAGGGCACATAGCGGCCGCCCATCCATTGCCCGCCGCGCGGATCGAAGATGGCCTTCAATTCCTCCACGACGAAAGAGACGTCGCCGCCGCGCCGGAATACCGCCGAGATCATGCGGGTGAGCGCCAAGGCCCAGGCATAGGCCTCCATATTTTTGGAATTGATGAAGACCTCGAAAGGGCGCCGCCGTCCATCCTGCTCGATGTCATTGATGGTGATGTAAAAGGCGTGGTCGCTTTCCATCCATTTGATCTTGTACGTGCGCCCCATCAAGGCGTCGGGCCGGTCGAGCGGCCTGGTCATATACACGACGCCGCCACGCTCTTGCCGGGGCGCGGGCAGGGGCAAGGGCAGTTCGGGCTCGCCACTCGGGATCACGGCTTCGGCTGGAAGAGAAGCCGGCTCTTCGAACGAAAGCACCGAGCCCGTCACATCATTGGGGCGATAAGTGGTGCAGCCTTTGCAGCCGTCCTTGTACGCCTTGAGATAGACGTCCTTGAAGGCCTCAAACGAGATCGAGCCCGGCACGTTGATGGTCTTGGAAATGGCGCTATCGATGAAGGGCTGGGCCGCTGCCTGCACGGCCAAATGATCTTCCGGCTCAAGCGTCTGCGCGTTGGTAAAATAATCCGGCAGAGCGGCATTTCGCCCAAAACGGGCGCGAAATTCGGTGACGGCATAATCCTCGACCGTCTCCTCACGCTTGCTGCCGTCGGGTTGAAGCACTTTGCGGGTATATGAAAACGCAAAGACGGGCTCGATGCCCGACGAAACATTGCCGGCGAGCAGCGAAATGGTGCCGGTCGGGGCGATAGAGGTTAGAAGCGCGTTGCGGGTGCCATATGCGCGAATGCCCTCCCGGATATCCTCGGGCAAAGCCTCGATGTGCGGCCGCGCAAGATATTCATTGGCGTCGAACAGGGGAAAGGCGCCCTTCTCGCGCGCCAGCGCCACCGAGGCGCGATAGGCGGCATGGCTCACGGCTGAAAGCCAGTTCTGGATCAACGCCACGCTTTGCGGCGTACCATAGCGGGTGCGGCAGAAGATCAAAGCGTCTGCCAGTCCGGTGACGCCCAGCCCGATGCGGCGCTTGGCGATTGCTTCCTGGCTCTGGGCCTCCAGGGGAAAACGCGAAACATTGATCGCGTTGTCCAACATACGCACCGCCGTCGCAGTCAGGTCAGCCAAAGCATCCAGGTCGATATGGGCATGCGCCTCGAAAGGATCGCGCACCAACTTGGCCAGGTTGATGGAACCTAGGAGGCAGGCACCATAAGGCGGCAAGGGCTGCTCGCCGCACGGATTGGTGGCGGAGATGGTTTCGCAATAGGAAAGATTATTCTGCTGGTTGATGCGGTCGATGAAGATCACGCCCGGCTCAGCAAAGTCATAAGTCGAGTGCATGATCAGGTCCCACAGCGCGCGTGCCTTCAGCGTGCGGTAAGTCTTCCCGCGGAATTGCAACACCCAATCCTCATCAGCGGCCACCGCCGTCATGAAGGCGTCGGTCACCAGGACCGAGAGATTGAAATTGGAAAGCCGCCCAGATGTGCGCTTGGCCTCGATGAAGGCTTCGATATCGGGATGATCGCAGGCCAGCGTCGCCATCATCGCGCCGCGTCTCGACCCGGCGCTCATGATTGTGCGACACATCGCGTCCCACACTTCCATGAACGAGACAGGGCCTGAAGCGTCCGCGCCAACGCCCGCTACCGCGGCTCCACGAGGCCGAAGCGTGGAAAAGTCATAACCGATGCCACCCCCTTGCTGGAGCGTGAGCGCCGCCTCGCGCAGGGCGGAGAAAATCCCATCCATCGAGTCGGGAATGGTCCCCATCACAAAGCAATTGAAGAGCGTGACGCTGCGCCCCGTGCCAGCGCCGGCGAGGATGCGGCCGGCCGGCAGGAATTTGTGACCCTTCAGCGCGCGGGCAAAGGCGGTCGCCATCTTGATCCGCTGTTGTGGTGCCTCAGCCATGGCCAGGCTCGCTGCGACGCGCGCCCAACTATCCGCCAACTCGCGGTCCAAAGGCGTGCCGTCTCCCGCCTTGAGGCGGTATTTCATGTCCCAAATCTGGCGGGAAATTTCCTGCATGGAACCCTAACAATCATAAAGACGGCGATTCCGCCATCGGCCTTTAATATGGCCGATGTTCCTGTATTGTTCCAGGGGTCGGATTAACCATCCCCAAGAGCTGGAATGGCCCCTGCCAAGAGGTGTCACCGCCGCTTCGCCTCCATGATGGCGCGCATGCGGTCGACTTGGGCGAGATAGAGAGCCAGGACAAGCCGCCATCCCCGGGGGCGGCGTGCT
>DATFSP010000173.1:0-11099 GCA_035262545.1 Rhizomicrobium sp. | reverse complement strand
GATGGTGGGCATCTTGGCGACCAGGCGGTGGCTCGCCACCTCGCGCTGGCGCGGATCGGTGATGTCGGTGGAGTCGTGATAGAAGGCCGACAGCGCCCCCACCACGCCGCACATCACCGCCATGGGATGGGCGTCGCGGCGGAAACCGCGGAAGAAGGCGGCCAGCTGCTCATGCACCATCGTGTGGTGGCTGATGGAATACCAAAACTGGTCCATCTGCTGCTTGTCGGGCAGTTCACCGTAAAGCAGCAGGTAACAGGTCTCTACAAAACTGGAGTGCGCCGCCAAATCAGCGATGGAATAGCCGCGATATTCCAACACGCCCTTGTCGCCATCGATGAAGGTGATGTTTGACTCGGTCGAGGCGGTGGAGGTGAAGCCGGGATCGTAGGTGAAGATGCCGGTCTGGTCGTAAAGCTTGCGGATATCTACGGCGTCAGGACCCTGGGTGCCGCTATAGGTGGGAAATTCATAGGCGTTGCCCTTGTAGTTAAGCGTGGCCGTCCCTGCCTGCTTGATCTTGCTTTCCCGCATCGTTTTCCCTATCCCAGTTATCTTGCGCTGCAATATAAGCGGCCTTTGTGCGCCGCGTCACGAAATTTGCGCGCTCGCCAACCAATTTTCATCAAGCCGCATAAGCCCTTAGTCGAATGAGGGATTCTTCCCTTCCGAGCAATGACAACATCTCGAATAAGGGCGGCGACACGGTCTTGCCCGTGATCGCTGCGCGCAATGGCTGGGCCGCATCTCCAAGCTTCAGGCTATTTTCCTCGGCGAATGCACGGGCCGCCCCCTCCAGTTCCGCCGCGCTCCAGTCGGTCGCCTCTAGCCGGGGGAGAATTCGCGTCAGAAGCGCGCGCGCTTCGGGGCTCAACATTTTGGCCGCGGCCGCGTCCAGCCCGCGCGGACCGTCTGTATAAAGAAATTCCGCACCCTGATCGAGTTGTACCAGCGTCTTGGCACGCTCTTTAAGCGAGGGCATGGCGGATTTGATACGTTCCCGGGCCATCATCGACAAGATGTGGGGAGGCGTGCGCCGCTCCAGGAAGGCGGTAAGTTCGGCCACGAGGTCCTCATCCGTAGCCTCACGGATGTAATGGCCGTTAAGGTTGTCGAGCTTTTTATAATCCATCCTGGCCGGGCTCTTACCCACGGCGCCGAAATCGAACCACTCGATCGCCTTCGAGGTGGGGATGATCTCGTCATTGCCATGGCTCCAGCCCAGCCGGAGCAGATAATTGCGCATGGTCTCGGGCAGATAGCCCATGTCGCGATAGGCTTCGACGGCGAGCGCGCCATGACGCTTGGACAATTTCTGCCCATCCGGTCCGTTGATCAAAGGCAGATGACCATAGACTGGCATGGGCCAACCCATCGCCTCAATAATCTGCAACTGGCGCGCGGCATTGTTGAGATGGTCGGCGCCGCGCACGACATGGGTGACGCCCATGTCGAAATCGTCCACCACAACCGCCAGCATATAGGTCGGCGTGCCATCGGAGCGCAGCAGCACCATGTCGTCGAGCTGCTCGTTGGCGAAACGCACGTCCCCCAGGATCAGATCGTGCACGATCGTCTCACCTTCGGTGCGGGCCTTGATGCGCACGACAAAGGGTGCGCCCTTGGGCGCCTCGGACGGATCGCGGTTGCGCCAGCGTCCATCATAGCGCACGGGCTTGCCGGCTTTGCGCTGTGCCTCGCGCATCTCGTTGAGCTCTTCGGCAGTCGCGTAGCAGCGATAGGCCCTGCCTTGCTCGAGAAGGGCTTCGGCCACTTCCCGGTGGCGGGCGGCACGGGCGAACTGATAGATCGCTTCGCCGTCCCAGTTCAGTCCCAGCCACTCCATCCCGTGGAGGATCGCCGCCACCGCTTCGGGGGTGGAGCGCTCGCGGTCCGTGTCCTCAATGCGCAATAGGAAGGTGCCGCCGGTATGGCGCGCATAGAGCCAGTTGAAGAGCGCGGTCCGCGCGCCCCCGATGTGCAGCATGCCTGTGGGCGAGGGCGCGAAACGCAGGACAGGTTTGGTTTTATCCGTCATGGTGGCGACCGTTTATCAAACGGCTTTGGGCGTGACCATAGAGTTCAATTCCCGCTCGTTCCGTTGGGGAATTTCTGCGAAGACGGCCCCTAACTTGAGGGCCATGTTCCTGACCGAGCGGCATCGCTGGCCGCTCTGGCTACCGGTGGCGCTGGGAACTGGTAGCGGGCTTTATTTTGCATGTCCATTCGAGCCCGCGCCAATCGCAGCCGCCGTGATGGGATTTCTGTGCCTCGCGGCTTCGTTGGGGGCGTTTTGGGTCGGAAATCCCTGGGCGCGTGCGATGCTGGCCACAGTAGCGGCGCTCACGCTGGGATTTGCGAGTGCCAAAGGGCGCGAAATGCGGGTGTCGGCGCCGGTGGTGTCGCGCCCAATCGTCACGCATCTCACGGGACGAGTGGTGGCCCTGGACTGGGGCCGGGCGGGTCTCAGGGCCGTATTGGACGAAGTGCGTTCGGGACGTTTGAGCAATGCGCCCTCCCGTGTCCGGGTACTGGTGCGCAAAGGCCCGGATGCGCTTCGCATCGGCCAGGGCGTGGAACTTACCGCCCAATTGATGCCGCCACCGGGTCCGGCTGCGATAGGTGATAGCGATTTCGCCCGCGCCGCTTTCTTCTCGCGTACCGGCGCCGTGGGATTTGCCTTTGGCGCGCCGGGAATCGCGCCCCTGGCGCATCCGCCGACGCTTACCGAGCGCATTTCCGAACTCGTGGAACGCTTGCGCGCGGCGGTGACGCTTAGAATCCGCGCCCAGTTGCCGGAAAGTCAGGGCGCAATCGCCAGCGCTATCATCACCGGTGAACGCGGTGGCATCGACCCCGACGACGAAGCCGCTTTGCGCGACGCGGGACTCGCGCATGTCCTGGCCATCGCCGGGCTTCACATGGCGCTGGTGGGCGCGGGCCTGTTTTGGCTGGCACGCGCCGTTTTTGCGCTCATTCCTGCGATGGCGCTCAATTATCCCATCAAGAAGTGGGCGGCATTCTTGGCGCTGGTAGCGGCGGGTTTCTATCTTCTTATCAGCGGCGGCTCGTCCTCGTCCGTGCGCGCCTTCGTGATGCTGGCCATGATGCTGACGGCAGTGCTGCTCGACCGCCCAGCACTATCCATGCGCAGCTTGGCATTTGCAGCCACTCTGCTTCTTTTGGCACGGCCAGAGGCGATCACCGAGCCTGGCTTTCAGATGTCCTTCGCTGCCGTGGCGAGCCTGATCGCCGTAGCGGAATGGGAACAAGGTCGCGAACGAATCGTCCGGCCTTCGCCTCTTTATCGCCATTTGCGCGGCATTGCTGTCACCAGCCTGGTCGCTAGTTTTGCCACGCTTCCATTCGCGATGTTTTATTTCGGCCGCGCCACCCACTACGCTGTAGTGGGCAATCTGTTGGCCATGCCGGTTATGGGGCTGCTGGTGATGCCGTCCGCGGCACTGAGCGTGCTCGCAATGCCGTTTGGGCTCGAGCATTTGCCACTTCAACTCATGGGCTGGGGCATTTCTTTGATGCTGGCTTTGGGCCGCTGGGTTTCAGGATTGCCCGGAGCGGTCACCTTCACTCCAGCTTTCCCCCTCACAGCTTTGGTCTTGATAAGTCTGGGCGGCTTGTGGCTGGCAATCTGGCGGCGCGCGGCCCCGGTATTTTCCTGCGATGGCCCGCGCTTGGTCCTGGGTGCGAAAAAAGTTGCGTCAGGTGGCGGTTATGCCATCCAATTCACGCCGCTTCATGCAGTCAGCATCAATCAGACCCGTGGCGACCGGCCCTGGGTACCGAGTCAATAATGGTGCCGAACTATTAAATTCAGTAACGGCGGATCAGGCCCACCAGCTTGCCCTGCACCTTGACCCGATCGGCGCCATAAAGCCGCGTCTCATAGGCGGGATTGGCGGCCTCCAGGGCGATGGAGTCGCCACGCCGGCGCAAGCGTTTTAAAGTGGCTTCATTATCGTCCACCAATGCCACCACAATCTCGCCTGTATTGGCGCTGTCGGCTTCTTGGATGATCACGGTGTCGCCGTCGAGGATGCCGGCATTGATCATGGAATCACCGGTCACTTCCAGAGCGTAATGCTCGCCCCGTCCGATCATGCCGCCCGGCACCGGAATATCGGCAATGCGATTTTGCAAGGCTTCGATTGGAGTACCGGCCGCGATACGGCCCACCAGCGGCACGTTGACGGCATGGTCGCTGTCGCCCATGGCGCGCCGCGGCGCATTGTGGCGGGGATCGGAAATGCGGTCGCTGCGTCCGTGCCGCGCCGACGGCATGATACGTTGGGCTTGGCTGCGCGTAGTAGCGGGGCGCGCCGTCTCGGCCATGTTTTCTGGCAGCCGCACCACTTCCAAAGCGCGGGCGCGCTTCTCCATCCGACGAAGAAATCCGCGTTCTTCTAGCGCAGTGATCAACCGATGAATGCCTGATTTGGACTTGAGGTCCAGCGCCTCCTTCATCTCGTCGAAGGATGGCGGCACACCGGATTCGCGGATTCTCTCATGAATGAAGAGCAACAACTCATATTGTTTGCGCGTCAGCATCGGCCATGTCCCTCCCAAGGTCTGGGAATATCCCGGTTGGATCTCGTGCGGGATTGTGCGGTGTGGCGCCGCGAACAAACCCGAAACATGTAGAATCGTTCTACTTTAGTTCCAAAGGCCCGTCAACGCCGGATCCGTCACCAAGGGCGTGTTTTTTGAACGGCGCGAGCAACGCCATATTCTATTCGAGCTCCATAATCTTGACGGCATCGCCCTCTCTCAGAGCTGGCGCGCGAGGGGGACGTACGATCAACATGTCAGCGACGCTGAAATCTCGGAGCAGAGAAGAATCCTGGACCGCAAGTGCGCGCGCCCAAATGATGCCATCTCGCAGTTCGCCTTTTGCCCTGAGATAATCCTGGCGTTCGCCACTGGCATCGAGTGTGCCGATCAGCTTGGCGGGCTTAAGCGGCTGGCTCCATTCCCGGCCGAGCATCTTGAAAATGGCGGGGCGCAGGAATAATAGCGCGCAAACCAGCGTCGAAACCGGATTGCCGGGCAGGCCCAGCAAGGGAATCGCGCCCAAGCGGCCAAAAATCATTGGTTTGCCAGGGCGCATGGCAATTTTCCAGAAATCCAAGGCGAAGCCTTTGCTGCCCAAGGCGGAACGGACCAGATCATGATCACCCACCGATGCCCCGCCCAGCGTGACCAGGAGATCGCATTTTTCCTCCGCCAGGGCGGCAATGGCTTCGCTTCGGTCGGGAAGTATGCCCAGATTGCGAGGCCGCGCGCCCCATTGCGCAATCAGCGGCATCAATCCGTACGCGGATGAAGCCACGATCCCGCCGGGCTTGCGCGGAGCGCCGGGCAGCGAGAGCTCATCGCCAGTAGCCGCCAGCACGACCACCGGGCGCTGCTGCACATCGACCTGGGCCAGGTCGCCCGCCGCTAGAAGTGCCACGTCGCGCGCCCCAAGGCATGTGCCTTGGGGGATGAGCATTTGGCCCGCGAGAAAATCCTGCCCCTTGGCGCGAATAAATTTTCCGGGGTAGGGCTGGGCGGTAAACTCCACCCGATCGTCCCCCACGCGCGCGTCTTCCTGTGCCAGCACCGCGTCTGCGCCGTCGGGCACCTGGCTTCCGGTGAAGAGGCGCACCGTTTCGTTTGCGCCCACTTTGCCCGTAAAAGGGTGGCCCGCCGGCGCGGCTCCGATTAGGCGCCGGGGTCCTTGATCGGCGCTCCTGACCGCATAGCCGTCCATCGCCGACACAGAGCAAGGCGGCTGGTCGAACCGGGCGCGGGCGTCGGCGGCCAGGGTGCGGCCGAACGCATCTTCCAAATTCACGCGTTCGCTTCCCAGAGGCTTCAACGCGTCGGTGATGCGCTCGACTGCTTTATCAACGCTCAGCATTTCTCCCCCCGCACACGCTGCGCTGGCCGGGGATTGAGGTGAACGGCCAAGTGCCCCGAACGTCCGACAGCAAGCTCGTCCGGCGCACAGGTGTGAACCTGAGCACCGATATCGCCTTCGCGGACAGATGGGGCAGATAAAGTCATTTGAACATGTCTTCGACCCGAACCTTGGCCGCGCGGGCAAGTTTCTCTGCCGACTCCACAGAGAGGCCGCGCGAACGTCCGGTCAAAAAACTCAAAATCTCGCCCGAGCCGATGCCAGCCTGTTTCGCCCAGAGGGTGGGACGCAACCGATGCGAAGTCATGAATGCGCGGAACGCATCGCGCCGCTGATCCTGGGTTGGCTTGGGGGCAACGACTTCGCCCATCAAAGTCTTGGGTTTTGGGCGATTGGACAAAGGCTTCGCGGGCGTCGGCGGCGACTTGTAAATGCCGCTTTTGCCGCCGGACTTGGAAATCAGTCGCACCGCCTCGATCACCGCGGCTTTATCCACTGCCTTTATCATATCGTAAAGCGTCAGTGCCGCCACGGCAGCCGCCGTCAGCGCCTCCATCTCAACCCCGGTCTGGCCACTGGTGGTCACCGTGGTGGCAATGCGGATGCTGTGCGATTTTTCGTCGGGCTCGAATTCCACCTGGGCCTTGGTTATGGCGATCGGGTGGCAAAGCGGAATCAGCTCAGGCACCTTCTTGGCCGCCATGATGCCTGCAATACGCGCGGCCGCGAGCACGTCGCCTTTGGGCGCCTTGCTTTCCATAACGGCAATAAATGCCTCCTCGGAGAGCGTCACCACCGCTTCAGCGGCGGCTTCGCGCGCCGTCACGGGCTTGGCCGAGATATCCACCATATAGGCCTGGCCCTTGGCATCGAGGTGGGTCAATTTGCTCATTGCCTAAAACCATCTCCCAGAATCCGCCGGGTTGCCCGCTCGACATCCGCATGCCGCATCAGGCTTTCGCCGATCAGCACGGATGTGACATGGACCTGAGCCAGCCGCTTCAGGTCGGCGGGCGCCGACAATCCGCTTTCCGCCACCAGATGCGCGTCCTTGGGAGCTTTTGGCGCCAGCATTTGGGTGACACTCAGGTCGGTGACGAACGTCTTGAGATTGCGGTTGTTGATGCCGATAAGGCGGGCTTGCAACCCTGCCGCGCGCTCAAGCTCTTTTTCATCATGGACCTCGACCAGGGCGTCCATTCCAAAACGTTCGGTCTCTTCGATCAAGGCGCGCGCTGTGCCGTCATCCACCATTGCCAGAATGATCAGGATCGCATCGGCCCCCCAACTGCGCGCTTCAGCGACTTGATATGTTTCCAGCATGAAATCCTTGCGCAGCACGGGCAGGCGCGTGGCCTCGCGCGCGGCAGTGAGAAATTCCGGCGCGCCCTGGAAGGACGGCGTGTCGGTCAACACGGAAAGACAGGCCGCTCCGCCCGCCTCGTAGGCCATCGCCAGCGCGGGAACGTCGAAATCGGCCCGGATCAGACCTTTGGAAGGGCTGGCCTTCTTCACTTCCGCAATCAAACCGAACTCGCCGGATTCCTTCTTGGCCTCCAGCGCGGCGCGAAAACCACGCACGGGATCGGCGTCCCTGGCGCGCGCCTCCACTTCGGCCAGCGTGAGCCGGCTCTTGGCAACGGCTACTTCGTCCTTTTTATAGGCCAAGATCTTATCCAGGATGGTCATGGGCGTTGGACGCGGTTCGACGCTTTCACCAGTTGCTCCATTTTTTCCCGCGCTGCGCCGCAATCCAGCAATTCTCCGGCCAGTTTGGCGCCCGACATTATATCGGTTGCCCGTTCCGCTACCATCAGGGCGGCGGCGGCATTGAGCACAATAATGTCGCGATAAGCACCGCGCGCGCCGGCAAAGACTTGCCGGAGCGCGCTCGCATTGTCGGCTGCGACGCCGCCTTTGAGGTCTTCGAGCTTTGCACGCTTGAGCCCAGCGTCCTCAGGAGCAATCTCGGCCTGGGCGATGACGCCGTCCTTGAGCGTCGCGGCATACGTGATGTCCGTTGTGGTGAGCTCGTCCAATCCGTCCTTCCCGTGCACGACCATGGCACGCTCGCAGCCCAGCGCGCGGAGCGCTTCCGCATAGGGCACCAACCATTCCTCGGCGAAGACGCCCGCCAATTGGCGTTTCACCCTGGCCGGATTGGCGAGGGGACCAAGCAAATTGAAAATGGTGCGCTTGCCGATGGCCTGGCGCACCTTCGCCACATTCCGCATGGCGGGATGATGGATCTGAGCGAAAAGAAAGACGATGCCAATCTCGCGCAGGGTCCGCTCCGCGGCGTCCGGCTCGAGATCGATTTTCACGCCGAGAGCTTCCAAAATGTCGGCGGCGCCGCTTTTGGACGACATGGAGCGATTGCCATGTTTGGCCACTGGCACGCCTGCGGCCGCCACGACAAAGGATACGGCAGTGGAGATGTTGAGCGTGCCCAACCCGTCGCCCCCTGTGCCGCAAAGATCGATCGCCATCGGCGGCGCGTTGATGGCCCTCATTTGCGCACGCAGGGCTTCAACCGCGCCCACGAATTCCGATGTGACGGGTCTTCGCTCCGATAACGCGATCAGGAAGGCCCTAATTTCCTCTTCGCCGGCCGCGCCGCTCAAGAGCCGACTGAAAGCGCGTGCCGCTTCCTCCGCGTTCAGGGGATAGTCCTTGACGCGATCGATATCCAGAACGTCCGTCATTTCGTGAACGCCAGGAAATTGGCGAGAAGCTCGCGTCCGTTTTCGGAGGCTATGCTCTCGGGATGAAATTGAACGCCATGCACAGGGTGGGTCTTGTGCATCACGCCCTGGATCACGCCATCAATGCTGGTGGCCGTGACTTCCAGCGCTTCAGGAATGCTTTCAGGCGCGAGCGTGAGGGAATGGTATCGCGTGGCTTGGAAATCATTGTTAAGTCCACGAAAAACTGACCTCCCGGTGTGATGTATTGTGCTGAGTTTGCCGTGCATCGGCTGGGGCGCCCGCACGACTTTTGCGCCATAGGCTTGGCCGATAGCCTGATGGCCCAGACACACGCCCAGGATGGGCACGGCTCCTTCCGCCTTTTCGATCAACTCCAGGCAGATGCCCGCTTCATTAGGGGTGCAGGGACCGGGCGACAACACGATGCCTTGGGGCCTTAGCGCCAAGACCTGATCAGTTGTCAGTGCGTCGTTCCGCTCCACCCGCACTTCTGCGCCCAATTCGCCCAGGAAGTGAAAAAGGTTGTAGGTGAAGCTGTCATAATTATCGATCAGCAGGAACATGGACAAGTCATTGATTATGAACCACAAACAACAAGGGCGCCTCAACCGTGCGGTGCCGCTTCAATGACCTGTATAGCATCAAATTCCGTTCTCGCTGAAACCGGTTTGCACCGCTTGACCTTGGGCAAAGGGCAATGCAAGCAGATATCCGTCCGGATCATTTTTTGGGGAAGCATGCTGCGGTTTTTCCAGGCGCTGATGCCGCGCGAGGAAAAATTCTTTGCCCTATTCGACCGCCATGCCCGCATCTTGGTTGAGGGAGCGCTGGCGTTGCGTGATCTGCTCGAAGGTGGGACCGGGGTGCCGGAAGCCTGCCGGCGCATCGTCGCGCACGAAAATGACGCCGACATCATTGCACGCGAGGTCCTGATCAGGGTCCGGCGCACCTTCATCACGCCCTTCGATCGGGGCGATATCATCGGCCTGATTGGCCTTCTCGACGATGCCATCGACCAGATGCAGAAGACCGCCAGGGCAATCGCCCTGTTTCAGGTACATGATTTCCAGCCCCATATGCGCCAATTGGGCGACATCATCCTGCGCTGTGCTGAATTGACGGTGGAAGCGGTAGGGTTGCTGGGCGCCATGCGCGCGAATGTGGGCCGCATCAATGCGATCAGCGAGGAGATCACGCGTCTAGAAGAGCGGGCCGACGAGTTCAACGACGCCGGTATCCGCGCCCTGTTTCTCGCCCATCAGGGTGGCGATGTGATGGACTTCATCGTTGGCAATGAGATCTATGATCACCTGGATAAAATAGTCGACCGCTTCCAAGACGTCGCCAACCGCATCAGCGGCATCGTTGTCGAGCAGGTATGACCGGCTTTCTCATTCTTTTGATCGCGACGGCGCTGGCCTTCGATTTTCTCAATGGTCTGCATGACGCGGCGAACTCCATCGCCACTATCGTATCTACAAGGGTGCTTGCGCCGCGCTACGCCGTGGCCTGGGCCGCGTTCTTTAATTTCATCGCTTTCACGGTATTTGGACCGCAGGTGGCCAACACGATCGGAACCGGCATTGTCTCGCCTGCCATCATCAGTGACGCGGTGATCCTTGCAGCGTTATCGGGTGCCATCATCTGGAATGTCGTGACCTGGCTGGTTGGCATTCCATCCTCATCGAGCCATGCACTGATCGGCGGCTTGGTTGGAGCAGGGGTCTGCAAGGCGGGATGGCGTGTTATCGTATGGAACGGACTGGGCAAGACCGCAGCAGCCATAGTGGTTTCGCCACTGACCGGATTACTGCTGGCGTTAATAATGGTGCTCGCGGTGTCCTGGCTGTTTGTCCAGGTCTCGCCGTTCCGGGCCGACAAGATTTTCCGCCAGGCGCAGTTTCTTTCGGCGTCCGCCTATTCGCTGGGCCATGGCGGCAACGATGCCCAGAAGACCATGGGTATTATCGCCGTGCTTCTTTTTGCGCATGGCGGCCTGGAAGGACATTTCCATGTGCCTTTCTGGGTAGTGCTTGCGTGCCAGGCGGCGATGGGGCTTGGCACCCTCTTGGGTGGCTGGCAGATCGTACGCACCATGGGCTCGCGCATCACCCATCTCACGCCGGTGCAGGGTGTTTGCGCGGAAACCGCCGGCGCCATCACCTTGTTCCTGGCGACTTTTATGGGGATTCCAGTGTCTACGACCCACACTATCACCGGCGCGGTGGTAGGCGTGGGCGCTGCCCGGCGCGCGTCGGCAGTGCGCTGGAGCCTGGCCAAGGACATCGTAGTTGCTTGGATCCTTACCATGCCGGCCACCGCCCTGATTGGCGCGGGGCTATTCCTATTGGTGCAGAGCTTCGGGCTGGCGAGTTAGCTGCCTGTTTCGGCCGCGATCCAATCCAGATAGGGCGCATGGCCTGCGCTGAATTTCTGCGCCACTATCTCCGGCATCTCATAGGGATGAAGCG
>DATFSP010000172.1:0-34484 GCA_035262545.1 Rhizomicrobium sp. | reverse complement strand
TTGCGCCACAAGGCCATCGTGGTCAGATTAGTTTTAATGTCAGCTCGCGTCCATTCACCGTGACTTTCCCGTGCGTGGGAAAATTTCGCGCGCGCTCGCACCTTGACGGGCGTGAACGCAGAAAGGGACACATAGGTTACGATCGCTAAATGCGTTTGGCTTCCCGAATACTGCGCAAGAAAGCACGGGTTCGGTCGCGCGCTGGGTCACCAAATATCTGTTCGGGTGGGCCTTCTTCGTAGACAGAGCCATCGCACAGGAAGCAGACTTTGGTCGATACCTCTCGGGCGAATCCCATCTCGTGGGTTGCCAGCAGCATGGTCATGCCCTCCTCCGCCAGGCTCCGCACGATGCCCAGGACCTCGGAAACCAGCTCTGGATCCAGTGCAGAGGTGACTTCATCCAAAAGAAGAACCATGGGGTCCATGGCCAGCGCGCGAACTATGGCAACGCGCTGCTGTTGGCCGCCGGATAGGCGGTCGGGGTATTCCCCGGCTTTAGCAGCCAGGCCGAAGCGCGCGAGCAACACCATGGCCTGCTGCTCTGCCGCCTCCCTGGATAATTTCAAGACCTTAATGGGCGCCAGAGTTACGTTTCCAAGAACGGTCATGTGCGGAAATAAATTGTAGCTCTGAAACACGATGCCGATATCTCGACGCAGCGCGTTGACGTCAACGCCCGATCCCGTAATGCGGTCCCCCCGAATGCGTATTTCGCCACGGTCAATCGCCTCAAGCCCGTTGATGCAACGCAACAATGTCGATTTCCCAGAACCGGATGGCCCGATTATCGACACAACTTGATGCTCATCGACTGACATGGTCAGGCGATTGATGACCGCATTATCGCCGTAGGATTTGGAAATATCGCAGATCTCGATAAACGCCATGTTTAGACTACGACGCCGCGTAGCCGGGCGCGATCCCGCTGCATCATCCGTTCCACGAAGCGTGATTGGGGAATTGAAATGGCGATAAACAGAACCGCCACAGTCGTTACGGCCGAAAGATTGTAGTGATTCGTGGCTATAAGCATCGACTGATTAAAGGAGTCTATGACGCCCACGACGCTGACCAATGCAGTGTCCTTTTGCAAGGCAATGAACGCATTGAGTAGCGGCGGGATGATTTGGCGCACCCCCTGCGGCACGATCACGAAACGCAAAGTTTGCAAGTGCGAAAGGCCGAGCGAGCGCGCAGCCGCGGCCTGACTCCAATGTATGCTCTGAATGCCTGCGCGATAAATCTCGGCCACATAGGCGCCGACGGTGAGCGTCAGGGCAATAATCACGAATGCCGTTAATGAAAAGTCCTTGAGGATCGGCACACCGGTCAGCGGGACACCGAACCCCACAAGATAGATCACCAGGACCGCCGGAATGGCGCGAAAGACGTCGACATAAGTCGCCGCTATGACGCGCAGAGGCTTGCCAGCCGTCCCAGGGGCAAGCATCGCCAACGCGACGATCAAACCCCAGATCAAGACCAGGATTTCGGTCACGGTGAAAATCTCGACATTGACCCAGAATGCCTTAAGCACGAGGGGAAAGCTTTCGACCATCAACGGCACAAGGAAGAATGTCTTCGCAACGGCCTGATTGTTTGCCAGCAGGAACTGACAAGCCAGCGCTGCGATGAACTGAGCAAATATATAGCCCAGGGTTATCCAACAGCGGTTAAGTGCATCGGATCGCGCAATGCGCGCTGCAACAACATCATTGCGCGCAATGGCACGGCGAACATCGCGCCATCTCATAAATGCGCTGGTCAACGGCAGCGCGATCAAAACAGACGCCAAAGCCAGGAGTGCGGACGCGCCCGCCACAAACCAGCTTTCGAAGCCGGCGAGGCGCAATGCAGCCCACAATTCACGTATCGTATATAAGCTCCCCGCTTCGACCACGACCACGATCGAAAGCACCACGAGGAACATCGCGGTGGGCGCGGTTGGTATGCCGCCGATGTTCAGCCGGCGAGCCGATCCCGACTCACCGGCAACTTCACGCGGCGTGTGGCGCGATATACGTTCCATGGCAACCCCCTCACGGCGTGAAAACTGGCAACTTGGTGGGATCCATGCCCAGACCTGGGGTCAAATAGGTATTCGTCAGTCTCTGTAAGGTGCCGTCATTCTTAAAGTCGTCGATCAGCTTATTGAACGCCCTCAGATTCGGTGATCCCTTGTTGACGAGGCCACCCCAGTTTTCGCCCATGTCATAGCGTCCTACTACCTGAAGGGCACCATTCGACTGCTTGGCTTGAGCCAGAACGGTCGGCGTATCGTAGAGCACAGCATCGACCTGACCGGCGGCTAAGGCTGCGAACATGGGCGCAGCTTGCGGGAAGACCCTGGGCGCTTGATCAGGTTTGATGCGATCCATGACATATTGCACCGTAGTAGTTCCCTGCTCGACGGCAATACGCATCCTTTTGATTTTGTTCTTATCCACTTTGGTCCCGGCTTTGACCAAAACGCCCTGATCGGAGCTGTAATAGGGTTCCGTAAAATCTACGACCTTCTTACGCTCGTCTGTGATCGTGATCTGGCTCAACGCAATGTCGAAGCCCTTTGCCTGACCCGTGAGAACCTGTGCAAAGGAGCGGTTCACCACGATTACGCGATCCAATCCGGCGCGGTACGCCATATTGGCGGCCATGCAATACTCAAAGCCATCTTTGATAGTGTCGGGTGAGTCGCCGTTCCACCATCCGGGAGCAGGCAGGTCCGGCCTGACGGAGAGCGCGCCTGGAACCAATGTCACCAGTTTGACCGATCCTCGCTGGCCGGAAACTTTGCAATTTCCATAATAGGGTGCTGCCAAGGAGTGGCTTGTGAAATTGCATAGCAACAGCAAAGGAAGAAGAAACCCTACGCCAGGGACCGGCATATGCCTCATAGGGGCATCACTGTGGCCGGTTGCGCGATTCCGCCGCGCGGCTTGCCCGGCGCGATATCGCCCCACAGAACGGCATGATCAACAGGCAGAGCCCGCGAATTTGGCATGGAAAGCCACAGCCGCATGAGCATGCGGTTTTCCCCAGTGCTTTCGTCGTCCTTAAATGCCGTGCGGCCGTGGTAAATGATGTGATTGTTCAGCAGTTGAATGTCACCCGGCGCAAAACGCATTTCGAAACATTGTTCTTCGGCCACATCCATCAACATTTGGATAGCCTCACGCTCGGCATCCGTCAGCTTTCGCGTGTTCGGCAGCAATTGCGCATACTCGATGTAAGTAAGGGAAAAGTGGCTGGTAAGCCTGCCATCACGCACCCCAAATATCGGCAAATCGTAAGTCACATGTTCGCCGCCTGCTTCTTCGCCGAACCGGCTACGTGGTATGGGCCTACACAGAAGTGCATGCAAGTCCGGCCTGCGCTTTCGAATCTCGTTATAAACCGTGACACTGCTGACCAGCTTGCTAACGCCTCCTTCGGAAGCCTGGCGCACGCACAAAAGGCCCACGACGTCGCAACGATCTGTATGAAAGCGCAACTGGCCCGACGACAGGGTGCGGGCGCCCGACGACAGAAACTGGTTGCCGGAGGCATCCACTGTCGCGCCGTAGAGCTTGGCGCCCACGGCCATTCCCTCGTCCTTGATGTCCCGCATCAATTCCCCGAACCGATTTTGGTACATGGGCCTGCCGAGATGGGAGCCGAGGGCGTACCAAATGCGGCGCAATTGCCCTTCGCTATAGCGGCTCGAATCCAGTCCTTGGATTTTCACCATGCCGCATCCGTTCTCCAACTCTTCGCGCACGTCATCGAAGAGGCCTCGGGAGTCTTGCAAAGGAAAATTATCGCGATTGATCTGGCGCCAATCGAGGTCGCCGACCTTGTCGGTTGCGACATCGATCTGGTCCAATAAGTCCCCAGGGAGTTCCTTGATCCACCGGGGGCTCCGGCTTATCTCGGCCCCCTTCCAGGCGCAGGCGCCCTGCAGATCGTTCGACTGGGGCATGCGTCCCCCAAAGGCTTCGTTTTGTCCGGTCCTGTCTAGCAGGGACGGCGCGTTGTCAGCAACGTCGGTCAGGCAACTTCGCCAAATTGGAGCGGCTCGCCCTTATTTGTGCAGTTGCTGCTTGTCTCTGTTCATCGCCGCCGGAGCAAACCTTGCTATCAGGTCAAAGACCTGACCTGGAAAGGTTTGCTTGACGTGCGTGACGTGGGCTCGACTACGCCAAGTGCGCCGTTCGATCACCAGGCAGGCCGAACCAGGTTCGATATGGAGCAGATTTGCGGTCCGCCGGTTGGCACCCACTGCGGCAATTCGGTTTTCCGCCTCTGTCCAAGGCACGTGAGTGAGAAGCCACGTACCAGGGGGCGTTTCCGCGAAATCTGCATCGGCGGCATTCGGCACGCTGGTGAGGCTGATCAGCCGTTCTTCGAGGGCGAAGGGATTGCCATTGGCCAGGTGCAGACAAGTTACTGCCAGCAGCGGCCCGCGGCCGGCGAGCCATATTTCGATTTCCCCCCGGGGTGAGCGGATTTCCCGAGATATGAGCTTCACGCCATAAGCGGCACCGCGCGCCAGAATGTCAGCTTTGATGTCGGGGATGTCGAGTATGGCGGACTGTACATGCGGCTGAGCTACGAAAGAGCCGCCCCGTTTGCGTCGGACAATCAGGCCGGCCTCGACAAGGGTTGCGATCGCCTTGCTGACGGTCATGCGGGCGCAGCCATACTGCGCCATGAACTCATGCTCGACGGGAATGCGGAAGCCGGGCGCCCATGCGCCGCTCAATATCTTGCGTTCGATGTCGGAACGAATTGTACGGTGCAGGGAATTGGTTTTGGTCATGCCTAGTCGGTGAGAAGCCGTGCGAGCGTGCGGCGGTAGCGGTTGACGATCGCCTCCTTATCACGATGACGACCCTCCGACACCAGTTTGCGGCCGGCCCGCCAAACATCGGTGATCGGCCGGCCTGTACTGGCGAAGATCAGGCCGTCTAGCACTGCGTCGCCTATCCTGCTGGCCAGCGCAACATCATCATCGGCCAAGGCTAGAATGTCCGCCGGCGCGCCCGCTTCCAAGCCGGTCCGAACTCCCAAAGCCTGCGCCCCGCCTGAGAGCGCCCCTAGATACAAGGCGGCTCCGGTAGAGGTGCGAAAATCGCTGGCCACGATGTTTCGACTTTGCCGAGCCAGTCGCTGGCCATATTCGAGAATGCGCAACTCTTCGACCAGCGACAGCAGAATGTGCGAATCTGTGCCGATACCGAAGCGCCCGCCCGCCGCCAGATAGACGGGCAGGGCGAAGAGGCCATCGCCCAAATTGGCCTCGCTGATCGGGCAAAGCCCCGCCACCGCGCCCGAGGCCGCCAGTGCTCGCAACTCCTCGACATCGGTATGAGTGGCATGGATGAAGCACCACCGCGCATCGACGGCCACATGGTCCATTAGCCAGCGCACAGGCGGCTTACCCGACCAGGCGATGCAGTCGGCCACCTCCCTGCGCTGCTCCGCAATGTGGATGTGCGTCGGGCGATTTTCCATTAGCGGCGCTAATGCCGCCAAGGATGCGGGGGAAACGGCGCGGAGGCTGTGGGGCGCCACACCGAGAATGCCGCCCTTGTGGCTCCCGATGAGGGCGCCGCAATGGGCAAAAAGATCTTCGAACTCCGCGACAGTATTGCAAAAGCGACGTTGCGCCGAACCGGGTGGGCGACCGTCAAAGCCGCCTTGTTCATAGAAGACAGGCAATAGTGTGAGCCCAATACCGGTCAAATCCGCGGCTTCCACGATCCGTTCCGCCATCTCCGCGCGCCTGCTATAGGGCCTGCCATCCGGATCGTGGTGGAGGTAGTGGAATTCGCCGACGCGGGTAAAACCCGCCTCCAGCATTTCGGCATAGGCCAACGCCGCGATCGCCCCCATGTCGTCCGGCGAAAGACGGCTGACGAACCGGTACATCACTTCCCGCCATGTCCAGAAACTGTCACTACCGCCGCGGTGCTCAGCCAGACCCGCAAGCCCTCGCTGGAAAGCATGACTGTGAACATTGGCCATGCCCGGAAGCGCAACCCCGTAGGTCGTTTGCCCCGTCGCTCCTTCTGTGACCCCGACAATCACTCCATCCGCAATGTCGATCCGCACATCTCGCGCCCAGCCCCCTGGCAACAGGGCTGTTCGGAAGAAGAGCGTGTCGGCGCATGTGAGCATCGGTTCTATCGCCACTGGACAAGAGGAATGGTGACCAATAATGTCTAGACATTATTGTGACCCTTGCCAAGCCCGGAGAAGCAATGCGCTGCGACCGCTTATGGCGACGTGCGAGATTAGCGACCATGGTGCCGCCGGACCTTGGCTTGATCGAGGACGGGCTGATCGCCGCCAAAGACGGGGTAATCCTCTACGCTGGACCCGCCGATGAAGCGCCGCATTTCGAAGGCGAAGAGATCGACTGTGAGGGCCGCTGGATCACGCCTGGTTTGATCGATTGCCACACCCACCTTGTGTATGGGGGCAGCCGTATCTGCGAATTCGAAGAGCGGCTTACGGGCAAAAGCTATGCCGAAATCGCGGGCAAGGGAGGCGGCATCCGCAGCACCATGCGCGCGACCCATCAAGCCAGCGAAGGAGAACTCATCGCGACCGCCCTGCCGCGCCTGGATGCGCTCATGGCAGAAGGTGTCACGACACTTGAAATCAAGTCCGGTTATGGCCTCTCGCTGGACGACGAAATCAAGCAATTGCGAGCCGCCCGCGCCCTTGGCTCCGTTCGTCCGGTTGCGCTCGCAGCTACATATCTTGCTGCCCACGTACCGCCCGCCGAAAGCTCCGATGCCGACGGCTTTATCGAAGACGTATGCCGTGTCCGCATCCCGCGCATTCTGGCACTGGGTCTTGCCGAAGCGGTCGATGCCTATTGCGACACAATGGGATTCTCTCGCGCCCAATGCGCGCGCGTGTTGGAAGCGGCGAGGGCGCACGGGCTGGCCGTAAAGCTGCATGCCGAACAATTTTCCAACCAGAATGGTGCCACACTTGCCGCGAAATTCGGCGCGTTATCGGCCGACCATCTAGAATATCTCGACGGCGATGGCGCCGCTGCGCTTGCCGGGGCCGGGACCGTTGCGGTGCTGCTGCCCGGCGCTTATTACTTCATGCGCCAGATGGATGCGCCGCCGGTTGCGCTGCTGCGCCAGGCTGGCGTGCCCATCGCCATAGCTACCGATTGCAACCCCGGCACCTCGCCCCTTACCTCGCCACTCTTGGCAATGAACATGGCGGCGACCTTCTTCCGGTTGACCGTGACGGAGTGTCTGCTCGGCATGACACGGCACGCAGCTTTGGCGCTGGGCCGTGGTGGGCAAATGGGAATGCTGGCCCGAGGCCTATTTTGTGATCTTGCCATCTGGTCCATCGAGCAGCCGGCCGAGCTTGTTTACCGGATGGGATTCAACCCCCTGCATGTAAGAATATGGCGCGGTAAATGACAGAAGTTCTCCTTCGACCCGGACAAACCACTCTCTCCGATTGGCGGGCCATCTATCGCGGCGCGTCGATCCAATTGGCGGCCAATTCTACGGCAATCGCCGCCAGCGCGGCCGCGGTCGCGCGGATGGTCGCACGTGGCACTCCCGTCTATGGCATCAACACCGGCTTTGGAAGACTCGCCTCGACCAGCATTGCCGCTGACCATCTCGATGCCCTCCAACGCAACATCGTGCTTTCTCATGCTGCCGGAATCGGTCCAGCCATGCCCAAAGCCGTGGCGCGGCTGATGCTAGCGCTTAAGCTTGCAAGCCTGGCGCAGGGCGCCTCGGGTGTGCGGCCTGAAACGGTCACGCTTCTCGGCGCTATGTTGGCCGGTGACCTTATCCCCGTGATCCCCATAAAAGGTTCGGTCGGAGCCTCAGGCGATCTGGCGCCATTGGCCCATATGGCGGCGGCCATGATAGGGGTCGGACAAATTCAAAATGGCGAAGCGGTGTTGGCTGCCGCGGCGGCGCTTGGAGCTGCAGGCTTAGCGCCATTACAGCTTCAGCCCAAGGAGGGCCTGGCGCTCCTCAATGGCACACAATTCTCGACTGCGTTCGCGCTTGCTGGGTTATTCGAGGCCGAAGCGCTATTCCAGTCCGCTCTGGTGACGGGCGCTCTTTCTACAGAGGCCGCACGCGGTGCCGACACGCCCTTTGACCCGCGAATCCACCGTCTGCGGCGCCATCGGGGCCAAATCGAATCCGCTGCCGCTCTATTGGACCTGATGGCAGGCTCGGCCATACGCGCCTCGCACCTTTCTGGCGATCCACGGGTGCAGGACCCTTACTGTTTACGGTGCCAGCCCCAGGTCATGGGCGCGGCACTCGACCTTTTGCGCGGCGCAGCCACCACGCTGGCTGACGAGGCCAACGGCGTTTCCGACAACCCACTCATATTTTCCGACAGCGACGAGGCCCTTTCGGGGGGGAATTTCCACGCCGAACCGGTCGCCTTCGCTGCCGACATCATCGCACTTGCCCTGTGCGAAATCGGCAGCCTGGCCGAACGACGGATCGCCATGCTCGTCGATCCCGCCCTTTCGGGCCTTCCTGCCTTCCTCACGCCCAATCCAGGTCTGAACTCTGGATTCATGATCCCACAGGTGACAGCGGCGGCGCTGGTTGCGGAGAACAAGCAGCAAGCCCATCCCGCGAGCATCGACTCGATCCCCACATCCGCCAACCAAGAAGATCATGTCTCGATGGCGGCCCATGGTGCGCGCCGTCTTCTGGCCATGGGCGAGAATGTTGCCGGCATCGTCGGGATAGAGCTGATGGCCGCAGCGCAAGGCTGCGACTTCCACCATGACCTCGCGTCCAGCCTCGCGCTGGAACGAGTACGCACGCTGGTACGCGAAGTGATACCCACACTTGCTGATGACCGCTATCTCCACCCGGACATCGAGAGCGCCGTTCGTTTGGTGCGGGAACGCAAAGTGACCAACGCGGCAGCGTCGGTTCGGCTCCCGGGACTTGCGGCATGACGGACTGGCTCCAGATCCTACGTGGCGATGCTCCGTTGATCGTCGCGCTGCCCCATACGGGTACCGAGATCCCGACCGATATCGCCCGGACTCTCCGCGATCCATGGCTTGCCCAAAAGGACACCGACTGGCATGTCGAGAAACTCTACCAATCCGCCGCAAATCTCGGCGTCACCATCGTGCGCACCACGGTCTCCCGCAGCGTCATCGACGTCAACCGCGATCCCAGCGGCGCCTCCCTCTATCCCGGTCAGGCCACCACCGATCTCTGCCCCTTGACCAGTTTTGACGGCGAGCCGCTTTATAGGCGAGGTGAAGAACCAAATTCGGCCGAGATCACCCGCCGGCGCGAAACATATTTTGAGCCCTATCATCGGGCCATGGAACAAGAGATCGGGCTCCTCAAGCAGCGCCATGGTTCAATCGTTCTCTATGACGCTCACGCCATCCGCTCCGTGATCCCTCGCCTGTTCGACGGCGTCTTGCCCGATCTCAATCTGGGGACGGACAATGGCCGCACCTGCGACTGCCAGTTGCAGAAGGCGCTGGAAATAATTTGCAGTCGGTCGGAATTCTCGATGGTGAGCAATGGACGCTTTCGTGGGGGTTGGACGACGCGTCACTATGGTGCACCGGCATCAGGCATTCACGCAGTGCAGATGGAGCTGGCTTGCCGCAGTTTTCTGGACGAACCCACTGACGTTCTTGTGCCCGGCAATTGGCCGCCGCCCTTCAATCGTCAGCGAGCGGCACGGCTGATCCCACTGCTGGAAGAACTCCTCAAAGCTGCCATTGCGTTCGCACGATCCAAAAAGGGGACAGTTTCCGCATGACTCGCCTTGACAATAGTCGCCTTATCAAGGCGCCCACCGGCGGCGCGCGCAGCGCCAAGTCCTGGCTCACCGAAGCGCCATTGCGCATGCTGATGAACAATCTGGATCCCGATGTCGCGGAGCGGCCTGAGGAACTGGTGGTCTATGGCGGAATCGGAAGGGCGACCCGCGACTGGGAAAGCTTCGACCGCATTGTGGCAACGCTGCGACGGCTCGAGGAGAATCAAACCCTCCTCGTCCAGTCGGGCAAACCGGTCGGTGTGTTCGAGACCCACGCCGATGCGCCGCGAGTGCTGATCGCCAATTCCAATCTCGTGCCGCGCTGGGCCGACTGGGAACATTTCCACGCGCTCGACCGCAAGGGCCTCATGATGTACGGGCAGATGACGGCCGGATCCTGGATTTATATAGGCGCCCAAGGGATCGTGCAGGGCACCTACGAGACTTTCGCCGAGATGGGGCGACAGCATTATGGCGGGGATCTGTCTGGGCGCTGGCTCCTCACCGCGGGGCTGGGCGGCATGGGCGGCGCCCAGCCGCTGGCGGCGGTGATGGCGGGCGCCTCATGCCTGGCGATCGAGTGCCAGCCTTCGCGCATCGCCATGCGTATCAAGACCGGCTATCTCGACCGGATGGCAGAGACCCTGGACGAAGCTCTCGCAATCATCCACCGGTCTTGCCATGAGAGGCGGCCAACATCCGTTGGGCTTCTGGGCAATGCCGCCGAAGTTCTTCCCGAGCTTCTCACTCGCGGGATCCGTCCCGATCTCTTGACCGACCAGACTTCAGCCCATGATCCGGCGAATGGCTATCTGCCGAAGGGCTGGACGCTGGAGCAATGGCATGTCGCGAGGGAGCGAGACCCCAATAGCGTAACGAAGGCGGCCAAAGTCTCAATGGCCGAACATGTGCGGGCCATGTTGGAATTTAAGCGCCGGGGTGTGCCCACGGTCGATTACGGCAACAATATCCGTCAGATGGCCAAGGACGAAGGTGTAACAAACGCCTTCGATTTTCCCGGTTTCGTGCCGGCCTATATCCGTCCTCTTTTTTGCCGCGGCGTCGGGCCATTTCGATGGGCCGCTCTCTCGGGTGATCCGGAAGACATCTACAAGACCGATGCCCGTGTGAAGGAGTTGCTGCCCGACAATCGGCATCTCCACCACTGGCTCGATATGGCTCGAAGCAAGATTAAGTTCCAAGGCCTGCCCGCCCGCATCTGCTGGGTGGGACTAGGCGACCGGCACCGTCTCGGCTTGGCTTTCAACGAGATGGTGGCCAATGGTACGCTCAAGGCGCCAATCGTAATCGGACGCGATCATCTCGACGCCGGCTCGGTCGCCTCGCCCAACCGCGAGACAGAGTCAATGCGCGACGGCTCAGACGCAGTGTCGGACTGGCCGATGCTGAACGCGCTGCTCAACACTGCTTCCGGTGCCACCTGGGTATCGCTTCATCATGGCGGCGGAGTCGGGATGGGATATTCACAGCATGCGGGCATGGTGATCGTAGCCGACGGCAGCGAAGAAGCGACGAGGCGCTTGGCCAGGGTCCTTTGGAATGATCCGGCGAGCGGCGTTATGCGCCATGCCGACGCGGGCTACGAAACAGCAATAGCCTGTGCGCGTCAGCATGCCCTGGATCTCCCAAGCCTGGCCCAATAGCCCGCTAGGCTGAGGGAAGGTCCTGAATGTCATGAGCGCCTTGAACACGCGCGTCAGGCGCCTCTAGGCGCTTGCTTTGGCAAAAGATGGCTGAGTAAGATCGTTCAACTCCATCCGGCTGGCCCCGTCTCTTTGGGCTCAACATCGTACTAACGGGCCTGCACCATGAAGCCAATGACGATAATTCATGGTTGCGCCGCGATAGCCATAACCATCATTTCGGCGTTAAGCGCCCGGGCCGCACCCAATCCTTCCCTGTATCAGGATTTGCATTGGCGCCTAATCGGGCCTTTTAGAGGAGGCCGCGTGCTGGCGGTAGAGGGAGTCCCCGGCAATAACCGCCGATTCTATTTCGGCGCCGTGGATGGCGGAGTGTGGACGACCGACGATGCGGGCCGCACCTGGCAGCCGATATTTGACAGTGAACCAGCCGGATCCATTGGCGCGCTCGCGATCGCATCCCCCGCCGAACCCGGTACGATCTATGTTGGCACGGGTGAAGCCGACATGCGTTCCGATATCGCCCATGGCAATGGCGTCTACAAGACGAAAGACGCCGGGAAACATTGGAGCTTCATCGGCCTTGGCGACAGCTTCCAGATCAGTCGCATCCTGGTGGACCCACGCGACCCCAATACCGTATTTGTCGCTGCGCTTGGGCACGCCTACGGCCCCAATGCCGAACGTGGCGTATTCCGTTCGACCGACGGCGGGGCGCACTGGAGCAAGGTTTTGTTCAAGGACGCCGACACCGGCGCAATCGATCTTGCCTTCAAGCCTGGCGACCCCAACACGATTTTTGCGGCGTTGTGGCAGACGCGACGCCCGCCATGGAGCGTCTATCCGCCCTCGAATGGGCCGGGAAGCGGGCTTTATGTGTCGCATGATGGTGGCACGCATTGGAGCCCGATTACGGGCAACGGATTTCCCGACCATCCGGGGCGGATGGGTATCGCGGTTTCCCCCGCGCAACCATCTCGAATCTATGTGATTGCCGACGGGCCTGCCAATGAGGCGGGTCTTTATGTTTCCAACGACGACGGAAGCCACTGGGTTCATACTTCCGGCGACAAGCGCATCTGGAACCGTGGCTGGTATTTCTCCGAAATTACCGCTGACCCCGCGAACGCCGATCGCATCTATGTAATGAATACGATCGTGCTGCGCTCGGACGACGCGGGAAAGAACTTCATTGCACTCAAAGGCGATCCCACGGGTGATGATTTTCATCAGATGTGGATTGATCCCACAAATCCCGATCGCCAAATTCTCGGCGTCGATCAGGGAACGCTGATCACGCTCAATGGCGGCAAGACCTGGAGCAGCTGGTTCAACCAACCGACAGCACAGATATACCACGTCAGCACAGACAATCAGTTTCCGTATTGGGTCTATGGCGCGCAGCAGGACTCCGGAGCCGTGGCGCTGCCCAGCCGTACCACCGGCAGTGATGGCATCACCATGCAGCAGTTTCACGAAGTCGCACCGGGAGGCGAAAGCGGCATGATCGCGCCCGATCCGAAAGACCCGAACATCATCTATGGCGGCAGAGTACAGAAACTCGACACCCGCACCCAGCAAACCCGCGACGTGGACCCGACCCTGGCCTATCCGACACTTAATTTCCGTGCCGCCTGGACTCTGCCACTGGCTTTTTCGAAGCGAGACTCAAAAACTCTTTATTTTGCGAACCAGCGCCTCTTCCGCACCACCGATGGCGGCAATCACTGGGCCGCCATCAGCCCTGATCTCACTCGCCCCGACCCCGGCATCCCGGCCAACCTCGATCCATCAACCGCGGCCGATGACGACCATATCAGCGGGCGCCGCGGCGTGATCTACACCATTGCGCCCTCCCCACTGAATGCGAGCTCGCTTTGGGTAGGGACTGACGACGGATTGGTTTGGCGCACCGACGATTCCGGCACCCATTGGCGCGAGGTTACGCCGAAAGCGCTGACGGCGTGGTCAAAGGTGGGAGGCATCGAACTTTCTCGTTTCGACGCCAACACCGCCTATCTGGCGATCGATCGCCACCGCCTCGAAGACGATGCACCGTATATATACCGCACCAATGATGGCGGCGCGTCCTGGACACGCATGGACGCGGGTATCCCCCGCGACAGTTTCGTCAATGTCGTGCGCGAGGATTCGAAGCGGAAGGGCCTTCTCTACGCAGGTACCGAAAAAGGCGTGTATGTATCGTTCGACGACGGCCAGCATTGGCAATCGCTGCAACAGAGCCTGCCGATGACGTCCGTGCGCGACATTGACGTGCATGGCGACGATCTGGTGATCGCCACCCATGGACGCGGGTTCTGGATTATGGACGATGTCGCCCCGCTCAGGCAGATGGATCAGGCAGAGCATGCGTCGGGTATCGTCCTGTTCAGTCCAGCTGATGCCGTGCGTGTGCGTCCTGCCGGTTTTACCGGCACACCAATGCCGAAAGACGAGCCTCTGGCCGCCAATCCACCCGACGGCGCCGCAATCGACTATCTGTTACCCGAGACGACTAAGGGCCCCGTGACCCTTACCGTGTTTGACGCCAACGACCACAAGGTACGCAGCTTCACCAGCAGCGAGATTGTCGCCCCGCCTGACTCGTCAACACTTGCTTATGCGCCGGAATGGGTGCCGCCGCATCCGGTCCCGACAGCGACGCCCGGAATGCACCGCTTCTATTGGGACCTCCATTATGCGAACGCCCTACCTTCGCCAAATCCGCCGGCGATTGGCGCAATTTGGAGTCCACCAGGTCGCTACACAATCGAATTGAGCGCCGACGGGCAAAATGTGCGACACCCGCTTGTCGTCAAACCTGATCCAAGGGTAAGTGTCTCTCCGGCGGCTTTGTCGCGCCAGTTCGATCTGGCGCTGAAAGTGCAGTCCGCATGGGCGAAGGATGAGGCGGCCCTCAAAGAAGCGACCGACCTGATGGGCGCCCTGGCCGCGCATGCTCAAGGCAATAATGTGTTGCGGCCCAAAATCACGCAAGCTATGGCCGCGATTTCGGCCCTGTCCGATATACCGGTGCCGCCGGCAACAGCGGCCGACCGACCGAAAGTGCCACCAAGGTCCGCATCATTCAAAAGCCTTGCCGCAGATTTTCAGAAACTCGAACGAGCAGTTGACGGGGCTGATGCCGATCCCAGCGCCGATGCTTTGGCATCCTATGCGTCGTTATCGGAAATGCTGGCGACCACTTTGGCATCCTGGAATCAGCTGAAGCGGACTGCTCTCACCGAAATCGATGCCGAATTGAAAGCCAACGGAGAGAATTCGCTTCGCTTATAATTTTTCGTCTGCGGCCATATATTAGCGCGAACCAATGCAGGGATCGGCTCCGCCAGCGCCGCCTTTCTTTGCCTAAACGACATGACTAATGGACTTGGTTGTCGTCGGCGCGGCCGATCAGCCGTATGACCGACAGCGCAACGGCTCCAGCAATTGCGAGCCAAATAATGAGCCCGGCCGCACTCCAAAAATCCGGCGGCAAATTTGAAAAAAGCATCGCAAGAAACAACACTGCGCTAATGCTGGTTAGCAGACCGCCGATTGCTTGCTTCGGGATGAAACGCTTTTGCTCGCGTCGTGCCATGCCCTAGGCCTCTCGATCATTCGACCGCGTGCCCAAGGATGAACAAGAATGATTATGACATTGAATGTGGAGACGTTAGGATTTTATTCTATTTGCGCCACCAACCCAGCTTCAATCCTCAGGGAGTTGAGACACCTGAATTAATCTCGACAAACGCTACGCGCCCACCATGTTCTTGCAGCGGACGGCTCTTCCAGCGAGGCCGGCATCGAAGAGCGAAATAGCGGCGGGGGAAGTCGCATTGGTAGAGCCGAGGCCGCCGCCGGAGGTCAGCGGGGCGGCAGCGGAATGCTGGCGCCATACCGCGTGGCGATTTCGACCAGCTTGCCCAGATCCGGATGTTGCGGCGAGATCTCGCGGTCAAATTCCGTGAACAAGCGCGACGCGTTTCCGCGGGATGTCAGCGACACCATTTCGCCGCCACCGGCACCGAAGCGAAACCAGTGGATCGAGCCGGCGGGCACGTGCACAAAGGTTCCGGGCCGGCCGACTGCCGTCTTCTCACCGACGCCGAACGCGATCTCGCCGCGCGTGATGTAGAAGGCCTCGTCCCAGGGATGGCTGTGGGGCGGCGGGCCGCTACCCTCGGGTCCCGTCTGATGGAAGACCTCATAGCTTCCAGTCTGTTCGCTGGAGGCGAGCACGGTGAGTTGTTCGCCAACCACGTTCAAAACCCGTCCAGCGTTCTCACTGATAATTATGGCCTCGGACATCACGCCTCCATTAGACAGAATACCTGTCAATAGTAGACAGATGACCTGTCTAATGTCAATATCCCGGCATGAAGCAGACGAACATCCCCTTGCAGCGAAGAACCCTGGGCGGGCTGCTGCGCCGGGTCGAGGAAACGCTGCGCGCGCGCGCTTATGCGCGGATGGCCGAAGCCGGCTTCCCTGACATCCGACCCGCCCATTCCAGCCTGCTTCGCAACCTCGCCGAGACCGGCTCGCGGGTAAGTGACCTGGCCCAGCGCGCCCAGATGACCAAGCAAAGCATGGGCTATCTGGCCGACAGCCTTGAGACGGCCGGATACGTAACGCAGGCGCCCGATCCGACCGACGGGCGGGCCAAGCGCGTGCGGCTTACCGCCAAGGGCCGTGCCGCGTCGGACACCATGGTCAAGCTCAGCGCCGAAGAAGAAGCGGAGTTCGCCAAGCTAATCGGCAAGGCTGAGATGGTCCGGCTCCGATGCCTGCTGGAACGGTTGGCGGACCGCCTGGCCTAGATTTGTGCGGGCTGCCGCTTCAGCCTTCGTCCGAACACAGAATTGAGGATTGGGTTCTGGTGTGAGGGCGCCGATACACTCACGGCAGTCCGGGTGCGTATCCCTTCGGCGCCCCGCGCTTAAATTGCTGTCGAGCTCCCGTCGCGCATAACATCGAGTGACCCCCTCGCGGACTCGTAACGGCGATAGACGAAAATATCCGCTCTTTTTTCCGACTCTGCCTTGGCCAACTCCACCAGACCGAAATGATCTTCCGACAATTCGCATGCGGGGTCCGTCTTGCCGGCGTCGCCGGTGATCGCGAAGGCCTGGCAGCGGCAGCCGCCCCAATCGATCTCTTTGCGGTCACAAGAGCGGCAGGGCTCAGGCATCCATTCGGTGCCGCGAAAACGGTTGAAAGCATCCGAGTCACGCCAGATGTCGCCCAAACTGCGCTGGCGCACATTGTCGAATTTCAGGCCCGCGATGCTTTCCGCCGCATGACAGGGAAGCACCTTGCCGGATGGAGTGATGTTCAGGAAACGCCGGGCCCAGCCGCCCATGCACGATTTCGGCCGGCGGGCGTAATAGTCGGGCACCACATAGTCGATCACCAGTTTTCCCTGAAGCCGCTCCCTGGCGGCGGCAACGGTCGCGGTCATCCAGTCCAGTTGCGCGCGGCTGGGCATCAAGGCGGCGCGATTTTTGAGCGCCCAGCCGTAATATTGCACGTTCGCGATCTCGGCCCGGTGCGCGCCGATTCCGATCGCCAGTTCCAGCATCGCCTCCACGTGATGAATATTCTGCCGATGCACCACGAAATTGGCCGTCAGCGGCAGGCCTGCGGCGCGCACGGCGGCAGCCGCGGCAAGCTTTTTCGCCTGCGCGCCCCGATAGCCCCCAATGCGCTCGCCGATTTCCGCTTCCGAATCCTGGAAGCTCAACTGAACATGCTCGAGACCTGCGGCGACCAGCGTCTTCAGCCGGGCCTCGTCCAGCGCCACGCCGGAGGTGATGAGATTGGTATAGAGTCCGGCTTCGCTGGCGCCCGCGACCAGTTCTTCCAGATCCTTACGCGTGGTCGGCTCGCCACCTGAGAAATGCACCTGCAAGCAGCCCAGCGCGGCCGCTTCCCTGATGGCGCGCAGCCAGTCGGCGGTCGGCATTTCCTCGCCCGGCCGTTCCAGTTTCAGGGGATTGGAGCAATAAGGACATTGCAGCGGACAGCGGTGCGTCAATTCCGCCAGCACGGCCATGGGAGGTTCGAGCGCCGTCATGTCTGCATCACGCCCTTGTCGGTGAAATTCTGAACCAGCGCCAGTACATCTTTCTCGATCAGCTCGTGCGGTGCGCCCGGGAAGGCGGCGCAAAGCCCATCCACGATGACTGAAATGGTGGCCACGCCATCGCAACGCGAGATGATGGCGTGCGCGATTTGATCCAGCACAAAGCTGCGCTCCGGCGCCTGGATGGTCCATTGATCGCGAATTTTATCGTGGCGCAGCCGCATATGCGGCGCCAGGCGGGGAATGCAGGCGGCATCTATCACGACCCGGCTCATTTCCAGTCCTTCGGCACGAAGGCCCCGGGCGGAATGAGCCCCGGGGTGACGTAAGCATAATTGAGCGCGTCGAGCTGGGACCATAGCACATCGGTCTTGAAGCTGAGCGCCGCCAGGCATTGTTCCTGCTTCTCGCGGCTGTCGGCGTGTTCCAGCACATAGGTAAGGCCAAAGGCCACGTCGTCGGGCGCCTGCACCAGCCGCGTGCGAAAGTAGGCGAGCGTGCGATCATTGGCGAACGGATAATGTTCCAGGAGAGCGGCGATGCGCGTCTTGTGCAGGACCGGCGCGAACATCTCCGTGAGAGACGACGCCACCGCTTCGAGCAGGCTCTTTTCCCGCACGAAGCGGATATAGGCCTCGCAGGCAAAGCGCGTCGCGGGCAGTACGCCCACGCAACTTTCTACATAGAAGCGGTCGAGGCCCACCCCCTCGGCCAGTACTAGCCAGCGTTCGATCCCGCCTTCGCCCTCCTTGGTCCCGTCATGATCGATTACCCGGCTGATCCATTCGCGCCTTAACGCGATATCGTCGGCGCGGCCGATCAGGCTGGCATCCTTGAGAGGAATAGACTTCTGATAATAGAAGCGATTGAGGACCCAGGCCTGCACCTGCCCCTGATTGAGGCCGCCCTGGTGCAGCTTGGCGTGGAAGGGGTGCTTGTCGTGATAGCGTTCCGCGCCTATGGCCCGCAAGCGGCGCTCGAATTCCTCTTTGGCCCAGGCCCGCGTGTCGGCACGGTCGTTCACAGCGCGATCTCCATGCCGTCATCGGCGACCTGCCAGCCCGCGCTTTCCGCGGAAGCCCGCTCCGGCGAATCCGCGATCAGTAATGGATTGGTGTTGTTGATGTGGATGAAGATCTTGCGGCCGACACCGAGGTTGGCGAAAGCCGCGATGGTGCCGCCGGGCCCATCGCAACTCATGTGGCCCATGCGTTCGCCGGTCTTGGCGCCCACGCCGGCGCGTATCATTTCATCGTCGCGCCAAAGCGTGCCGTCGAAGAAAACCAGGGCCGCGCCCTTGAGCCGGGTCCGGAGCGCGTCGGTCATCGCGGCGCATCCAGGGATGTAGAAAAAAGAACTCCCGCCATTTTCATTCAGGATTTCCACGCCCACCGTATCGCCTTCCGTAGTTCCGAAGTCCGGCGCGTTTTTGTCTTCCATCCACAGCGCGATCTTGCCGGGCACGGCAAAAGGGCGCACGCCTAAACCCAGTTTTCTCCCTTCCTTGTCGCAAAGCCCAATGACCTCTTCCAGTTCGAGCGAACGCCGCGCCACGAATTCCGGGTTGAGGACATTGAACACACTGTTCTTGGCCAGGACTTGCAGCACGCGCGGATGCGCATAAAGAGCCAATGGCTCGCTCTCGCGCAGGTTTAAGAGCCCCGCCACATGATCGACATCGGCATTGGTCAGCACCACCGCCTTGATGGGCGTGGCCCTGAGCGGCGCATCGGCCGCCGGCTGAAGCTGGGAATGCTGGTTGATTTGCTGGCGCAGATCTGGCGAGGCGTTGAACAACACCCAATTGCGGCCATCGGCGCTGACTGCGATCGAGGATTGCGTGCGCGGATGCACCCGGGGATCGCCCGCCCGTGCCCTTTGCGCCGTAATGTCGTTGCTGTTCCATTGAGGGAAGCCGCCGCCTGCCGCCGCCCCTAACACCAGGATGTCAAGCACCCCCGCGCCCGCCTTGAAAAACAGACGAGCTCGCCACCGGGCCAACCGGCCCCAGCCCTGTTACGACAATTTCGCGAGAGTTAAATGTCGGCGCAGGCGTAGCAGTTGATTTCCATGCCTACGGCAATCTCGATCACGCGAGGGGTCGTCCAGGTCATGCGTACATCTCCCATCGGTAAGACAATTGAGCGTAATCCAACTTTTAAAGCGCGCAACCCAAAAACGCCCAAGTCACACCCAAGATCCTGAGCATCCGACCGGCTACTCGCGCGGGAACCTCAAGAAATCTTTTGATTACAGTGCATTAAGCATTGTTTGGCGCGGTCGTTCCAAAATTCGGCCGCGCCAGTCTAGGCGGTCAACGAGTTCTCGCTCCGCAGTGCCCGTTTTTGGCCAGGAGCGCGGATCCTTTAAGTAACGCGGTAAAGAAGCTCAGGCGGCGTTACGACGGGCGCAAAAGCAGGACACTGGCACAGGCTCGTCAGCGCGAGCGGCGGCGATCTCCACGCGCTGTCTGATTTGCTCGGCCTCCTTAAGCTCGCCACGCCGCTCAAGACAGTCGAGCAGTCCACGTAGCGCCCACAAATTTTCCGGATGAACCTGGGCGCGCGGCAGCGCGCCAGCCAGCCCGAGATCCTCGCGGTAGACCGCCTCGGCCTCGGCTGTTCGGCCCTGCTCCAGAAGCAGTGCCCCGAGTGCATGCCGGACCGGTTGCATCCAGCCCCAAGGCTCATCGTACGGCAGACTGTCCTCCAACGCGACCGCAGCGCGAAGATGAGTAAAGGCCGCTTCATACTCGCCTCGGCGGTAAGCGATCTCACCGTCAAGCATCTCCTCGGCTACTGCGAGCAATTGCGTGCAGGGAACATTATGCAGCTTCCGTGACTTTGGTACCCGCCAGAGTGCGTCACGAAACAGCGCTTGCTCCGTTTCCGCGGCATCCACTTCGCCCAGTGCCGCATGGGCAACGCCCTTCGCGTAATGGATCATTGCCTTAGTATTGCAATAAAGGTTGGGATCCGTTGGCAGAGCTTGGGCTAGGATCTCGTGCCATTTGCCAAAGCGAATAAGCACGTGCTGCCTGATGGAAAGATAGCTCTCGAAGAAATCGGCCATCGGCGGAGATGGAACGCGCAATAACTCATCAGGCACTGTCTCGATTAACTCGTCCGCGGCAGCGATGGCTGGCGTGAATTGGCCGAGGAACATCGCAGCATAAGCGGCAAAATGGTAATTGTGCACGCGATAAGCCGAATAGAAGTTCATTGGCCCGGCGCGGTCGTAGAACTTGCGATCCGCAACGATAGCTTTCTGATTCCAGTACATCGCATCTCTATAATAGCCGCACTGTATATCGATATGGGTAGGCATGTGCGTCAGATGGCCCATGTCAGCGGTCATCTCGCGCAGACGGTCGCCAGTCACCAGAGCTGTCTCCGGATGAGGCGACATCTCCATCAAGTGAACATGCAAGTGCAAAAGCCCTGGGTGGTTTTTCGCCCCCGGCAGATCGCGGAAGGCGGACTCGAGCACGTCGCGCGCTTCTATCGTGCCCGCGCCGGGTGCAGGTTCGCCAGTTTGCAAATCCCACATGCGCCACGGCGTGCGGTTGAGGATCGCTTCCACAAAAATAGCCCTTAAGTCCAAATCGTCGGGGTGGGCTTGGTGTGCGAAGCGCATTGCGTCGGCAAATTTGTCATTCCATGGCCGCTGGTCATCGACGGGATCGCGTTGCGGGTAACGCGCTGGAAGTGCTTCGATTAGAGCGCGTTCTGGGGCGGTAACGGAGCCCTTCAGTGCAAGGGCGGCATGAGCGGCGTCATATCCGCGGGCGAGCGCAACAGCTTTGCCGTCTGGATCGAGGAGTTCCCAAGGTAAGTTGTAATTCGGTCCGGCTGCGTAGCCGATACCCCAGTGGGCCATGGCGCAGTTTGGATCAAACTCCAGCGCTTTCTCAAAGCAGGCTTCGGCCTCCTGATGGTGGTATCCAAAGCACCAGTTCAGGCCGCGATCGAACCAGCGCTGTGCATCTGCTGATTTGGTGGTGATCTTCCGAGAGTGCGAGCCAAGATCATAAGGGTAGTCCATGTTGCCCCCAATCTGCGGCCACAGGCGTTCAGCCTCCGCCTCGGAAGATTCGGATTTTGGCGCGACTAATTCAAGGACATGTCGCTACCTATTTTTCTTCTTGATGGCTCAAAGGTAACTTCATGTCGTCAGTCGGGGCATCCCAAAGGCTGGCATGACCAATATCGAATGCAAGGCGAGAGATATCTGGTCGGGGCGCGATGGCGTGTAGGCGGCCAGCCCATACGCGCCCCAAGGTGGCCCTGAAGGCGGCCAAGGCGCGGGGCGTCAAGCTGGGCAACCCCAACGGCGCGCGGGCCTTCGGTAATGCCGGCGGCTACAAGGCGGCGGTCGGGTCCCTGAAGGCCAAGGCCGACGCCCGCGCCCGGGACATCGAGCCCATCGTTGCCAACATACGTTCGGCCGGCGCTACAACCCTGGTCGCGATCGCGGCGGAGCTGAACGCCCGCAAGATCAAGACTCGTACGCCGGCACGGTGCGGAATCTGCTGGGGCGCCAGTAAAGATCACCAAGCGGACCCCGGCTACGTCGCGAAGGGCTCAACTCGGCAATGAGATGATTAGATGTTAGATGAAAGTCCAAGTCCCGTTGGCATGACGCACCGGAAGTGTTTCGCCCCTTATTGAGAGCTTGTACTCGCCGTCCGGCAAATCCCTCTCGACCCTGGTAATTATATATCTCGCTGGTCTGGCTGCTGGCTCTACCAAGCAATAAACGTCCTCTGCGGGGCCTCCATTTAACCGGCCCGGATAATGAATCATAATTTGTTTCTCCCTTTCCGAAGGGTTCTTGGCGCGCGATCACACGAAAGCCAAACGTGCTCAATCGTGACATGCGCGCGCATATCGGGCGGCAGTCAAAAATTATGATGCAAGTCTTATCGAGCGTAGAGGGGCGGAACGACGTAGTCCAGCTATGAAGAGATTTCGATATTTTCCGGTGGCAGGCCTGACTGGTAGCGAGCATAGATGGCTTCATAGCTCGCTTCCAAATGCCGGGCAGTCAACTTGCCATCAAAAAGTGGTGCCACTGTTCGATTGTCCTCAAGCGTTAGCCAGAAACCCGCAAGCTTTACCGGATGTAATGCCAAGTCGATTGCCAGCGCCTCGTAATCCGCTCTGGAGTTGGTGATCAGACTGGGCAAACCCACTGCACTCAGCAAACTCGCCGCCACGCGGCTGGCGAACGATTTCCCCATGCAGGTAAGCACTGGAAGCCCGACCCATAAGGCATCGCTGGCCGTGGTGTGTGCGTTACACGGCCAAGTATCCAAAAACAAATCCGCCAGCCGTTGCCGGGCCAAATGCTCGTCCGGAGGCAGGCGTCCGGCAAAGATCAAACGCCCAGCATCCAAGCCCCTCGCCGCAGCTTCCTTGCGCAGATTTTTAACAGCGGTCGGATTATCTTCAAGCAACCACAGCACGCTGCCATCAACTGCCTTGAGAATCCGCATCCAGCTCTCAAATGTCTCGGGAAGAATCTTGTAATTGTTGTTAAAGCAGCAGAATACGAAGCCGGACTTAGGTAGACCTACTTCCTGCCGGGTGAAAACCTTGCTCGAGATTTTCCGTTTGGAGTCGTTGGGCTGATAGCTGTGAGGCAGCCAGACGATTTTTTCCATGTAGTCGTCTTGGCTGCCTGGCGGTATCACGGTGCGGTCGGCGACTATGTAATCTATATAATCCGCACCCATGGTGCCTGGGTAGCCAAGATATTGAACCTGAATAGGCGCGCAGCCGTGAGCGAAAATTCCTGGCCGCGAGCCCACAGTGTAGCCCTTTAGGTCAATCGCAATATCAATGCCGCATTCACGTGACAGCCGCGCGATGTTTGCGTCACTCGTGCCGCTGACTTCCACGAATTTCTCGAAGACGGCGGAAACACGCTGGCGCATTTCATCCTGCTGACTGGGCCCGAAAGAGAAGCCATAAAGTTCAAACCTGGCGGCGTCATGCGCTTCAAGCAGCTCAGCCATCAGGTAGGTTGTGGCGTGATTGTGGAAGTCGGCAGAGTAGTAGCCAACTCGCATTTTATTGCTTGCGCTCCGCCTGGGAATTGGCCCCAGCGCAAGGCTTCTCGGGTATTGGGCATCTGAGTATACCTTGGCCGCCGATTTGAGTAACGCCGGGTTATCCAGCAGACTCAGCACGGGGAATGGTAAAGTGGTTTTCTTGGCACGGATCGCTGCCGCACATTTGCCGATTTTGTCGTCAAGCCGGTCCCAATCACAGACCGCCATTTTCGCAAAAAGGTAATGGCCGAACAGTAATTCATCATCGGGTTTCAGGGCCAGCACCTTGCTGTAGCAGACCGCGGCTTCTTCCCACCGCTTTAGGTCTGAGAGCAATTGGCCACGGTTGGCCCAGGCATCAAAGTAATTGGGCTGAAGAGAGATGGCCTTTTCCGTACTGGCCAGGGCTTCGACCCGCCGCCTCAGTTCCCGCAGCACCACACCGCGATTGTTCCAGGCATCGGCGCGATTGGACTGAAGAGAGACGGCCTTGTTGGCACTGGCCAACGCCGCGTCCAGCTGGTTCATCTCCGCCAGCACGGCGCAACGGTTGCTCCAGGCTTGCGATGAGGCGGGGTTGAGCGCGATGACCTTGTCCAAGCTGGCTAGCGCCTCGTCCAGTCGCCTCATATCCCTGAGCACTACGGCGCGAATATTCCAGGCACCGACATAGCTAGGCTCAATTGAGATGGCCTTGTCCACGCTTGCCAACGCCTCGTCGAGCCGCTTCATGTCCCTGAGCACGAGACCGCGATCAGCATGAGCGCCCGCAAAGTTGGGTGCTAACTTTAGCACCTGCTCGTAGTTGGCGAGGGACTTGACCAGCCGGCCGGCCTGGTACAACGCGACGGCCTGGTCGTACAAGGCTTTGATTTTAGGCGACCTCATGCCCGCAACCTAACAAAGCCGCCCTGCCTCTTAAAACAGGGGTTGGCCCGCACACCTAAGCGTTAGTGACGAAGGACAAGGCCGAGCACCGTCGGCTGCAGGGTTTTTGGTAGTAATCAGGAATGCTACGCTCAGCAAATGCCAGACAAATGCAGAAAGCGTGCCGGGGTTAATGGGGCAGCAGCGCAGCATTGTGTGGCCAAACTTATTGAGACGGGGAGTTCCCGACCGAGTCACATCGATTGAGTGCTCACCGCTGCCGGGACGCTGACGAACGGACGCAAGCGTGGCGTTGATGGGTTTCCGACGGCGGTGCGCGTGAAGGGGCGAGACCGCAAAAATAAAACTTCTGCCAGCGCTCGCGTCGTGCGTCCGATCCGTCTTTTTCCAGATCCACGTTGAAATGAAGTCGGCTCGCGCTCCAGCTATAATACTCACGCTCCATCCCGGGCCGGCCCTAGGAGACGAGATGAATCTCGGGCTCGATACATTCGTGCGCGCCGCGGGCGGCGGTTAAGTTCCATGAAAGGCCTCGCATGGGGGGCGCGGTCCTCGAGCCAAGCAATTTCACATCTGGGAAACTGTCAATCGCACTTACAATGTGCAACTTGTTGATTTTGGCGGAAAACTTGCGGTTGCATTTTTGACAATGTAAGCGCCGTAAAATCCGATTACATCTCCAGCCATGACCCATTGAAAAACTCCAATGTTCGAGGCGCTGGCACGGCAATTGCTTCCTTTCTATTAACCAAAACAAACTGACGAAAACCGGGGCAGGAAAGCGAAGTTGGAAAGGAACTCGCCATGCCTAGGTTCGCAATACCTGCTAGCCACATGAGAAGCGCCTTACTCCCGACGGCTGTGGCTGCAGGAATGGCCATATTCGGAGGGGCAGCAGACGCGCACATCTCGATTTGTTTCAAGAACTGCCCACAGCAGCCTGGCGAGCAAAACATACTTTTTGGCGCGAAGGACAACAATTTAACCAGCTTGACGGGGCAGACCAAAAAAACCAGTACCACCGTCACCTTCGACGTAATCTCGGGCACAGAAGAAATCGGCACTAACGGCATCGGACAGGCCGACGTCATATGCACTATGAACTGCGGCACCGACTCTAAGGGCGGAGCCAATGGGATGCAGCTCACTAATCTGGATATCGCAGTTCAGTCAGGGTTCGGTGCCACCGACTTCATTGGCAACCTGGACTTTGGCGAAGGCACCGCGCTGATCGATGTGACCGACCAGACGGGTGCAACTTTCGATTACACGCTCGGCAATGGTCAGAACTTCTTCACGTTGACCGCCACGGGCGGCGAAGTGATCACTGACATCCACATCACCGAGGAGGCCCTAAACTCCAAAGGCTTCTTTGGTTGGAACGACCTCAAGCAGCCCCGTATCAGCGGCATCTGCACCCTAACAGGTGATACTTGCACTCCGGTTTCCCCGCCGCCGCCACCGCCCGGAATACCTGAGCCTTCAACCGTGGCCGTCCTTGGTGTGGGCTTGCTAGGCACCGTCTGGTTTGTGAGACGTAGGAAGAACCGCGGCGTAGTCTGACGCCAAACGAGCGGACAAGCATGATCATTTCGCAAGGGCCGCCGCCCCAAACGGCGGCCCTTGGTCGCGTCTGTGTGTTGTATTCGGCACGGCGCAAGATCGCCCGAAAGCCAATTCCGCACATGCTCAATGGTGACGTGTGCGCCCATATCGGGCGGCGCATGCCGCGGCCCGACGTTTCCGGATGGCTGCTGGCAGGTTAATCGTCCGCACGCATGGCGGATTGAATGGCGGCGTCGGAGCCGTAGAGTTTCCGCAGCTGTTCGGCGGCGCGCCAGATGTCCAGATCGTCAATCATTGGGCACTCACCGTGATGACTCACTTCGGAGGAGCAGGGGGCAAATGGAATGTTCGAACTACAAAATTATCGATCGCGTGCTTTACGCTATCCAAATTCAGAATGCCCAAAGCAACTGCCGCACAGAGGCCTAAAATAATTCCCCAAAATGTTTTGTCACGTTCGGTAAAGAATTTCACGAACGAGTAAACATAGTTTACCTCTACAATCAACGTTCTCCTTGCGACCTCGATTTCGTATCGTTCCTCTTTGCTTATGTCCGGCCGGACAAATCGGGCGAATACTTTTATCTCCAGTTCTTGTACGCCTTCTTCCGTTGCTTTTATGTCATATGCCCATTCGGCAGGTTTAGGCCCCATGACGATACGTTCTGGGTTGGAGTCGTGTGGCGTAATCTCAAACGTGCCCCCGCGCACGGAGACACTCATGTAGGTATACGTCTTAATTGGATCTAATGAGCCGCGACCTAGGATTTCCTCCATCGCCGACTTCGCCTCTTCTGTACCCACCAAAACTCTGAGTACCTGCGTAGTGCCGGCCTTCATTGGCGACTGATATAGGATTTTAAGCCAACCTGGTTTTAATTTTCGAATCTGAGCCGCGATGGATGGGGTTTCGATGTTCTCCGAAAGAATATCGTTGAGCACAAGTTGGTCGTTTGACGTGGTTAACGTCGTGCCATGTGGCGAGCTAGAAGATTTCCAAACCCTCCGGCTCATACGCCAAAGTGAAAATTGCCCGTAGCTCGCCAAAGTTATCCCGGCACCCACGAACGCTCCGAGCAATGCGTCAATCAGTGTCCATAGAACGTTGATGACCATAAGCGCCCCAGGCGGCTTACCAGTTACTGGCCTTGGGAAAATAGTAGTTCACTTTCAGCAGATGCGCCACGGCCCACGGGCATTGTCGCACCATTCCCAAGGCGGCCTTCACCTAAAACAGCTCTGCTGCGCGCTCCCCTGATCTTCCTGACCGCGATCAGGTGAAAGCCAATTCCGCAGATGCTCAATTAGGTGCGCTAATATCGGGCGGCAGGCCATTGCGTTTTAGAAGCCCACGATGTTTGGGCGGTCAATTTAGCCCCGCTGTGCTTCTGGATTGGGTCCCAGCCAATCGAAGCGGAGATGCTTCGCGAGCGCGTGGGGTGTATACGGATGTCGCGCTAATTCGCCAAGCAGAGATTTAACTATCCTGCCATGGCGTGAGCCTGGGTATCCAGCGCGGCACATGGCGGCAGAAGTCCTCATAGGAGGGGCCGAAACTACGCCGCAGCGTTGGCTCTTCATACAGCATCACGAACAGGTAAAATCCAAGCCAGACGAGAAGAGCATAAGCAAGCACGGTCAAACTACCTAGAATCAGCCCGTCGCCCAGAATAATCGCAAATACGCCAACATACATAGGATTGCGCACATAGCGATAAAAGCCGCTGACCACCAGATGGCAGGTCGGAAAAATGGGTGCCGGCGTGCCCAACCCTTTCAGGGCGAAACGGCCAAAGGATTCCACCAAGGGGACCAAGCCCGCGATGATAAGAAGTCCACCAATGATGCGGATCGGGGTTTGACCCAGGAACGGTAAATTCATATGGCCACGCGCAATCCACCAAGGCATTAAGCCAGCGACTGTACCTGGGGCGATAAAAAAGAATAGAAGCGCGCCAAGCGCCGCAAGGCTCCTTCGCATGCGGCCCTCCAGATGTATGCCCATTATAACAGGAGCGGCGCATGGAATATCGCTAATCCGCCGGAATAGTCCAATTCATTAATAGCCGCGACCACGTACTCCTTCTCCCCCCACCCAATAGAACGACTCCCGCGATAGGTTGGGGGCAGCTCATGCTATCGCTTCACGGCCCGGCATTTCAGAGGATCGCTCGCTTACAGCATGATATAACCGCTCGGGGGCAGGCATTCCGCCGACCCTTTGGGGCAGCATTATTCATATCAGATCACTCACCCCAGATCAGCAGTTAAAACAGGGAGGAAGACAATGCCGAGCAATGCATTAAAGATTCTTCTGGTCGCGTCGGTTGTCGCGCCGGTCGCGGCGTACGCGCAAGGCGCACCCAAGACGACGCTGCAGTCAGTTTACATCTCCAAGGAAGACATCGCCAAGATCAGCGCCACCGAACAGGATAAACAGACGCTCGACGAGAATGCGCGGGTGGTCGATCTCGGCCCCGTCAATTTCGAACTAGGGATCGTGCACCGGAAGTCCACCCGCAATCCGCCGCCGCGTCCAGCTGGCGGGGGCGGAGCGGCGGCGGCCGAGCGTGAGCCGTGCGGCGAGCAGATGGCGTCGGTGCCTGCCGACGCACAGAAGGGCGCCCTAACCCACGATTATCAGTCCGAAGGCTATTACATCGTCTCGGGCGGCGGCACGATGTTCCTGGACGGCCATATCGTCAACGGACGGCACGGCACGGCAAACACGCCCGGCGGCCCCAATGGTCCGACCTGCGGCGGCCTGGCAGTCGGTTCGCGTACCGTCGTGGTCAAGCCCGGTGATGTAATCGTGGTCCCAGTCGCCGCGGTGCATGGCTGGGCCGACATTCCCGATCATGTGGACTATCTGACCTTTCGCATGTCGACCAAGGAAACGATGCAACCCGGTTGGGTCAATCCCACAATCGCTGCAAAATAAAACAGGCCACGACAGGCGTGAGCCACTTGGAAAAGCCGATGGGAATGCCCCCATCGGCTTTTTGTCCGTTGTTCGCGCTAATGGCTTTGCTGGTCTCGTCGGAGTGGGACTGTACCGCTCGGCGAACTGGCGAGGCGTGGGGGCATCAATCGGCAAGGCCATCCCGAAGCGATCTCCGCACCCTTTGGGGCAATGAAGGAGGTTGGTCACTGGCCCGTGAGCCAGCCGAACAGGCCCTCAATCACGTATATCGCTGTAACATGCGATTACGGCGCGTCCGTCGTACTGGAAAGGTAGCCAGGCAGTTAGAACGCAACTGCCACGCCGTCTTTGGCGCGCTACGCAGAACTGACGTGCTTCCCTCTAGATTGTAGATCGCAGCTTCAATACTGGAAATTCCACCAGTATTTGACCTCCAAAGTCAGCCAATCCCCCTGAGAAATCATCGCTTCCTTCCACGCCAACTTTGCGGAAGACTAGTTCCTTGGCTACACCTACCCTTGAAGTTGGAAAATTGTTTCGACGTATGCGTCCCAACTAAGCTAACTTGTGCCACGGACGACTTGCTGCACCGCTCCTTCTAGGAGAAATCTCATGCGCATTCACCTTATCTCCTTCGCATTGGTTGTCCTCACTGCTGCAGGCGCGGGCGCGCAGCCGGCGCCTCGAGGCGTTCGCATTGCCGGCACTATAAAGTCGATCGCCGCAGCTGACCTCATTCTGGCGACAGCGAAGGGCAACGTCGAAATCGGCATTACCCCACAAACGAGGGTATTGGTACGCCAGCCCGCGGCAACAGACGATATCAAGCAAGGCGCCTATCTTGGTACTTCCAACCAGAACAGCACCGAGCCCGGCACGGGGACCGCGAAAGAGGTCCATTTGATGGATAAAGGGCCCAACGTGAATTTTGCAATGAACAAATCCGGGCTGATGATGACCAACGGGCACGTCAAGTCGGTCACCCACACCGCCAAGGGCGATGAGATGGACATTGATTATGGCCAAGCAGAGACGCGCCATGTGATCGTCAACAAGGACACTGTCATGACGAGGATGGTCGATCTGGGGGCTGCGGGCTTGAAACCAGGCCTCGAAGTGAGCGCCGTCACGACGACAGGAACGGGAGGCAAGCCGACAGCGACTTTCATCGTGGTCACTAAGCCGAGCCCATAAGCCTCCGGCGCTGGGTCGGTTGCTGCTGCGCTGGTTAGGCGGTTCAGTAGGGCGGCGGCTTTCGACGGCGTTGAGCCTCGGCAGCTTCAACCCACCACATTAAGTCATCGGTGAACCGTGGAAAATGTCCTTCCAGATACGCACCCGATTCACCAACCGGTGAGCCCGCTTCGTCAAGCGCCTCTGTCACCGGCCCGATTGTGATCGAACTCGATACCACGATCATGCCCATTTCCGAGAGGATGCCGTGCCAGTTGTAATTGGCGCGGGCGCCTCCGGCGCGCTGAGCCGAATAGCTTATGATCGCGGCGGGCCGCCAAAACCATTCCTCAAAGAAATGGTCGGTCAGATTCTTCAACCCTGGTTGGATGCCCCAATTGTATTCGCCGCATACGAAAATAAAGCCGTCGGCACTCCTGATTTTAGCAGCGAGGCGCTCCATTGCTTCCGGGGCTTGACCTTTAGGAAACTCCTTGTACATCCGCTCCAGGATTGGAAGACCGACGGCGCGCGCGTCGACAAGCTCCGCATTCACTCCACGATCTCGCAGCCGGGAAATCACAAACCTCGCCATGCGCAGGCCAAAGCGGGGCTCGCGATACGAGCCGTAGAAAACCAAGATGTTTTTGGTCATAGCTCTACCAAGTGGTTCCGACCAGCTGTTTTAAGTCACTTCGCTGCGCTGACACAAAGCAGACCTAGCAATGTGCAATCTCTGCATCCTCAAGAGCAACTGCAACAGACCCATGAATCTGAAGGCTCACGCGACCTAAATTTGTGCGCTCCGAAAAAATGGATGAACAGAAAATTGTTCACTGTAACTCCAGCGCTGCCGAGGGCCCGGCAAATCAGCCGGCAGAAACTGCGAAGTTATAGTTTCCTGAACCCACCTCTAGAACCGTTGCCGCACTGTCCGAACTGATCAATCTAATGTCGGGGTTGGCGGTAATGCTGATACCGCTTTCGCGGATTGTGGCGCCGGGCATTGTAGGAAGATGGATGCGGGCCTTGGCATTGGGCGCGACGCTAACCTTCATTGAGAATTCACCGTTGGGTCCTTGGGACCAGTCGGTGGCAAGCCGCCCGAGTATTGAATCATAGTCACCCCCGCCGGATTTTACGCGTGCATCCAGCACCGGATTGACAGCGAAAACCTTGAACCCCGGTTCTATAGCATCGATGCCAGCGATGCGCCGAAAGACAAAACCGTTCACCGCGCCCAGCGCATAGTGGTTGTATGAATTCATCGCCACGTTGCCGGTATCACCATTCCAGCGTTCCCAAATCGTCGTCGCGCCCTTGATCACCATATAGCCCCAAGACGGATATTGAGTGCGCAGAAGCAGGTCGTATACCGTCTCCGCAAAACCGGCATCAGCCAATGCATCAAGACTATATGACGTGCCAATAAAGCCGCTCGTCAAAAAATTACCGCGCCTGATAATGTTCGCTTTCAACTTGGCGGCGGAGGCTGCGCGCAAGTCCGCGGGCAACATGTTAAAGCGAAGTGCCAGAATGTAACCGGTATGCGAGTCATTTCCCACAGTCCCATCCGCCTGAACAAACGATTTTAAGAATGCCGACTTGATTTTGCCCGACAGTGCTGCGTAGCGGGCTACATGTTCGTTGCGGCCTGTTGCCCTGGCCATGTCAACCAACGCATCGACCGAATGCTTCCACATGGCGGTGCCGATCAGGTCCTTTGGTGTGGTCGGATCGCCCGGCTCCTTACCATCGTAAGACACCCAATCGCCATAATCGTTGCCACGCCTATTAAGCCAAATGAATTCCGAATTGTTTTCCTCGATGAATTCGATGTATCGCGCCATCGAGTCCCAGTGTTGATCGATGACCGCGGTATCTCCGTAACGTTTCCACACGATCCATGGCAGCATGACTCCAGCGTCGGACCAGCATGGCGATGAACCGCTCCTGCCGCCGTCGTCCAGCGTGTTAGGGGATACATTGCTATAGGCTCCGTTCGAAGCTTGGGCATCACGAACGTCCGCCATCCAGCGTTCGGTGAACGGGGCAACATTCATGTTGAATGCCGCCGCGTCCCAGAACACGTTTGCGTCGCCCATCCAACCCAGTCGTTCGTCGCGTTGCGGACAATCCGTCGGGATTCCAAAAAAGTTGGAACGCTGACTCCAAAGAGCATTCTGCCAAAGCTGCTTGATCAGTGCATTGTCGACCCGCAGATGCCCGGTTTCGGGAAGATCGCTATGGACGACGATGCCGACAATGTCGTCGTGCCCAGGCGCGCCCGAAAGGCCGAAGATTTGGACATAGCGGAACCCATGATAGGTGAAATGCGGTTCATAAGTTTCGCCCGCAGGGTCCCCCTTCAGGGTATAGAAATCGGCGGCCCGGGCCATCCTTAGGTTCGATTGATCGACGCTTCCATCGGAGTTGAGGACTTCGGCGAAGCGCAGCGAAATTCTGTCTCCCGCGCGGCCCTTGGTACTGAACCTGACCCAACCGGCAAAATTCTGACCAAAATCCACTACATAGCCATCCGCGGCTGCCTTAATGCTCTTGGCTGGAAGCGTAACGGAACGCCGAATTGGCGGACTAATCATGCCTTCGAGGCGACCTGTCGCCGGTGGCGCAATCCTCACCGCCGTCCAGCGGGCGTCCTCTTTGAAATTTGGGCTCGCCCAGCCAGGCTGTTCAAGGCGGGCGTCATATTCCTCGCCGTCATAGATTTCGCTCATGGTTACTGGTGCCGCGCAAAGCGACCATTGCTCGTCCGTAACTACAGTATGCGCCCGGCCATCCGCATAGGTAATCTCAAGCTGTGCCAGATAGCGTAGTGGTGCATCACCGAAGGAGAAGCGACCCGACGGAGACAGAAAGCTCCCATACCACCCGTCGCCAACCATCGCGCCAATCGCGTTGGCGCCCTCTCTTATGAGCGCACTGACGTCATGAACACGATAGAGGATGCGTTTGCGGAAGTCTGTAAACTCGGGCGCCAACATGGCGTCATCAATCTTCTGGCCGTTGATATACGTCTCATGGCTGCCGAGTGCGGTCACATAAAGTCGCGCAGAAACCACTTGTCCCGAGGTTTCGAAATTACGCCGCAACAGAAAAGCACCCTTTCCCGGGAATGGGGCGGCCCGCGTTCCGACTGGTACACAGAGCGGCCAAGCGCCATCATCAAATGCGACCGAGGCCCAGTTTGCAGGACTATCGGCATATGTTCGCGTGCCACTATCGCCGATGCGCACGACGCGCCCATCTGCCATCCTCGCGCGTATCATCGCCGCGCAATTAACGGTAGCCGCCCCGAGGGATATCGACAGAGAATCCAAATCATCGAGGCTAAAACCAAGCGTATGCTTGCCGGCCTTTAATGAAACAACGCTTGAGACGGCACCTTGAGGGCCCATCGCGATCGACAAGTGGCGGGGCAATGCAACCGGCGAGCCATCAATAAACAATCGATAACTAGAGTTTGCTATGGTGACCAGCGTCGCTTCGGCGTCCGCGTCAAGCGCGAAATTCAGCCGAAACTGACGTGTGGTTTTGCCTGCCGGCCTATCTCCCGCCAGCCAAGTCAAGCCGACTTCGCGGTCACCGCGCATTTCAGCATCTTCGGCGGCCAGCCACTTGCCGGTCCAATCCGACGGCGACAGCAAACCCATTTCCCAAAAGGCAGGAGCACTGGTGGCAACCCTTTTGTGATTGTCCCATACTTTCACTTGCCAGTGCGCGCGTTGGCGGGAAACAAGTGGATTACCTCGATAGACAATGTCAAACGACTGGTCGCTGCCGATCCGTCCGCTATCCCAGAGATCGAAATTCCCAGCCCTTAGATTGCCCGCACTTGACGCCACCTGGACCTGGTAAGCGCTTTGCAAGGTCCCGCGCTTGTCCGTTTCGAGCCGCCAGGACAACCGCACCTCTGCCAGTTGAACGCCTATTGGCCCGCTGACATTTTCGGCCATGAGTCCCAATATGCGCAAATCTTCAAGGGCAGAGGCGGCAAGGCTTGGATTTGCTACTGAAAGGCCCGCAATACCGGCGCCAGCCAACATGCCGCGTCGCGATGGACGAACGATCATTTTAAAATCCCCCGTGCCCACGCGCGCAACCGTACGCTTCTAGGAGCGGTTCCACCACCCATTCAGGAAATGGCGTCCCGGCATGAAAAGCGGTCGGACTGGTCGTACTTCTGTTGGCGCAAGAACCGAAATCGCTTCGCACCAGCGGCAAGCGCGTCGTGAGCGGGAGCTGGTTGATTTCTGCCTCAGTTCTCAAACCTATATTCGCGCCGATTGCGCAAGAATTTACT